>CAXUGH010000368.1:2726-4963 GCA_964250365.1 uncultured Ktedonobacteraceae bacterium
TATTTACATGTACGAGCACATTTAATCGCTCATACCCCCGTTGAATCCCCGCTTTCAACTGTCATCTACCTGTAAGAGAAGAGAGAGTGTATGGCGAATGTGCATATTCGTTTTCGTAAGCAACTTTTGTGGATTATCTTGGATCGTCCTCCGCTGAACCTGTTGACGCTTGAGATGTTGAGGCAGTTGTATGATGCTGTACATCTTGCCCTCAAGCAAAAGCCGCGTTTGCTGGTTTTCGCAAGTGCTGGCAATCAAGACTTTTGCGCGGGAGTTGAGCTAGCAGGAGACTCCGAGGAGCAACAGACAGAGCTGCAAAAGGTGGGCGCGGATATTTGCGGCGCATTCGACGAACTACGCATGAATCATATCTCTACAGTTGCTCTCGTAAAGGGCAATGCGTTTCGCGCTGGTAGCGAACTCGTTGCCCTTTGCGATACTGTTATTGCCAACGAAACCGCACTATTTCGCCTACCAGCCGTCAACGGAAAAGTATTTTCCTGTGCCCTTTCCGTCTATCTTCCTGCCTCCATTGGGCAAGAGGCCACAACGCGCCTGATGCAGAGCGGAGAAACGTTTCCTGCAAAAGAGGCGTGGCGGCTTGGCTTTGTGCATCAAGTGTTGCCGCCACAACGTTTTGTAGCCGATGCAGACGAGTTGCTTGTCATGCTGGCATCTACGCACGAATAACAGGTTTCTGCTTTGGCGTATCTGCTGCCAATGGGCGGCTCCGTGTTCCAATGCGACCTTCGTTACCGCGAGTCGGCTTTTCGCCTGCTTCGACTTTGAAGGTGGTCGTAATCTCGCGCATCTCCTGTGCAACAGCGTTGTTTTGGCGTGCGAGATTTATCATATCCTGTACAAAGTTGAGACCGATACGTGCGACTTCGGATGAGCTTTGGATCGCGGGTAACGATGGTGATGTCTGCGATGGTAGCGGCTGCGTTGGCTCTTTGACGGGCGTGCTGAGCGTATTCAGCGACTGCACCACCAGCTTGTCGGCCTCTGTCAGACCGCGAATCGTCTCGGACTGCATAAGGCGTATCTGCTCGCTCATTTCCTGTAATAGAGACTCTACCGCCTCCAACTCTTCCAACTGTTGTCGTGGATTCTTTCCTTGATTAGAGAGTGCTGTAAGCGTTGGTGCCACGCGTTGACGCAGACGCGATAGCGCGAGCGTCGTTGCATCGGCAAGACTCAATATTGTGACCGTGTGTGTTTTAATGACATCGCGTGCAATGCGTACAAGAGAATCGTGAGTGTCATTGACCTGTAAGAGAACAAGAGAGTCACGCTTGGAGATTGTATTCTTCGCTATACGATCTGTTGTAGGAATCTGGACGGCAGGATTAGTCGTTGTGATTGGTGGCAGTGTCTGCGAGCGGAGGGTACGCAGGTATGCTTCCGAGCGTTCTATTTCCTGGCGTGAGATGACCTCTAATTGCTCTATACCCGCCTGAGTACGCGAGACAAAGCGGCGGAAACGTCCTACTGTGAAATTGAAGGCGTCGGTCAACATGCCGATAGGATCGTCGCTCGTAGTCGTACTGGCACGAAACTCACCCGCGCTTACTCCTTGCATATAGGAGAAAAGATGACGAGCCGCGTTGGTCAACGCGTCACGTTGTTGGCGCGTCTCTTCGAGTAGACCCACAATTGTATCCAGCATCGAGTTAATCGACTCGGACACATCGGCGATCTCATCGCGTCCTATGACGGGAACACGACTGCCCAGTTGCCCCTTCTCAACCATACGCGAGACACGGCGCAGGTTCCGCAAACGTCGTACCAATGTATTCGAGATCAACCAACCAACCACGCCAATCAGTAAAGATGCAATAATGGCAGAGATAATAGTGGTGATAATCTGATTCTGCTGCTCAACATTGGATGCATCTTGAATCGAAGTCACGAGTCGCGCATCAAACTGAATAAGAGAACGTAAGGCACTTTGTGCGTCAGCGTTTGTTGGCTCGCCTTGCGTTTGTTCTAGCCTCTGCGCGTCCGCGACGTTGCCCAGCGTAACATCTTGCATGATACGCAATTGTGCGGTACGGTAAAGCGTCCATGTGCGGACTGTACTACCAACAAGCGTTTTTTGCTGCGTCACCTGGTCCGCATGACCGCCTTCATTCAGTAGATCAACCTCATCCTGATGCTGTGAGAGGAGTTGATTCGACGTATAGTTCGAGAGCGTGTTATCGTAGCGCGACACTAATCCCTGTAGGGCAAGCTGA
>CAXUGH010000369.1:0-4954 GCA_964250365.1 uncultured Ktedonobacteraceae bacterium
GAGCTATGACAAAACGGTGCAGGTCTGGGATGCTACAAACGGCAAGCAACTCTTGACCTATAAAGAGCATCGTGGGCACGTCAACGCGTTGGCGTGGTCGCCCGATAATATGCGTATCGCCTCCGCTAGCGACGACGGAACGGTACGCATATGGAATCCCACAACGGGTAGCACGCTCTTTACCTTTCAAGGGCACATCGGTCCCGTCAACGCGCTCTCCTGGTCGCCCTCGCTCTCGGCCTATGGCAACACCACTCCCGCACAGATCGTTTCAGCGGGTGCGGACAAAACGGTGCAGGTCTGGGATGCCACAACGGGTATCGTACAGTATGTGTTTCGCAACCATACCGACGCCTTGCATACAGTCGCATGGTCGCCCGACGGAAAACGTATCGCCTCCGCTGGCGAAGACCGTACTGTGTTGCTCTGGTATCCCGTCAAGGAGCCGCCGAAAAAATCGTTCTTCAACACGCTCACTTCTATTCTCTCGCTACAACGCGACGTGCTACCCTTGCGCGGACACGATGGGCGCGTCAACAGTGTCGCGTGGTCACCCGATAGCCGTTATATCGCCTCCGCCAGCAGCGACCACTGGATTCTGATACGCGATACCTTGACTGGCACAACGCTACATACCTACGGAGTACGTAGCAAAGGCATGAAAAACTGCGTCGCATGGTCGCCCAATGGCAAACACGTCGCCTCCGGCAGCAACGACAAGACGGTAGATATCTGGAGCATGATGGCAAAAAAGGTTAGCTTCACCTATTCCGGTCACGGAGGCTACGTCACCGCCGTTGCATGGTCGCCTGATGGTACGCGCCTCGCCTCCGCAGGCGTTGACCGCACAGTGCAAGTGTGGCAAGCGGTGTAACAACATGGCACTACTAATAAATGACAATCGAGGTATTCCAATCTGTATGGGCATACACCCAGCCAGCATCACTTTCTTGCAGATTAACGCAGCCATGACTTCCATCGAAGTTATATGCCGTCGTTCCGCTTGCATCCTCGTGCGGAAATTGTGTACCTGGGCCAAAGTTGGCACGCCAAGGAGCATCGTGGACAAAGTAGCCTCCATAGTGATAGAGAATGGCGTAGTTGATGGGCGTATCTGGAAACCAGTAAGGCGAACTCTTGGGTTCCGCTGCTGTAAAGATAATTGGCGATTTGCGGTCTAACACTGACCATACCCCAGGAAGTGAAGGCAATTCCTGACGACCCGTTGTGACATGATACGAGTTTACAAGCACTCCATTTTGGTAGACACGCATGGCTTGTTCAACCAGTGAGACGACGAGTACCTGTTTCTTAGAAAGATGGTAATGGTCTAACATTTGCTTGTCGGTGGCATGAACCTGATTGTAGGATGTCGAATCGTTGTAGTCCTTCTCGAACAGGTGCAAATTGAAAAGTGCATTATTTGCCTCAGCAATCACCGACTCAAATCCCGCCGTTGTATCAGTACTTGCAAGGTCGTTATCCAACCCCGCGCCAATACCAGCATTCATGTACCCGTTATCGAGAGCATACACACGACCATCACGAGTATCATTGTATGGATGTGCTTTCGCCCATGTATCCACCTCCGAGTGAAATTGCTTTACGAGATAGCGTGCATTTCCTTGCACAAGATCATTGTGGAGAGACGCAATATCTCCGTCAATCTGTTTGAAAAACCCTAGTTCGTCATAGACGGTCTTTACATTCTTAACGGCAAGTTGGTCGGCATTGAGCCGTTGCTGATATTGAGTGCTTCCAACTCGGTATGTTTGCAGGAGATGTATTTGCGTCTCAAGCTCGTTCAATTTCGTGATGCTGATGTATGGAAATGCCTGAACTGAAGTCACGACTATTTGCTGGTATTGGACATCAATCTGTGCGTCTAGGTTTTGAAAATCGTCTGCTCGCGTCGCGCTATTGAAGAGTTGCACATCATTGTCGTATTGAAACTGCATTGCCGTTATATCAAGATGAGCGTTCCCCATGTTTATAAGAGTAGTATGGAAATCAGTAAGTTTAGTGGACGTAAATGTCATCATGCTTAATGCTTGAAGAGAGAGGCGTACATTTGTACTGATCGTAGCATACTCGCTTGGTAGATGTGCGGACGAAAGCAAAAGTTGATCCTGGCTAAATTGCTGTAGAAAAAATTGAGCGTTTCCAATACCTTGTGTACTCCCTGCTGAAAGAGCGGTCTGAAAATTTTGCATATCTTGCTGAACTTGTACCTGAAATTGCTCAGTAACAGAGGCGATAGTTCTTGTTACCTCAGAGGACAAATTGCGGTAACTACGTGCAAGATTCTGATAATACGCTATAGTAGATTGATGAGACAAGAGTACAAAAGGTGTATACGAATTATCTAACTTCTGCTCTTGTGTAAGAGTTGGTTGTAAAAAAACAGGAGGCACTCCAATGGAACGCGCCTGTTGAATGAGGCTATCAAGCTGTTCCTTGCTCTGGCTGGCTTGCCGTTGTTCTACAGGAGCGTTATTCTGGCTCATAACTCCATAAAGCAGAAGAGTAATGAGGAGTACAAGACCTACACCACAGCCTACTTTTACAAAGAGGCTCTTTGTAGAGAATTTTCTCGACGTTACATGTGTCGTTTGTTTCTTCTGTGTGCCTTCTTGTAGAGTTGGCGATAAAGGCTGCTGCAAGGGAGTCTTCAAATAGAGCTTTTGCGGTAAAGAGACTCGTACCGTTGCATCACTTTCTGGTAGCGGATTTTCGGTAGCGGATTGACTCTCTGTCACGTCCAGCTTTGCACCACAGCGCGAGCAGAAACGCTGCTGGTCTACGGTCTTTTTCGTACCGCAAACAGTACAGGAATGCTGCGTTAGAATAGCGCGTTGCGTCATAGCTTCTCTCCTTCCTCGTTTTTGCCTCTCATCTGTGAGTACCTGGCAAAAACAAGCTTCCGCAAGGTACACACAGACAAGAAGAGAGTTTGTTAACTAACCATTTCCTACGGCAGTTGTAGCACTCAGCGAGAATGGTTTCAACTGCTCCACACCTGCGCCAGAGGTATCTACCTGTTGATAGGTGTAGCTATTGCCAGACATAGGACTAAGGTATCCAGCTTTCTGAACAAGTGCAGGTGCTGCACCAACTGATGTTACTAATACAGGTGTGAAGGCCCAGTTGTCGGCTGGGGAAAGTCCACCGATCACACGTCCCAGAGCGCGATGCTCGGACTCGACGGTAGCAATCTGTCCAGCAATTTGTGCAAGGTCAGGTCGCCCTAACTGCGCGAACTCCATGATTGCCGCAAGAAAAGCAGAATCAAACACGCCTTCGAGTTGCTGCTGCGTCGCAATAAATGTCTTCAAATCGGTAAACGTCTGCGGTCCCTGTGGGAAACTGAACGTGTCGGCAAGCGATTTACCACCGTTAGCCGTAAAGAATAGTTGGTGAATCTGTTCCTCTACAAGTGCCGCCTTCAAGTAGGCAAGATTGTCTCCTGTGATACCCAATTTATCTGCGTTAGCAATACCATTGGTGTAAAATGTGACGGCTAACTGCTCAGCAGTTCTTGCAACGGTCAAGATGTCTACAATCGAATCAACGGTTGGGCGCGACGTACTATATTGTTGCTGGCTCTCATCGCCTCCATCGGGACTGACGTAGCGCGTTCCCTTTGCATAAGCAGGAGAAGCAGACAATACACCTGCACCAGCAACAACAAGACCCGCTGCGCCAGCAGCTCCTCTCAGGAGCGTTCTGCGGGATCGCCGTGCGGAGAGCGAAGGAAGCGACTTGGTAGAAGCTACTCCTTTGGAATTTTTGTCGGACTTTTTCAAGGTAAGTTCATCCTTTCATGTTATCGGTTTCTAACATGAGGCTAGTGGTTCACTAGCCATTACAACGGTATCTTGTATGCAATGCCCGCGCAGGACTACATGAAGCGCAATCTTCCGCAAACTATGTCACCGGAAAACTCGCAGACGCGTTCAGCAGAGCTTTTTTGCAGTAAACATACATGAGTTTGAGAAACAATCGCTTCTAAAAGTTACTACGAACTCTAAGTGCATAATGGATTACTATGTTTCTTTGTATAGTGTGATATGCCTCTGTTTATCTTCTGTGTCTAGGCCAATGAGTACTGTATTCATACGTCTTCACGCATAAAGTGGATGAAACGTGTTAAGATAGTACAGTAGAAAATGATATAGAGAAGGGCGACACTGCATGTAGCCGTGAAGAGAGAACTATTTTGAGTTTGTTGCTAGAGATTGTTTGCTGGTGGCGTTGGGACAGTGTTCTTTGTGCGGCTAATTGCCTCACCAGCGGCATCGCTGACGCTGGTGATGGTGTCGTCGCTGGCGAGAACTTCTAGCAAGGCACTGACCTCCTTGCGGTACTGCCCGTTTTTGAGCATCGCTTCGGCGCGTGCAATCGCCTCTTTGCGTACAGGTGCTGATGCATCTATCGCTTGCTCGTAGATGGTGAGCAAGGGGTCTGTGTTTTGGGAGGGTGGAAGGTGTGGGGCAAGCAATGGGGCGAGCGTGTCACATGTTGCACGGCTACTTGTTATAGTCTGGCTTGTTTGGAGCGTTGACGGAACGAGTACATTGTCGAGGGCAACGGTGACGATAGATTTGTGCATGCCCTGTGCAAATTGGAGGGCGTTGCGTACTATCTCTGCCTGAGGTGTATCGGGACTCCACAACACGATTACAGCGGCACAGCCTACGAGATTGAGTTTTGGCGTGTAGGGCTGCAATTCGCCTTTGGCATCGAACGCTTGCACGTCTTTATCGACGTGGTAGCCGTTGGTTGTGAGGTCTAGTGCGAGACGGTCGGCGCATACAGCGTCGGCATCGGCGTGTAAAATGAATAGGCGCGTCATGATAGGGTTCCCTCCTGCTCTGCTCTTCGACAATTTTGCAATTGCTATTTGCATATGTTGTATGGTCGCGGTTATGTATATAGACACTATACTATAAAA
>CAXUGH010000370.1:0-4930 GCA_964250365.1 uncultured Ktedonobacteraceae bacterium
ATAATGTAGCCGATCAGCTTCTTACACGTTTCGGGTATCAGCCGAGGTATCGACGCGGAATTAGACGCTTTGCCTCGTTCGCTATCGGTTTTAGCTTTATTTCGATAACTACGGGCATCTTTACTACGTTTGGCTCCGTATTGGGGTGGGGTGGGCCGTTGGGCATCTGGACGTGGCCTTTTGTCGCAATAGGACAACTTTTTGTCGCGCTGGTGTTCGCGGCTCTTGCATCGCGTATTCCGTTAGCGGGGTATTCGTATCAGTGGGCTTCGCGGTTGACGAATCCTAAGTTGGGTTGGCTGCTGGGTTGGGTCTCGTTCATGTTTTTGATTGTCGTCACGGTCTCGGTTGACTATTCAATCTCCTCCACTGTCTTACCAAGCCTGTTCAACTACACGGCTACTCCCTTAAACGAATGGGGTGTGACGGCACTTATTGTTATCATTCAGGCACTGCTCATTATCTTCTCTACGGTGTGGTCTACACGCATCAATAACACCGCCGTAGGGACAGAGATCGTGGGTATTGTGGGTCTGACATTACTGCTCATTATTGTGGGGGCGATACGTGGTATACTCCATCCCGACCACCTGTTCAGTATGGGAGCGGTGCCAGCGAACGGATACTTTAACCTCGGCGGACTCAACAAAACGGGACCGTTTATGCTCTCGTTCTTGCTCGGCTCCTATACGATTGTTGGCTTTGAGTCGGCGGCGAATCTGGCAGAAGAGACGGAGAACGCACATAAAGTGGTGCCTTTCGCTATGTGGTCGGCGGTCGTGTTAAGCGGTATCGTCGGCTTTGTCTTTCTCATCGCCCTTAATCTCGCATCTGGCAATCTTACTGCATTGGCGGCTTCGTCAACGCCTGTCGCTGATATTGTGCGAGGAACGCTTGGCTCCGTGATTGGTAGCATCTTCCTGGTGCTAGTCACGTTCTCGATTTTTGCCTGTGGTCTGGTCATCTTTATTACAGCGACACGCCTAACGTGGGCGATGTCGCGAGATCGACGTTTCCCTGGTCACACGATATTCAGTCGTGTCAACGAGCGCACCGATACTCCTGTCGCGGCAACGATTTTATTAACGATATTGATTGAGGTCGTGTTAGCGATTTTCGCGCAACAAACGAACGCGCTTAACAGCTTGTTTAGTGCATCGACTCTCTTGCCGACAATCATCTACCTTGCGACAGTGCTACTCTATGTCTTCACGCGAAACAAGCTACCAAGTACACAAGCATTTAGATTAGGTGTGTTTGAGTGGCCTGTGGTTGTGCTATCGTTGATCTGGTTGCTGTTCGAGCTTGCCATTTTCCGCGACGCCCAGTTCGCAACGCCCTGGCTCTACACCATCATCATGTTCGCAATTGGCGTTGTGTACTTCGTCTGGATGCTTGTTTCCCCTGCAAAGGTGTTGGAGACACAGCCAGAACGCGAGACGCCCGAACCAGAAGCGGTATCGTAAACACACATACTAAACGGCAGAGACGCTCGCGTCTCTGCCGTTTAGTATGTGTGTTTACGGAAAGCCTAACGTTACGAATTATTCGGTAAAAGCCGTTGTTGCGACTTTTGAATAAAGGCTTGTACAACAGCATCATGGGGAAATGTGGAGAGAAGGAGTTGTTGATATTCTTCAAAGCGCTGCTGCAGCATGGTCGAGTCGATTGTGTTAATGAGGGGGGTGATACGT
Organism: uncultured Ktedonobacteraceae bacterium; assembly: GCA_964250365.1. Lineage (GTDB taxonomy): Bacteria > Chloroflexota > Ktedonobacteria > Ktedonobacterales > Ktedonobacteraceae > JBBQVS01. Next base: position 1,695 of record CAXUGH010000370.1, read on the forward strand.
TCGGCAATTGCGATACTGGCCTCTCTATCTTGTTTACGAGCGTAGGTTTCGGCAAGCGGAATCAATGTCAGGATACGGCGCGAAATCCATTGGATAGGAAGCAGGGCAAGTGATAGCTCTAAATGTTGGATGGCAGCGGTATAGTCATTCAGCTTGAGCATACAACTACCAGCGATCTGATGCCAGCTTGCCTCGTCGAACTCTTCGTCGGGTCCGAGATGCGCTAAGAATGTCGAGGACTCAGCCAATTTCTCCTTTACGCTCGTATGTTCATGTAGCAACGAAGCATTGTAAGCCCAGTCAGCGAGCAGGTGAGCTTTCAGGCGCACATATTGTTCTTCACGCTCGTTCACAAGTAGGCGCAAAGCTGTCTCGATTGCTTCAATAGCAATGGCGTGCCGATTGCTCGCGCTCGATACAATTGCTTGCCAGTTGAGACTTTGCGCCATGTTCCAGATGTCGGCACCCTCTAATGCCGCGATATGCGCTCTTTCATAGGCACGTTGAGCAGCCTCATAATGCCCCTGGAAGAAATAGGCGGCACCGATGAGGTTGTAGAGCGCGGCATAGAGGCTGTAGCGTAGGTCGGCAGAGAGAAATGCATGCGTCTGCTGCACGAGATAGAGTTGCGCCTGAGCAACTACGAGTACCTGAGATGGTCGTGCAGTATGAAACATTTGCCAGCCTTCCGCGACACTTTTGCGTAACGTGTTCGAGAGCAAAAGCCGCTCATCCGAAGATATGCGTTCGCTGGTAATCAGCATATCATTGGCACCTGCAGTAAGTCCCTGCCGTATTGCAACTGGCATACCCTCAATACCACGCAACGCAATCCGTAAGGAGTCGAGAACAGCATCTACCGTCCAGCCGTTGTCAAATAGGGTTGCGAGATTGCTAGCACTAGCCGCCAACCATGAACCATTTTGTTGCTGCTCCAAAGAGATGGTTCTGCTATGGCGTAAGACATCGTGAGGATAGGAATAGACGGGACGCGTCTCTTGCACAAGGGAAGTTGTAAAGCGTGTATCCGCTGGAACCACTTGTGTAAAGGGCAAGATAGTGGACGTGTCCTGGTCGTGTAGTAAGCCTAATTCCTGCGCGGTCATGGCAAAGTACGTACAGAGGCGTTGACGCGACTCAGCATTGATAGGATGATCGTGTTCAGCCCGCCATAATGTCGAGGCTCCCACATGCGCCTCGTTCGCCAACTGCTCTATAGTCAAATTGCGCTGCCGTCGGGCAATTCGTAGTGGATGCATATCGTTATGCTCCAAAGAGTTCGCAAGCATTGAATGCCTACAATCTACATTGATACACTTTGTTATTTTATACCTGCAATATGCACAAATGTCAATGTGCTGGTACTTTTTCCTTTCACAAGTAACACGGCTAGCCACCTATCTTAGATGAGTATAGCTGTCAGAAATTAGTCAGTTATTCGTCACTCATTCTCTAGTTTTTCATCAAAACAGCTTTTATGATTGACTTTCTATCTATTTCATATTATACAAGAAATATATTCGTTTAGCAAAATCGTTGATCGCTGGGGAGAGACGATTCTGTTGAGAAAGGAAAAAGTTATGGCAACGGCGACATCTCGACCGAAAAACGGATGGAAGCTCAGGGGTGCGCTCCTTCTAGCTATCGCATTCATGATGGCAACCCTCGCATTTGGCATTGTGCAAATGCGCGGAACTACCAGTGCAAAGGCTTCGGGTGCTGGATACTGGCATACGAATGGTTCGCAAATTCTAGATTCCAACAATCAGGTAGTGCGTATCGCAGGCATCAACTGGTTTGGTTTTGAAACGGCGAATTATGTAGCGCATGGCTTGTGGACACGGAACTACAAGGACATGCTCGACCAGATTAAGAGTTTGGGGTACAACACAATTCGCCTTCCCTATTCAAATCAACTCTTTGATGCGGGAAGCACACCCAATGGGATTGATTTCAACAAAAATCCCGACTTACAGGGTTTGAGCGGTATTCAGGATATGGACAAGATCATCGACTACGCGACGAACAACGATGGCTTGCGTATCATTCTCGATCAGCATCGTCCAGATTCGGGGGCGCAATCGGCTCTGTGGTACACATCGCAATATCCTGAGTCGCGCTGGATATCTGATTGGCAGATGCTAGCAACGCGCTATAAGAATAATCCACTGGTGGTTGGTGCCGACCTGCACAATGAGCCACATTCGCCAGCGTGTTGGGGTTGTGGAGATACGACTGTTGACTGGCGACTCGCCGCAGAGCGTGCCGGTAATGCGATTCTCTCGGTCAATCCTAACTGGCTTATCTTTGTCGAAGGCGTAGACTGCTATGGTCCTGGTGGTGCCACAAGTGGCGACTGCTACTGGTGGGGCGGCAACCTGGAAGGTGTCGCAAGCGCACCTGTAACATTAAGTGTAGCCAACCGTGTTGTCTACTCAGCACACGATTATCCCGCCTCGGTCTACAATCAGCCCTGGTTCAGTGCCCCAAACTATCCTGCCAACCTTCCTGGCGTGTGGGATCAGCACTGGGGTTACATTGTCAAGCAAAATATCGCTCCGGTATGGCTTGGTGAGTTTGGCACGGAGCTAGCAACTACTTCCGATCAGCAGTGGTTCACGGCTATTACGAACTATCTTGGCAAGGGTGCCAACGGTATCAGTTGGACGTTCTGGTGTTGGAATCCCGACTCTGGCGATACAGGCGGCATTCTCAACGATGACTGGACAACTATCAACACGGCAAAACAAGCCTACCTCACACCAATCGAGTTTGCGCTGGATAACAGCGGCGGTGGTGGCGGCGGTGGTAATCCCACACCAACGCCACAACCACCAACTCCTACACCACAACCGCCAACGCCAACTCCGGCACCTAGCGGCACCTGTAAAGTGAGCTATGCGGTACAGAATCAGTGGCCCGGCGGCTTTACTGGCAGCATCACCATCACAAATACCAGTAGCTCGACGATTAACGGCTGGACCTTGAAGTTCACCTTCCCCGCAGGTCAGCAAGTGACAGGTAGTTGGAATGGACAATTCTCGGAACAGGGAAATCAGGTGACGGTGCAGAACGCTAGCTATAATGGTCAACTCGCCCCAGGTGCTACCGCAAACCCAGGCTTCAACGCCTCGTGGAACGGCAGCAATCCGAGTCCGACCAGTTTCACCTTGAACGGCGCCACATGTAGCTAATCATACTCTGTGTGTAAGAAAAATGGGCTGTATCAAGGCAAG
>CAXUGH010000371.1:0-4909 GCA_964250365.1 uncultured Ktedonobacteraceae bacterium
ACAAATACTTTGCCATTCTTGCCGCAACTCTTAGCACACATTTCCTGGCTCGATATCTCGAATAAGACTACCAGTAAAGAGGCCAACGTCTTGCTCTCGGCGTTGCTCTTGTTGCTTGCATTCTGTGTCATGCTTCTGGCTGTACGCCTACTGAGTCGCGTTGTGCTAGAACGTCTTACACGCACGGACAACATACGTTTGTTCTGGCTTATTCTGCTAGCATCTGGGGTGTTTGGCTTAACCATGCTTTTTATGCCCGTTGGTCTCACCGTCTTTTCGCGCGATACGCTGGTCTATGGACTCTATGGTCACATGGTTGTGGCGCAACATGTCAATCCCTACGGCGTACTCCCACAGGCTCAGGATATGTTTCAGCGGCTTGTGAGCGTAAAAACTACCACGCCCTATGGTCCCGTATGGACTGATGTAAGTATCCTGCTGGCAATAGTTGCTAAGGATAGCGTAGCAAGCATGCTACTAGTTTTTCGCAGCCTCGGTCTGCTTGTTCATCTCGCCAATATTGCGCTACTTTGGACACTTCTCGCAAAGACGAAGCCTCAAGTACGTCTATGGGCGACGCTCCTCTATGCATGGAATCCACTTGTGCTACTGTTTGGGATTGCGGAAATGCATCAAGAGCTTGTACTGCTATTCGTTATACTGGCAGCCCTCCTCTTCTTTGAGCGCAATTCGCCGACGATAGGTTGGGTACTTGTGTTGCTTGGCTCGTTGCTCAACCTGCTTTTGTTGCCACTGCTACTCCTATTTTTCCGTCTCATGTATAAACAGGCTCGCACGTTACGTACAGGGCATCAACTGCTATGGTGGGGAGGCATGCTTCTTATCTCGTTGATAGTGATTGTGCTAGCATATGCCCCTTACTGGCACTCGATTGGTTTTGCTGGTATGTTAGGACAGATACAACAACCCTTTTTACAGAATACCGCTACCAATTCGCTGGATGCCTCGCTACTGAATCTGCCGACAAAATCGGTATGGTTGGTGAGTCCTAGGCACTGGTCATTCGTGGCTGTTTTACTTATCGGTCTCTTTCTTCTCTTTGGTATATGGCTGGCGGACACGCTAGAGTTCGTCGCACTTTTCAGTGCATGGGTACTACTGCTCTGTGCCATCCTGTTGCCGACATACTGGCCCTGGTATCTCCTACTGCCCTTTACGCTGGCACTCTGTTCCGCCAATTTCCGCACTATTCTCCTGATGATTCTGCTGCTAGCAACTTCGCTATTCAGCTATTACTGGTCACTCACCTCGGCATGGTCAGGTCAAGCACTAGTAAGTATTGGTATCCCTCTGCTACTGTGGGGTTGGATATTGTTTTTCAGCGCGACGTGGCAGATGACGCGTGCAAAAGGTGAGGAGCAGCTACAGGTGGCGAGGCCGCGTGCATCGCTGCGCTCGCGGCCTTCGTGGTTCTCGCGCCCTTCACGTCCTGGCAATCGGTTTTAAGCAACTATCTCAAAAGAGTCAAATTCGCGGCTTGTCGTAGTTCATCAGCCAGGTGACACCGAACTGGTCGGCGCAGTGGGCGATGATGGCCCCCCAGCCGCTGTCGGTCGGCGCAAAAACCTCTTTGCCGCCGTCCACTAGCTTGGCGTAGAAATCCCTCAGCTGTTCCTCGCTGTCACAATTCAGCACCAGACTGTACCCGTTACCGCGCTCCAACCCAGCCTGATCGCTTTGGAGGTCGCTGCCCATAAAGTGAATACTGTCAGCTTGGAAGTCCAAGTGTATAACGCGCTCGCCCTCAAACTGCACCTCGGCATCACCACCGAACACACTCTTGTAAAACGTGATCGCCTCCTGACCATTATTCGCGAAATTGATGTACGGTACAATGTTTGCCATAGCCTTTCCTTTCATTCTACCTACTCTGTTTCAAAGGTATTTCCCACTGAAAAGCTAATAGGTTCTTCAAGAGACATTCTGCCCTGGTACACCAAATCCGGTAAACAACCCAAAGTCGCCCTGAGCCAAGCATGAATTATCTAGTGCTTAATAGGATAGGGCGGGTGTCCTTATGATTGCCCGTCCTGCCCTTTAATTCTTAAAGAGTATAATCGGTCCTACCATTTAACAAATGCGTGGCAACGGGTCGCCCACCAGCATATCAAGCACGCGTGTCCCGCCAATATCGGTACGCAGAAACACCATTCCTGCTGGCGCGGCTTGCACAGAGCCGATGATCGCAGCATCTTGCCCTAATGGATGAGAGCGCATAGCAGCTAGTGCTTTATCCGCGACCTCTGGCGCGACAATCGCTAGCAGCTTGCCTTCGTTGGCGATGGTGAGCGGGTCGAGGCCAAGTATTTCACAGGCACCACGTACCTCGGCGTGGACAGGTATCGCTTGCTCGTCGAGGGCAATGGAGACCTCGGCACCGAGGGCGATTTCGTTGAGAGCAGTCGCAACGCCGCCGCGCGTTGGGTCTTTCAAGCAGTGTAGGCCATCTCCGCTTGCCGCTAGCACCTGCGCGACAAGGCTGTGCAGAGGCGCACTGTCGCTGACGATATCGGCCTCGATATCCAGGGCTTCACGCGCCAGCATGATTGCGATACCGTGATCGCCTACGGCACCACTCAACAGCACCTTATCACCCGACTGCACCTGTGCCTGTCCAATATTGATTGGAGTACGTACAACGCCCACACCAGCCGTATTGATGAAGATACCATCGGCCTTGCCACGTTGCACAACCTTCGTGTCGCCTGTGACAATGGTAACTCCTGCATCTGCCGCAGCCTGTGCCATTGACGCTACGATACGGCGCAAATTCGCAATTGGAAAGCCCTCTTCGAGGATAATTCCTACTGAGAGGTACAGTGGCGAGGCACCCGCCATAGCGAGATCGTTGATAGTGCCATGTACCGCTAGTTTGCCAATATCGCCACCCGCGAAAAAGAGCGGACTGACGACATACGTATCGGTGGTGAAGGCTAGACGTTGTTCTGTGCCTTCAAGCGCGAACGTTGCCGAGTCGTCCATGCGATCAAGTAACGGATTAGAGAATGCCGGTGCGAAGACGCCTTCAATCAGATTGTGTGTTGCCTTGCCGCCGCTACCATGACTGAGCGTGATGTACTCGTCACGCAGATAGAATTTGTGTCGTCTGGCCTGTCGTGTGCGCTCGATCTTGCTCAGTACATCGTCCCGTCGCGTATCCATACGTCCTCCTCGGTTTGCTATTGCGCGTTCGCCATTGGTAGCTGTAGACGGTTGCGTTCGCTTGCCATCGAGAAACGTCCGTAGTTGAAGTAGGCGGCACATGCTCCCTCTGGCGATACCATGCAGGTGCCAATCGGCGTCTCAGGTGTGCAGGCGGTGCCGAACACTTTGCATTCCCAGGGCTTAATCACGCCCTTGAGTACCTCTCCGCACTGACACGCTTTAGGATCGGCGACACGCAATCCGGGCACTTGAAAGCGTAGCTCTGCATCCCACTGTGCAAACTCAGAGCGTAGCTTTAACGCACTATGTGTGATGAAGCCGAGGCCGCGCCACTCGAAGAAGGGGCGTAGCTCCATTGTGCGAGCCATCGCCTCAAGTGCCTTCGTGTTGCCCTCTGGTCGCACTACACGCGAATACTGGTTCTCGATCTCAGCACGGCCCTCACTAATCTGCGTGACGATCATATGCACCGATTGAATGATATCGAGCGGCTCGAAACCTGCCATTACGACAGGCTTATGATGATCGCGTGCAACGAAGGTGTAGGGGCGTAGACCGATTACCATGCTCACATGCCCCGGTCCAATAAACCCATCGAGGCGCAGGTCGGGCGAATCGAGGATGGCTTTGATGGCGGGTATAATCGTGACATGGTTACAGAAGAGCGAGAAGTTCTGGATGTTCTCGGCCTGAGCGCGGAGCAGTGTAACCGCCGTTGATGGTGCGGTAGTCTCGAAACCAATAGCGAAGAATACAACCTGTTTGTCGGGATTCTGCCGTGCCAGCTTCAGCGAATCGAGCGGTGAGTAGACAAAGCGCACGTCTGCACCTTGCGCCTTCGCATCAAGCAAACTTTTCTTGGAGCCAGGGACACGCATCATATCGCCAAAGGTCGTGAAAATAACGTTTTCCGTTTCCGCAATGGCTATAGCGTCGTCGATGCGCCCCATTGGAAGCACACATACAGGGCAACCGGGACCATGTACGAGGTCGATATTGGGGGGCAGCACATCCTCAACGCCATGTTTGTAGATGGTATGCGTATGTCCGCCACAGACCTCCATCAGTTTCAGACTGCGCCCTTCGCTCAATTTCGCAATATCAGCCGAGATACGTGTCGCCATTGCCGGGTCGCGGTATTCATCCACAAATTTCATGAGTGATTTCCCTTCTGTGTGAGTGCTGCGATAATCTCTAATAATGCATGATAGGTCGTCGCCTGTGCCTCCTGGATACGCGGAATATGATCGCTTGGCGTAACAATGCAGTAGTCAACTGCGCTCGAACGTGCTACCTTGCCACCATCGTAGCCAGAGAGCGCGATGGTAAGCATGCCCTGGCGTTTGGCCTGCTCAAATGCTGCCAGAATATTCGTCGAATTGCCGCTGGTCGAGATGCCCAACGTGATATCGCCCGTTCTGCCAAACGCAATAATCTGGCGCGAGAAAATATTATCGAAGCCAACATCGTTCCCAACCGCCGTAATCACAGCAATATCATTCGTGAGAGCAATAGCAGGCAAGGCAGACCATGTTGAATAGTGCGGATTGATCAGTTGCGTCACCATATCCTGCACATCAGTTGTGCTACCACCATTGCCAAAGGCTAGCAGTGTCGCACCATTATGAAATGCCTCAGCCATCGCTCTGCCCACCGCCATAATCAGCTGCCCCGACTCCGTGAGCATCGTGCGGCGCTGCGCAATAATCTCGTGACACTTCTC
>CAXUGH010000372.1:0-4242 GCA_964250365.1 uncultured Ktedonobacteraceae bacterium
GCACGCACTAGGTCGTCAATCTCAAATGGTTTCCCCAGTGCTGTCACAGCACCTACGCGTTGCCCTTTCTCTCTAACGTGTCCGTCGGCGGTCATCAGCACTACGGGAATCGTGTTTCCGTAGCGCATTCTGAGTTGTTGCGCGACTCCCTCACCATCGAGCAATGGCAAGCCCATATCCAGTACCATCACCGCAGGACGTACCTGTTCGACCTGCTCTAGTGCCTCAACTCCGTCCATCGCGGTTTGTACCAGAAACCCCTCTTCTTCAAGCACGACCTGCATCGTTTGACAGAGATTGAGATCATCATCAACCACCAGAACGCAGTTCTCTTGTTGACTCTTACTCTCATGAAGCTGTTTTTGTATATTCACTGGAACTTCCCCTCTTGTGTTGTTATTCGGCGTTGGATTGTGTCTTGTTTCCTACCAGCAGTGGCAAGCGGATTGTGAAGGTACTTCCCCGTCCCTCTTCGCTCGTGACAGCAATCTTTCCGTGGTGCTGTTCCACGACCTGTACCACACTTGCCAGCCCAATGCCTGTTCCCTGTATCTGTCCTAAAACGTTGCTTGCGCGGTGAAATCGCTCAAAAATAAGCGGAAGGTCGGCGGCAGGAATGCCAACGCCCGAATCGGTAATATGCAACACCGCCTCGTCTGTTTGTTCTTTGGTGAGCATCACCATTATTTCTCCTCCACCCGGACTATACTTGATGGCGTTACCCAGGAGATTCGTTAGCATACGGTCAAGTCGTGTGGCGTTGCCTTTGACGAGAAATGGTTCATCATGTACTGTCAACGTGATTTGATGACGCTTACTTGTTGTCTGCTGTTCAATGATAGCGGATTTGACCAAAAGCAGGAAATCGAGTTGAAACCCCTCTTCTTCTGAAGCTTGCCCCTGTTGTAAGCGAGTAAGGCTTAATAAATCATCGATCATGCCTGTCATTTTCGCCGTAGCTCGCTCTATCCCATCGAGTCGGTCCGTGAGCCATGCACTTTCAAGAGCAGCATCACGCTTCATCCGTCGCTGTACGAGTTGCGCGTTAGCTTTGATAGCAGCTAAAGGTGTTTTCAGATCATGAGACACGCTGGAGAGGAACGTGGTGCGTATCGCAAGAGCGGCCTCGGTTTCGGCTTGTGCTTGTAGCGTTGCCTCTAGCAGACGTGTGCGCTCCTCCTCTTGACGCACCTCATCAGTGATTTTGCGGAAATATACCGCTAAACCGTCCACAATAGGGTAGGCACGTATATCAAACCAGTTATCTAGTAGTATAGAGAATAGGCGAAAGTTAACAGGTTGCTGCTTTTCAACCGCATAATGGTACTGTTGATAATAGATCGAGCCAACGAGATTGGGAAAAACCTCCCATACCTTTTTGCCCAGCAAATCTTCTACTGGTTTGCCTGCAAAGGGCACTGCTTGAGGATTGATATAGCGGTAATGCCATTCGTGGTCGAAAATCATAAAGCCATCGGTCAGGTGTTCGAGAATATCAATCGTGCGCTCACGTGCCACTTCTGCCGCTTGCCGCGCTTGTCGTTCACTTTGGAGCAGGGCAATACGCTCTTGCTCTGCCTGTTTGCGACTCAAACCAACTGCAATCGTATTGGCAACCGAGGCCATTGCATCGAGTACCGAGGGGGAGAGCGCGTGACGAGCAAAGAGAGCCATTACGCCCGTAACACGATTGGAAACCAGGAGAGGATAGCCCGCAAAGGCAACCATTCCTTCCTGCTGTGCCCACTCTTGATTATTTACGCGTGGGTCGTGCATCACATCATTTGTCAAGTGGGGCAAACGTTCGGAGGCTATCAGACCAATCTTGAATGCACCAACCGGAACGCGGCTATGAGGACCATTGAGATGCGTGTATATGCCTGCGCTCGCTTGCAGTTCGAGTACCTGAGTTTGCTCGTTAAGCGTCCAGATACGAGCGAAGGCCGCATCAAAATGATTCACGAGAGATTGAGCGCACTGTTGAGCCATTTCAGAGAGATTTGTGCTTTGAATGAGAGCGAGTCCCACATCTCGAATCAGTTCAGCCAGTTGTAGTTGATCCTGAGAATCTGACTCTTCACGAGACAAAAACTCATTCGTTATCGACGCGACCTGAGATACTATCCGTCCGCGTTCCTGCCCCGTGTTATCCATATATTCTTCGTTCCTAAATAAAATAGTAGAGTGGTGCTTGCTTAGAGAAGTGTATAGGCCAATGGCTGAAAGAGCAAGCCCTTCCCTTGTTATACATCACTTATACAATATACGTCAACATAAAGAGGAGGCGATGGAGTGGTGGGAGATGCTCACCCAAAGCGGCGGTGAGGGTATGGTGGTGAAGCCATCTACATTTATCGCGCAAGGCATACACGGTATTGTGCAGCCAGCGGTAAAGTGTCGCGGTCCTGAATACCTGCGTATTATCTACGGGCCAGAGTACGATGCGCCGCAGAATTTGGAACGCTTGCGTCAGCGCGGATTAGGCGCGAAACGCTCGCTTGCCATGCGCGAATTTGCCCTCGGTGTCGAAGCCGTCGAGCGTTTTGTACGGAGTGAACCACTCCGTCGTGTACATGAATGCGTCTTCGGTGTCCTCGCCCTCGAAAGCGAACCCGTCGATCCGCGTTTGTAACAGACAATAGAAGATTGACCTGTGCCGCTTAGCAAGCGGCACAGGTCAATCTTTTATTGTACAAGCCGCTCAATCAACAAGAAATGCTCGCGGTCATGCTCGATAATCTCGGCGACAATCACACACACCTCCTGCTCATCGCCGTCCCAGGGTGGGCGAATGGTCTCGGCTAAACGCTTATCATCAAGCTCATCTACCAGTAGATGCAGGAAATGTGTTTGTGTCTCTTTCCACTGCGTAACAACATCTTGCACTGAGCGCGATGAGTCTTGTTGGCGCATTTCAGCATTGGCCTCATCGCCACTTGGCGTTATATCAGGCAACGGCTGATCGTGCGTATAGGCAACCAGTAAGGCATGAGTTGCGGCCTTCCAGTGTGCCATGTGCGCTAAAAAATCCTTGATCGACCAACCTTGGGGCGAGACAGGCTTTGTGAGTTGCTCCTCACTCAGCCGACTCGTCAGGATGTCAAAACGGTCCTGATCGTGCTTCATCGACTCCAGCAGCGACTCTTGCGTTGGCAATGGTGTTGGCATGGAAAATCTTTCTCCTTATTCTTGTTGTGACAGCATTTTCTTTTTGTACGATTGAGAAAGGGAAACGGACGGACTACAACCCACTAACGCTCACAAGGGACGGTACTGTTAAAATAAGATGCCTGTCCTTTATACTTTAACAATATTGCCTTTACAAACCTCGGAGGAACTCATGAAACTCGTATTATTACCATTATCACTCACGGTATGCCGTCTCTCATCAAACAAAGAAATCCCAGCGTGGGCATTGCAGGATCGCTCACTGCTCTCTATCACGTATACTTCCGAAGAGCTTTCTATTGTGTGTCCAGCATCTGTCGTACCACAGGGCGTCCGCGCTGAAACGAATTGGAGAGCGATTCAAGTGCAGGGACCGTTAGGCTTTTCGCTCACGGGCATTCTCGCCTCTCTCGCGGCTCCGCTCGCCTCCGCAAACATTCCGCTTTTCGCCATTTCCACATTTGACACCGACTATATTCTCGTCAAAGAGCAACACGTAGCGCAAGCGAGGAGCGTATTAGAGCAGAACGGACACGTCTTTGAAGCGTAAAGATGCGCTTATACGTGTTATAACAAGCTTATCCAAATTCTTTTTCGAGGAGAACTATCGTGAATATTAGTCTTACTACTCTTCTTGTATGGATTATTATTGCCGCTATCGTTGGCTGGCTCGGTGAGTTAATCGCGCGTCGGAATGCCCCTGATGGCATTATTGGAGCTATTATTCTCGGCTTTATCGCTATCCTTCTGGTGAACTATGTTATTCCCATCAGAATTACAGGCGATCCCACAATTGCAGGTGTACATCTTATCATATCGATTCTTGCTGCTGCTCTACTGGTATTCCTGTGGAGCGCATTCTTGTATCGCCGTGTATACCACCCATATCGTGAGCGTTACTATCGACGTGGTACGTATGCGCGTCGCCCAGAGCGTCGTCGCCGTCGTAGTTTGTTCCGCTAAACCTTGTCATTTCTACTCAAGTAGAAGAGGGCATACGATTTTGAAAAAGGGAATACGATTATAAATTTGGCAAAAGATTTTTTGGTTAAATAACATGACCCACCCCAACCC
>CAXUGH010000372.1:4252-4907 GCA_964250365.1 uncultured Ktedonobacteraceae bacterium
CCTACAGATGTAGTGTTACACTTCCTTGCCCCACCGCAACGCGCTGTTGTAGCACGCGTCCAGGGACACGCACCACAACCTCGTACTCTTTCCATCGCGGCTTGTAGTTCGCATGTTGCTCGTCGATACGCACCGTTACGGCATCGCCATCGACGCGACAACTGATCGACGTAGCGGCGAAGGTACCGTTACGATACGCCAGCGTTGAGCCATCATCTTCATAGAGCGTATAGCTTGTGAGACTATCAGTTGCCATATAGCAGGTGAAGGTCAGGGGCGCGTCCGTTGGCTCGTCGGCATACTGAATTACGGGTCCTGTTGGCAGAATGCTATTGCCCTTTACCAGTAGAGGCCAACGATCCAGGGATACAGGAATGGGACTGTTTGTGCCGCCTGGATATTCTGTACCATCCCAGTAATCGAACCAGGGACCAGCGGGCAAGTATACAACTGCTGTAGTTATTCCAGGAGCCGGAATTGGTGAAGAAAGTAGCGACTCCCCAAGTAGAAACGCACTCTCGGTATCACACGCATCCTCATCCTGTGGATAGTGATAATAGAGTGGTCGGACGATTGGCGCACCCGTCGTTGATGCTTCATGAAACAACGTGTACAGGTAGGGCAACAACTGATAACGCGTCTCGATAGCTTTGCG
>CAXUGH010000373.1:0-4907 GCA_964250365.1 uncultured Ktedonobacteraceae bacterium
CTCTGCCAACATATGCAAGCGAACTTTGAGGCGATGCGCTATTTTCTCAATGCCCCGAACTTAGAAAAGGGGCATTATGTGCTGATTCGCTCATGCATTGGGCGCATTGCAAGTTCGCAGGAACAGTTGGAGCTACTTGTGGGGAGTGAAGTCGCTAATACTATATTTCGTAAGGTCCATCATTATGTTTTGCTGAGTGAGATATGTAGAAAGGGTATTCGACGTGGACGATAAATCAGAAGAGATAATGACATTGTGGATATTGGGCTATGACGACGGGAGCGGCGAGCGATGGTCGCCTATCCACTACGTTCCGTTCTATGCATCTTCGGCTGAGGAGGTCGAGCAAAAAGTGCAGAAGTGGCTGGCGAAACGCTTGTATCCTGTGCGCCGTCTCAGCTTGCAGAAGTATCCCAATGGGTTTCAGGTTTGGCACAGCCACTTGCCAGGGACGATGCAGAGGAAGACAAGCGGTAACTGATTTTTACACATCACTTCCATTCGGGAGTAGCACGATTTTCCCTTCCACCTGAGATGTTTCAAGTAACTCGTGGGCATAGGCGATTTGTTCAAGTGGAAGGCGTTGCGCGATTATTGGTTTGATTTTGCTCTCTGCAAGCAACGTCAGAAGCTTTGTCAGGTCTTCTTGTAACCACTCAGGGTGCTGCTCGATCAGGTAAAGGCTCGCGCGTTTGCCATTGGGTAGCAATGACCACCACCGTAGCCGTCCCAACATTGCAAGCGATTGGACAAGAAACATTGCTGTATTGCCTCCCTGAGCGACAACTGAGGAAACGCCATATGCAACCAATCTTCCACCCTTCCGTAGCGTTTTGAACGATTGGCGCAGATGGACGCCGCCAATCGGGTCAAACACTGCATCAACACCGTCTCCTGTGAGTGTCATGATGCGCTTTCCAAAATCTTCTGCCTTGTAGTCTATAGGAATAGCGCCATACCGTTCGAGCAGGAGATGCTTTGCATGGGAGGCCGTGCCATACATCTGCACACCTGCTAATTGACCGAGTTGGAGCAAGGCAGTTCCCACACCACCAGCGGCACCATGAATCAGAATGCGCTCTCCTGGCTTGACTCTTGCGATGCGATGCAGCATTTGGTAGGCTGTGATGTAGTTCAGGACGAGACTCGTCGCTTCTGCTGGATCAACTCCATCAGGAACGGGAACAAGGCGTTTTTCATCCAAGCAGACGTATTGTGCATTGCCCGAATAGACGGTGAGTGCTACAATGCACTGCCCAATGGGAAACTTCGAGGCTCTTGGACCTTGCTTATCTACTGTTCCGCAGATGTCATATCCTGGCGTAAAGGGCATTTTTGGCATCCCCATATAGGTTCCATGCCGCATCATCACATCCGCAAACGCAACGCCACTTGCCAGAACTTTGACGCGCACTTGACCCGTTATTGGTTCTGGCAGTGCTGCCTCGACGACGTGGAGAACCTCTTGTGGCTCTCCTGTTTGTGTCAGAAGAACTTGTTTCATCTGCTTTTCCCTCTCTTGTTACTGCTCAGGACTACCAGTCAACAGGTGAATGTCTACTGCTTCAGCCATCCGGCGGTAGCCTTCATCATTAGGATGCATACCATCCCCAGAATCGCAGGCTGGATTGAGGACAGCATCATCTTCAGATGAGCGCAGTGGTGCGGCAAAATCGAAGATAGCATCAAACCATTGGTCGCCTTGCTCTCGTATCCAGGTATTCACTATCTGTCGTTGTGCCGCTTGTTCAGGAGAGAATGCACCCGGTAATATCGTTGTACCAAACACCTTCTGATAGCGAGTTCGCGCTTGCTCCACAAGCTGTTGCAAGCCTGTAATCAAGGTTTCTCCTGAAACGCCAAAGCGCAGATCGTTTGAGCCAATATGCACAATCAGGTCCGTCGCTCCTGGTTGCGTTAAGGCGTCCCATGTGAGACGCTGACTACCAGCCTCTCCAAAGAGCAGACGCGGCATCCCTGTTTCCCCCAGTTGAGGAACATCGGAGGCGGTGAGTCGATTACCACCAATGCCAGCATTTAAGACCGCCATAAGGCGAGTTCCACCAGCATTCATTAGACGACGAGCTAGGTAATCGGGCCAACGGTTGTTGGCATTCAGTGTTGAGCCATAGCCGTCTGTTGTAGAAGAGCCAAAGGCCACTACTGCATTAAGGCGGGATGTTGGCAAGACATCAATTCCGGTAATAAGGTACCAGCAGGAAGTCATGAGGGGATAGACAAGGAATGCTGCTTCAGCAGGTATTGCAGTATAATTTCCGGTGCCTGTCACATACGAGGTTTGTTGTGCAAATGTGTGTCCGGTTATGCTTTCTCCCTGCTCAAGAAAAAAGGTAATCGCCAAATCGGTCATTGCCTCGACCCGGAAGACAACCGGATCGCTGACAATCTCTTGCCCAGGCTCCAACGTCACCATCGCCTGCCCCTCGAACTGTATATCCTTAGAGTCTGGGCGTACATTTAGACCGCTCACGACATGCCCCACAGAGATCGAGCGAAGCGTGGCTGGCGCGCCTCCATAGCGGTTGGACAGGCGAAGACGAATTTGCTCACCGCCAGCACTCAAATGAACGATTTGCCGTAAGGTGCGCCCACTCAGATTAGTTGGCATCATCTGTGCTGGTGCAGCATACCATGCCCCTACCCAATTTGCCTGAGAAGCAGAAGTGGCTGACGCTATCGAATTGTTTCTCTCTAAACTCATAACCATTGTCCTTTCATGTAGCGTTTTTTCGGATAGCTCTATTTTTCCTTTTAGTGGTATGTCCATTAATTTCGTTGGGAACGGACATTGCTGCGCTCGTCCGAGGGTCCGATTTATCGGACCCCTACACCTATACGAGGGGTGCGATACATCGGACCAATGTGCTTGTTTGCGGAAGCGTTCCAGAGCGAACGTGGATGTGCTATACTGTGATGACAGAGCAATCACTACTGAACATCGTGTTCACTCGCGTTGATTGTCCCATTGTATAGTACATCTTTGCTTGAGGGCAAGCAAAAATGAGCGTGGTGGAATTGTCGAACACAAAGACGCTATGTGTTCACTAATATACAGGAATCAAAAAGATGAACGGAAACCAGCTTTTAGATCGGCGTATTCAGCGCACCCGTCCACTGCTTCAGGAAGCACTCTTCCACTTGATCATCGAGCGGGGCTATGAACACATCACGATTGCAGACATTACAGAGCAAGCCAATTTGGGACGGACCACATTTTATCTGCATTATCGAGATAAAGACCATCTATTGCAGGAAAGTATTAAAGCTCTTTTGCACGACATGCATCTGGATGTGGAGCTTGAGACGGGAGAGCAATGTACCTATTCTATGGTGAGCGTCCGTATTTTCCAGCATGTCGCGCGGCGGCGGCAGTTATATCAAGCAATGCTCAAGGAAGCGGGACCAACTCGAACTATTGAGGATGTGATGAGGGCCTATTTTACCGAACTATCTCAGCGATTTTTGTCGCAAAGCCTATCTAAAATGAAAAGCTCATCATTGATGAACAACGAGATACTTGCGGTTCATGCAGCGGGGTCACTGCTTGGCTTACTCTCATGGTGGCTCAAGCAAGAAGGTCCACTTTCTGCCGAAGACATGGGAGCAGTGTATTGTCAATTGATGGCGAATTTGAATAATGAGTAGGATGTCAATGAAAATTCGCGGGTTGCGTGAAACCCTCGAATTTTCATTGACATCCTACTCATTATTTGGCTAAATTTTGTTAGCGAGACGCAACCTGTTCTCTTTCGATCTCTACAGGAACAACATCGCTTACAATAGCCTCGATGGTACGTTTTGTCGAGCGGCGTGCAATCATCTCAGGGGAGACGCGGTATACGTCTTTGACGAGACCGACGCGCTCAAGCGTCCAGATGACGTAGCCGGAGAAGTCGAACTGCCACCAGCGCAGGCCGTGAAAGGCCGAACGGGGGAAGGCGTGGTGATTGTTGTGCCAACCCTCGCCTAGCGCGAGCAAGCCAACAACCCATTCGTTGCGGCTCTCATCGTTGGTCTCGAAGTCGCGTTTGCCGAAGGTGTGACAGATTGAGTTGACGCTCCATGTGACGTGGTGCGCCAGGAAGATGCGTACAAGGCCGCCCCAGAGCAGACCTTCCCAGCCGCCAATCAGGAACGGAATGAGTAGCGAAATTCCCACCCACAGAAAGAAGGTGCGGCTCACGAACATCACAATCGGGTCTTTGAGCAGGTGACGTGCGTATATTTCAGGTGGTGCAGTATTATCTTTGAACAGCCAGCCGATATGGGCATGAAAAAAGCCCTCTAAGGGGCTATGTGGATCACCCTCTTTGTCGGCCTGTGCGTGGTGTTTTGTATGTGTTGAAGCCCATTCTAACGCGGACCCCTCAAGAGACATGGACCCCATGACCAGGAACAGGAATTTAACAACGGGATGAGGTTGAAAGCTGCGATGAGTCAGCATGCGGTGATAGCCAGCGGTGACGCCAAGAGCGGTAATAACATACAGGCTCAGTAGCAATACAATGTCGATTGGATGCACGGCGCGTTGCCAGAGCAGGTGAATAGCGTACACAGTAGCAAGTAGCGGACCAACAACGACTACAAGGACAATCGCCTTGTAGATGGTCTTGAAGTTCATTCGGCCTCCGAAAACTAACTCCACCTTTTCCACGGAAGAATTTTTCCATCACACTTTTTCAGGTGGTCTGTTAGTAGGAGACTTTTCTACGTCACTTTGTTTCACGAGTTTTCTAAATACGTAGTAGCATGATAGGGGTAAGCTTCATAGGCGTTACCTTTAGCCCAAAAAGCGGTCTGTGGTGAGGCCAGGGCGCCCGCAAGGGGGGGGCGCCCCCCCCCACAGCCCGGCACGGGGGGGGGGGGGGGGGGGGGGTTGGGGGGGG
>CAXUGH010000374.1:0-4856 GCA_964250365.1 uncultured Ktedonobacteraceae bacterium
CCGCAATACCCTGTCGCGTTCTAAAGAAGCCTTCGGGCGTGCGTTCGCCCGTCAAGAATTTTTGATCGACGGGATCGATATCGCTGGTAATGAGATTGGCACCGTTGGCGTCTGTGCGTGCTACAACAAGCGTCGGCACGCCCATTACGTCGGCGGCGAGACGTGCCGCGACGAGATGCTTGATCGCGTTCTGCGTCGGGATAAGCACCTTCCCGCCCATGTGTCCACATTTTTTCTCGGATGAAAGTTGATCTTCAAAGTGAACGCCAGCCGCACCAGCCTCGATCATGGCCTTCATCATCTCGAAGACGTTGAGGGGACCACCGAAGCCAGCCTCGGCGTCGGCGACAATCGGTGCGAACCAGTAGGTGTTGCCCTTGCCCTCGGATGTCTGAATCTGGTCGGCGCGTTGCAATGCCTGATTGATACGCTTGACCACGCTCGGCACGCTGTTGGCGGGATACAAGCTCTGGTCGGGATACATCTGTCCCGCAAGGTTTGCATCAGCCGCAACCTGCCAGCCGCTCAGATAAATCGCCTGCAAGCCAGCCTTTACCTGTTGCACAGCCTGATTGCCCGTCAAGGCACCGAGAGCCGCCACGTATAGTTCGCTATGCAACAAATCCCATAAGCGTTCCGCGCCCAGACGTGCCAGCGTGTACTCGATCTGCACCGAGCCACGTAAGCGGTACACATCTTCCGCTGTATAGGGACGTTTGACGCCACGCCATCGTGCATCAGTCTCCCACTGCGTTGTAAGTTCGGAAGTAAAATGTTGACCGTTCGTCATGTTGTGCGTTCCTTTCTGCTTGCAAAGCGAAGCATACATAAAGCTAGACTGATATATTATTGGGGAATTTTCCGTATCCACCATTCTCTATAGCAAGGATAACATGTATATGCAGCGTAAATCTAGGTTTATTGTTAAGAGGATGTGAAGGTAAGTATAAGAAAATGGTTATGTTTAATGGGAGAAATCATTACCATTATTACCGATATTACCAAGATTACCGATGGTGATGGAGGAGGAGCTGACGGGGCCGAGGGCGTGATAATGCTCTTTAAATTTTTAATGTGGTAACGATTTTTGACGCGTCGAGCAGGGAGACCGCAAGGGTCTCCCCTACATTTCATTCCCATCTTTAATTTTAAACAGCATAATCAGGCCCGTACAGAGGGTTCTCTGTAAGGAAGAGTATACATGAAAGAGCGAGGAAAAGCAAGGGGGCAGAGATAAGGGTAGCAAGAGGACGTGGCTGATGAATGAGGCGGAACGATGTGACGAGGGGCGGGAGGCAATATTTTTAATAACACCTATTGAATATCCATACACATCATATTGACAATCACTATGTCCCGTACTACACTTGCGATAAAATGAAACATATCTATGTAGTGTCGTGATACATTTGCATCTACTCATCCTTTGGTATGTAGCGAAGAGGAGGAATACTAGCTATGTCTACGCAAAGGTCCACAGACGACTCTCGCTATCCACGTCCACAATGGGTACGTCGATTACGTGAACTTACAAAGTATTGGTGGGTCATTACCATTATCCTCTTCATTCTTTGTATCGTCTTCTTTTTTAGCGCAATTGCAAATGTTTGGATAGGCATTTCATTGTTGCTACTACTACTCGTATTTTCTATTTCCTTAGTTATTTTTACAAGACATTGGACTAAGAAAGATGAGAAGCGAGAAAGAGATTTGCTTACCGAGCAAGATGAAGAGAAAAGACAATACGAGGAAGGGAAAAGACAACGGAGTAAAGAACGAGAAAAATATCTGCCAACACTTGGTTTTAAACTACGTTGGACGTTAGTTGGGCACTCTGGGTCCGTAAGGAGTGTAGCATGGTCTCCTGATGGACAAATGCTCGTGTCTAGTTCTGACGATGGAACAATTATGTTATGGAATGCTCGGACTGGGCAAGTGGTTGTGTCTCTAAATCGCTATAACCCTGTTTGGAGCTTAGGGTGGTCTCCTGACGGTCAAAAACTAGCGGCTAGTTCTGATGATGGAGGTATAGAAATATGGAATATTTCATATAAAGAAAGTACAAAGTTAAACCAGCATAGTAGTATAAATACTATAAGTTGGTCGCCAGATAGTCAGAAGTTAGCATCAGGCTCTAGAGATGGAATTATTAGAATATGGGATATTCAAGAAAGCAAATTTCAGTTGCTAGTAGGACATAATAGTGGTATTAATAGTGTAGAGTGGTCGTCAGATGGGAAGAGGCTAGCTTCAGGCTCAGATGACTATACTATCAAGATATGGAACACTAAAACAGGGCAAGAGCTTTACACTTTGTCGGGACACTCTAAGTTTGTTAATAGCCTAGTATGGTCGCTAGACGAGCAAGTATTGGTTTCCGGTTCTGCTGACAGTACTATTCATATATGGAATCCATCTACTGGTGCTCTGATTAGAGTTCTTGAGGGTCACACAGACTCAATACTGAGTCTGGCTTTCTCGTTTGATAACAGCCTTCTTGTATCTAAATCTGAAGACGGAACTGTTCGCTTTTGGAGTACCAACAACTGGAAAACAGTTTCTATCCTTAATGAAATTAGTAATCCCTTCATAATTCATGGTTCGATGTTTAGCCCTACTGCCCCTGTTCTTGCCACTTTCGCCGAAGAGGATACCGTTATTCGTATCTGGAACCTCGACTTTAATGCTATTCTCAACTCTTCGCCCACAATAGTCTCTAGTAGCTACACGAATGCAAAAGTAGTGTTACTCGGTGATGGCGGTGTCGGTAAATCAGGGCTGGGACTTGTGTTGAGCGGACAGCCCTATAGTGTTACAGAGTCAACGCATGGAAGGCGTGTGTGGACTTTGGGAAATAAAGTGGTAAAACTTACTGATGGAAGTAAAGAGACTCGCGAAACGCTATTATGGGATATGGCGGGACAGCCTGGATATAGGCTGATTCATCAGTTGTATTTGAATGAAGTAGCGGTGGCACTAGTAGTTTTCGATGCACACAATGAGACCGATCCCTTCTCAGGCGTGGAGCATTGGCATCGAGCTTTATTACAGGCGCAAAAAATACAAGGGAATGCAGCACCTCCACTCAAGAAGTTTCTGGTGGCGGCGCGTATTGATAGGGGCGGGATTGGGGCGAGCCGGGAGCGTATCGAGGCGGTGGTGCGTGAGTTGGGCTTCGATGGCTATTTTGCGACGAGCGCGAAGGAGGGGTGGCACGTCGATGAGTTGAAGGCGGCGATTACAAAGGCGATTGATTGGGAGAAGATGCTGCCAAAGGTGACTTCGACGGAGTTGTTTCAGCAAATTAAGAGTTTTCTGATAGAGGAAAAAAAGCGAGATAGACTTATTTCGACAGTTGAGGATTTGTACAGGACGTTTGTGCGTGCGGAGGGTGCGCCCCCTGAGACGCGGGAATTGCCTGCACAATTTGAGACGTGTATCGGGCGCGTGGAGGCGGCAGGTTTGATTAAGCGTTTGAGCTTTGGGCGTTTGGTGCTGTTGCAGCCGGAGATGCTTGATTCATATGCGTCGGCTCTGGTGAATGTGGTGAAGGACGAGCCGGATGGTCTTGGGCATATCGCTGAGGCGCGGGTGCGAGCAGGGGATTTTCGGATACCGACGGATGAGCGTATTCAAGAGAAGCAGCAGGAAGAGTTGTTGCTGCTGGCGATGGTGGAGGATTTGTTGCGCCGTGAACTGGCTTTACGTGAGCAGGATTATCTTGTCTTTCCATCGCAATCGACGAAGGAAAATCCCGACCTGCCCAATCCAGAGGGCAAGACGGTGGTGTTTGACTTTGAAGGACCTGTGCTGAATATTTACGCGACGCTGGCGGTGCGTCTTGCTAATAGCGGTGTGTTTAAGAAGCAGTCGTTGTGGAAGAATGCAATTATCTATACCGCGAATGGTGGCGGAGAGTGTGGGATGTTCCTGCACAATATTGGTGAGGGGAGAGCAGAATTGACGCTCTTTCATCCAAAACTAACATCCAAGAGTGTGCGCGATATTTTTGAGGAATACGTTCATCTCCATTTGCGTCGTCGAGCCTTACCGAACAATTTCAAGATACGACGTATTACCATTTGTAACTCGTGCAATACTTTGATTACAGACGAGACGGTACAGAAGCGTAAGGAAAGAAACTTCGATTGGCTTAATTGCCCTGTATGTAATACTCGTATCTCGCTGATCGAACAAGATGAGCCGCTTACGAAAGCCCCGTCATCAGATGTTCAGAAAATGGATCGCACGGCTGATACGCAGCGAGATATTCAGGCAAATATAACTTCGGTAGAGGGGAAGAAGGAAGTGCAAGACTTTGACGTATTTTTGTGTTATCGCGGCATTGACAAGCCTGCCGTGAAGGATATTGGGAAACAACTGCAAGAGCGCGGTTTGCTCCCCTGGCTGGATGAGTGGGAGTTGCGCCCTGGACTTCCCTGGCAACGTGTGTTGGAAGCACATATCAAGAATGTGAAGTCGGCAGCAGTCTTTGTTGGCAAAGATGGTATCGGACCCTGGCAACAGGTGGAATTAGAAGCGTTTCTGCGTAAATTTGTGCGGAATGGTTGCCCTGTTATTCCTGTATTGTTAGAAGATGCGCCGTTAGAACCAGAATTACCCACTTTTTTCGAAGGGATGACATGGGTTGATTTTCGCAACAAGCAACCCGATCCGATGGAGCGGTTGGTATGGGGAATTACAGGGAAGTCGCCGATGCGCCGTTAGGGATGGGAATTTGATGCAAGGACATTCATCTGCGTTGAAAATGTTCAAATAGAGAGCATGAAAATTTCCCCTTCTATACGAATTGTAAGTAATTACCTTGAATTTGCTTTCTTCGCATGGTATAGTAG
>CAXUGH010000375.1:0-3118 GCA_964250365.1 uncultured Ktedonobacteraceae bacterium
TGGGCAGTATTGGTGGTTTTATTGTTTTGTTGCGCTTGTTGATGGTAGTGCTTCTCTCAATCTTCATCTTTAATCGCTTGTACATCTTCTATTAAATCGGTTGTGGGTACGCTGAGAGCCTTTGCAAGTTTGTTTATGGTAGTGGTCGTTACTTCACGAAAAGGGTCACGGTAAATATCTTTTACCGTGTTATAGGATACGCCAGCATCTCTTTGTAGTCTTCCCATGCTGAATCCTTTTTGCTCCGCAACTTCTTTGACTCTCAGCCTTATCATATCCAGTCCTCATTTGTAGTAGAGCAAATTGTATCAAAGTAATATGCTTGACATAACTATCTTTACAAAGATGCTCTTTAAGATATATACTTACAATGAAAAATCGTCACAAAAAGGAGGGTTGAACAGGTGAAACAAAGAGAGCCATTGCTTGTCACATTACAGGCAACGCCGATAGAGTTGATTGCGGTGGGAAGTGCCATTATTGGCTATATTCGTTTGCTGGAAAGCACGGTGCCCGCCATCGAAGGAGCGGAGAGAAGTGATAGAGGCTCTGCTAGCTTTTCAGAAGCGGCTTGCGGATAATGCTCATACGGCAGATGAGGCGCAATGGAAGAGGCATAATTAGTTATATACACTACTAAGAGGAAACGGTCTAACAAACGTTAGATAGGCAGAGGACCAGCAAAATCTCACTCAACCACACAGGTCGAATGAAAGCTTGCTGCGAAGCTTAGGAGTACATCATCTCCACTTCGCTGAACTCAGAGCTGGGTAATTCTGGCAACATTTCGATCAGAGGAACCTCTTTTTTCTCGGTCATCTGATTATTTTCGTCAACAAAGACAATCTGTGGCACGAGCGCACGAATCTCTTCCTCGTTAAATTGCCCATAGCTGATGATGATAACAATGTCGCCTTCGGCGTTCAAACGTGCTGCTGCACCATTCAAACAAATCACACCGGAGCCACGCGCACCTGCAATGGTGTAGGTTTCTAGGCGTGAGCCGTTGCTGACATTGACCACCTGCACCTTTTCATAGGGGTAGATGTTGGCGGCGTCTAGCAGATTCTGGTCGATGGTGATGCTACCAACGTAGTTGAGGTTGGCCTGTGTGACGGTGGCGCGATGAATTTTGCCTTTGCACATTGTGCGTTGCATGTACTGAATACCTTTCCATAACTTTTCCTGAAGAGACGAGCCTTGCTCGTTGCCCCTTGTACTATAGTAAACGTGCCATCAAATGAATAGGGAACATAGTAAGAGGGGTGTGCTAAAAAAAACATACAAGCGTTAGGCAGATTATAAATATTGTGCTGCATGTCAATCTAAAACCGGTTGAGCGTTTCTATTGACAACCACGACAAAATTTTTTATTTGTTACGCCCTCGCACCAATACACCATGTTAGCAAGGGTTGAGGAACGTATCCAATAAGTGGTAAACGTAGGGGACGAGGGCGTAATGAATTATGGCCCCTACGACCTGTCCACGAAATTCTATTACAGCACCGCCAGCAACGCCAGCGCATACGCTTCGGCGACGCTTTGAGCATCGTACATGGCATCACTCATCATGAGGCGGTAGTGGCATTTCCAGCGGCGTGCAGGCCAGGGGGCGAGCTTTATGAGAGTGTAGGTTTCGATGTGTTGCTCTAACGCTTCGCGGAGCGCAACTTCATCGAAAACAGTAATGCCATGTTGGTCGAGGTCACGCTGTAGTTGTTCAGGCACCATGCAGCGACTTCCGTATCTGCTCGACGCTCAACGACTCGAAATCGGTGCGCGGCAATTGGCGAGGCATGACCGAGAAGGGACCAGTCCAGGTCTTTGCGTGTGCCTCCAACCAGTCCAATACCTCGAACGATTTCTTGCGCGACTGCTCGACAATTGGATAGCGCAAGGCGGCACGGTCAAACACCTCCTGGTCTTTGGTGTAGACGCTACCATCTTCGCGCACGACGACATCTATATACAGGTCAACGTAGGTGAGTTCGGGCGAGGTGTTGCTATATGCAGGTGTGGGTAGCACGACATCGCAATAGCCACTGGCAAAGCTTCCATCCTCGTGATAGCCGATATGAATAGTGTACCATTTATCAGACCAGAGATAGGTAATCTGATGTTTGTGCGAGTGCCATGTCCCCGGCCTCCAATGCATCTCGGTACCAATTGGCGTCCAGACGGAGACGTAGGCGTCGCTAATCGGCATGTGGTAGCCTCGCCATTCGGCCCACTGGCTTCCATCTACAAGCATTTTCCGAAGAGTCGCCTCGCGTAGCATAACATGCATCCTTTCCTTAGCTCTTCCATAACGGAAAGAAATTCTGTTTCTATGGTACCACAGGAAGGGAATAGGCGGTATTTCTACACTTTCTGTATCATATGTGCCTCACGCAACCACTTTTCGAGGTCTTGTGGCACCACTGGACGCGACATATAGTAGCCTTGCGCTGTATCGCAGGAGAAATTTGCCAGCAGGTGCCACGTTTTTTCGTCCTCGACGCCCTCGGCAACCACTTTTATACCGAGACTGTGCGCCATACTCACCGTCGATTGCACAATCGTCGCATCCACCTCGACCTCTGCCATGTGCATCACAAACGAGCGGTCGATCTTGAGTTCGCTAATTGGCATACGTTTTAGATACGCCAGCGAAGAATAGCCTGTGCCAAAGTCGTCAATCGCTATCTCTATGCCAAATTTTGCAAGTCGATTGAGTGTGTCAAGCGTTCGCTCGACATCGCTCATCACCACGCTCTCCGTCAACTCGACATGTAAAAGCCGAGGTGATACATTGTAACGTTCAAGGAGGGCATGTATGGTATTAGGTAGTGTCGCGTCGCGTAGGTCCCACATCGAGAGATTGACGGCGATGCTAAGTTCCAGGCCAGCCTGAGACCATGCGCGACATTGACGGATCGCCGTTTCCAGAACCCATAGTGTAAGCGGCGCAATCAGACCCGTTTGCTCTGCCAGTGGAATAAACTGGTCAGGCGGCACAAAGCCAAATTCGGGATGTTGCCAGCGCACAAGTGCCTCAACGCTATGCACCTCGCCCGTCTGAAGCTCGACCTTTGGCTGGTAGTACAGTTTTAATCCGTCATGAGAAATTGCATCGCG
>CAXUGH010000375.1:3218-4838 GCA_964250365.1 uncultured Ktedonobacteraceae bacterium
CTGCCAGCTTTGCAATGATATGCTGTACGCATTCCTCGCTCACCACAGGAACGAGTAGCGCGAACTCATCACCACCAAGCCGAGCGACGGTCGCGCTTTCATCCACCACTTGAAGTAGACGCACACTCACCTCTTGCAAAAGTAAATCGCCATGATGATGTCCAAATGTATCGTTAATCTCCTTGAAGCGGTCGATATCCATTGTCAGCAGTGCAATGTTACACCTTGTTTCGTCTTCATTCTGCTCTGTTGTTTTAATTGTCTGCTCTAAACGCTCCAGGAGTAGAGTGCGATTGGGTAGATTGGTCAAAGCGTCGTGCGAGGCTTGATGCTTGAGTATGTCCTGCATTGCTAACTGCTCTGTTACATCACGAGCATTGATCACAAAGCCCTGTATCGCATCGTCTTTGAGGCGATTGAGACTCACATATTCCAGCGTCACGAATAGTCCATTGGCGTGACGAATCCGTACAAGCTGCCGCGTCACTTCGTTGTCTTCTTGAGGCCGTGCAAGAGCTGCAACGACCTCGCTCAAATCTTCGGGTGGTACTAGTTCAAGCACACTTACACCAATCAGGGATTCTGGCTCATAACCTAGTACACGCTTATGTGATGGACTGGCATAGCGACACATGCCGGTCGCATCCAGAATGAGAACTAGATCAGATGCGTTTTCAGTCAAAGCACGGAAGCGGCGTTCGCGCTCCTGCAATGCTCTTTCGGCCTTCACACGCTCTGTGATATCTATTGAGAGGCCAATCAAGCCATTCGGTTGACCCGCTTCATCAAAAAGAGGAGTAAGCTGAGTTTCAAATATTGCAACTCCCATATCATAAACAGATGTTATCCCTTCGCCTGCCAAGGCGTGATAGACGGGTGTAAGTAAGTGTGGTTCATCTTTGTAGACATCGAAGACGGAGAGTCCCACGACCTGTCCTGGTTCAAGCCCAAGAGCTTTGAGGCCACGCCCATCCGAAAGTAGAAAGATACCATCGCGGTCAAGCGCAAAGAGAACAATTGGCACATTCGAGATCACCATACGCAAACGCTCTTCGCTTTCAGACAGCGTTTGCTCAGCCTTTTTGCTGTTGGTAACGTCACAAATCAGGTAGAGAAACTCGTTCTCTCCACTCATCACTACACGGCCTTGCCGGGCATAGTGTGTTTCTCCAATAAGTATTTGATACTCATATGTCTGCACTTCTTGTCGCAAACTAGCCTGTTGCATCGCGAAACGCATTTTTTGTGCTACATCTGCTGGCAACGTCTCAAACATATTTTTGCCAACGGTAGCATATATAGACGAATATGCCATATCCTTGGTGAACTTATACCCAAGCAAGATACCTTCGCTATTGAGATGCAACAACGAATCAGGTACTAACTCTAACAGCGCACGCGTATTTGTCTCATTCAAATAAAGCGTATCGTCGTGTGCAGTAACCATATGAATATCCCTCTCCTGTCCGCCATGTATACCAACCAAGCGTTGATATCGTCTGTGTTACATATCGGCAGGAGGAGGGGGATTCTGTAGGGGTAGTTTCAATATATGAAGGAGTGAACGGGGGGGGGGGGGGGGGGGGGTGGGGGGGGGGGGGGGGGGGGGGGGGTGGGCGC
>CAXUGH010000376.1:0-4791 GCA_964250365.1 uncultured Ktedonobacteraceae bacterium
GCGAAAATCATCGTCGTCGATGGACAAAAAGCCTTCGTCGGCTCCGAAAACATCTCGACGCAATCTTTGGATCGCAACCGCGAACTTGGCATTCTCGTCTCCGACGGTGGCGTGCTGAACACGCTACAACAGACGTTTCAGCAGGATTGGGGAGATTCACGCAGCGTATAGCACAAGATCATACATGGCATTCACAGCCGTTGGCTGCGAATGCCATGTATGACATATTATCTTTTATGTTGTAATCCGAGATTTCTAGCTGTGATTTTATCAACCTGTCGTTTAGGTAATAGCAAAGGCAACGTCCAGTTGACAAAACGCTGCGGTACAACCGCATAGCGCACGCGTGGATGAGCAACGGTCAAAGCTTTCCATATCTCCGTACCAAGTCGCTCTGGAGAGTAGCCTTTGCGCCCACCCGCAATCATATAACGGCTATACTTTTTGAGAGCAGTTTCATACTCGGTCCCCTCATAACGAGAAACATCAACTGCTTCCGCCTTGTCCCAAATTGCAGTCGCTACTGAGCCAGGTCCAATAACGATAACATCAATACCATACACCATCAATTCACGACGCAGACTATCGGAGAATCCTTCCAGGCCAAATTTTGATACATGATAGGGACCAAGAAACGGTCCAGCCATTTTTCCACCTACCGAGCTAATATTGATGATGCGCCCAGGTTCCCCTTTAAGTGAGCGGTCTGTCCCTAGCAAAGGCACAAAGGCTTGCGTAACAATCAAAGGTCCAACAAGATTTACCTCTAGTTGCTGCCTGTACTCATCTACAGATACATGAGTAAGCGGCCCTGGAACCGCTATACCAGCATTGTTGACCAGTCCGAACAGCGTTTCGCCCTGTAATTGTTCACGCACAAACTGTGCTGCTTTCTGGACGCTCTGTTCATCCGTAATATCAAAAACGAGCGGTGTAAATGCATTCCCTAATTGAGCAGCGACTTCTTTCGCATCATCAGCCTTACGCACACTTCCAAAGACGTGAAATCCCTTTTCTATGAGTACCTTTGCCGCCCCCCTGCCAATTCCGCTCGATACGCCTGTGATAACTACACTTTTCATGGTATACACCTCCTGATGAGTTAGAAGCTTTTCGGACCTGATCTCGCGTGATAAATTCCACTGCGGACGCGATAAATCTGGTCCCTACGGAAAATCACCTTGAAAACTTCGTTTCCATAAAGGTATACGACGTATACCTTTATGGAAACAGTGTATACCTTCCCAACTATGCTTGTCAAGGTGTATACTAGTTCTGTTATGCCCTATCCTGCGAAAACCAATGCTCAAACAATTTTGACAACAGCCATCGCCTATATTGAACAACATGGTATAGAGGCTCTTTCTATGCGCGTTCTAGCTACCATGCTAGGCTTGACCCCTCGTGCCCTCTATCGCCACTACCCAGATCGCGCCGCACTTGAGACGGCTATCGCCAATGAGGGTATGCGTCAGCTACAAGCAGCCCTTGCGACAGCAACGACTGGACGCGACGGACTTGATGCATTACGCAGTGCAGCCTATGCGTATCTCGACTTCGCGCGTACTCATCCCGCTATCTACAACATACTGATGCAACCACACGAGGCACCCGCTGATTCACCTATGGCAGAACATTCTCTCTGGTACTTTGTCGTCACCCTAATCGAAGATAGAACAGGCTTATCGACTGAGACAAGCGCGGACGCCACTGTTGCGCTCTGGGCATTCTTACATGGATTTGTCGAGTTGGAGCAAGCAGATGTGTTCGGGCGTCAAAAACCTCGCAGCGGTTTTGAGGCAGGACTTGAAGCATTTCTTACTGGTTTAGCTGCCGAAAAAAGAGAGGTTAGCGATAGATAAAAGGCCGTCGAGCGCATTCCTCTTCGACAAGTCGAGCAAGCATGGGAACAGCAACGTTCTGGTGTACGCCGCAGACTTGTTCTTATACCCTAGGTTTCTGACGAAACGGAATATCAGCAAACTTTGCGTCTTTCTGCTTGCTTACATCCGTTACCTCTATCGGATCAAGTCCAGTGAATAGCAGAAATTTCTTAATCAGATAAAACCCAAACTCGACGCAAGGACCAACGCCAAAGGCAAAGATAAGCGTTCCCACGCCAACGGTGCCACCGAGGAAAAAGCCTAAGACAAGAGCAGAGCATTCGATGAGCGCACGAACGATGGCGATACGAGTCTTTGTAAGTATGTGAAGGCGCATCATCAGACCATCGCGTGGACCTGCGCCCAGACGTGGACTTATGTAGAGCGCGGTACCAATTCCTGTAATCAATACACCCAACACATCAATAAGTAAGCGCACAAATAATGATGCATTACTGAAATCGGGCAGCCAGTTGAGGCGTAGCTGGAGGTCAACAAAGAGGCCAATGAGTGCCATGTTGAGGATAGTTCCAACGCCAGGATAGAGACGTAGCAATAAGCCAGCTAGAATGATTATAGCTCCAACCACAATATTCGCCTGTCCAAAGGTAATCGGTGTATGGCGACTGATACCAAGATGCAACACGTCCCAAGGTCCTAGCCCCATGTTTGAGCGATAGGTGAAGACGGTGCCAGTGGCGAAAAGAAATAAGCCAGAGATGACGACAAACAGCCGTACAATATAGTTCCACAGCTTGCGCGAAGAAAGAGAATGCATAAGGGCTATCCTTTTTATTGTTTAGTATAGAAGGTGGGGACATGCTGGACAACAGCCAATCAGGGAATATATATGAAGGCAATATGATGGTACCGATTTAGGAATTATCCTGTAATCAATTAACAATTAGCGAATGCTGACATCCTTATGCTGTATGGTACCATGTATAGAAAACGGAGGTATCATCATGGTGACAGAAATCGCGGTATTTATCGCCGCTGCTGGCAAAGAGGATGAACTTGGCACGGGTATCATAAAGGGACTAGAGGTTATTCGCCAGCATCCAGAGTGCATTTCGGCGAATGTGACTCGTTGTATTGAACAGCCAGAGCGTTATATGCTTAACGTCAACTGGACTTCACTAGAGGCGCATACGGAAGGTTTTCGTAAGAGTCCACTCTTCCCGCAGTGGCGCAGCAACATCAACGGATTGTTTACAGGTACGCCCGAAGTATTCCACTATCAAGCCTTCTAAAAAGAATACGTTCTCTGGAACGAGGATAAATTTGTCGAATTGAAAGGTTGTACGTTGTATGTCCGACGAACACGCTAACGAAGCGGAACAGCTTGCAGACTCCGTTGCCGCGCTGCGACATCAGATTGAAGAGGCCAACTACCAGTATTTCGTGCAGGATAACCCGATACTGACTGACGCGGAATATGACCGTCTCATGCAAGAGCTACGGCGCATCGAGCAGGAGCATCCAGAGCTACAGACGCCTGATTCGCCCACGCAACGCGTCGGGGCTGGTCCTACGCAGGATGTGGCACAGCATCGCCATCCTGTGCCAATGTTAAGCCTCGCCAACGCCTTTAGCGAAGAGCAACTGCTGGCATGGCAAAAACGCGCTCAAGCCATTTTGCCCGATGCGAAGTTTAGCTACGTCTGCGAACTCAAGATCGACGGACTGGCAATGGCACTTACCTATGAGCAGGGCAAACTCACCATCGGAGCCTCACGCGGCGATGGACTGGTTGGGGAGGATTGGACACCCAACATTCGCACTATTCGCACTATTCCACAACGTTTACGCAGCGAACATATTCCCGAACGCGTCGAGGTGCGTGGCGAAATTTATATGTCAATTAAAAGCTTTGAAAAGCTTAACGAAGAGATGCAAGATACTAAACTCTTCGCCAATCCGCGCAATGCCGCCGCTGGTTCGCTACGCCAGAAAGACTCACGCGTCACCGCTTCTCGACATCTCGACTTCTTCGGCTACCAGATTGGCTACATTCAGGGTATGAACATCGATAACCAGTGGGACGCCCTACACGCTATTCGCGATTGGGGCTTTCCCGTCAATCCTAATATTCATCTCGCACACTCATTGGACGATGTGATTGCCTTTTGCAAAAAATGGGAGCAGGAACGCTTCAACCTGCCCTATGAGATTGACGGCGTGGTTATCAAAGTCAACGACTTTTTTCAGCAACAGGAACTCGGCACCGTTGCACGCGACCCTCGTTGGGCTATCGCGTTCAAATATCCACCAATTCAGGTTGCAACCAAACTACTCAACATCGACGTAAATATTGGGCGTACCGGAGCTGTTAATCCGTGGGCGGAGCTTGAACCAGTTAATATTCGTGGCGTCACCGTCTCGCGTGCCTCGCTTCATAACGAGGGCGATATTCAGCGCAAAGACCTGCGTATCGGCGACTGGGTACTGGTGCAGCGTGCAGGTGAAGTTATTCCACAGGTGGTCAAGCCCGTAATCGAGCGACGCACAGGAAAGGAAGAGGTGTATCACCTACCAGAGCGTTGCCCCCGCTGTGGCACACCGATTATTCACGTACCTGATCAGGCGATGGCCTATTGTCCCAACACGAAATGTCCGGCACGTAACCTTGAGAGCCTGATTCACTTCGTCTCCAAAGGTGCAATGGATATTGACACTATCGGCGAAAAAATGTGCGAACAACTTGTCGCTGCTGGTTATGTCAAGACCGTCGCCGACTTCTATACCTTGACGCACGATCAATTGCTTGCCCTTGAAGGCATCAAGAATAAAAGTGCGGATAACATGCTCGCTGGTATCGAAGCTAGTAAGCGCCGTCCACTCTGGCGACTCCTCTTTGGCCTCAACATTCGCTATGTGGGCGAGAAGGCGGCGCAACTTATCGCCA
>CAXUGH010000377.1:0-678 GCA_964250365.1 uncultured Ktedonobacteraceae bacterium
GCTCTAAAAGGTGCCTATCGACGGCGGTTGCAGGACTCACAAAATGAGTGAGCATTGTCCCATTCTCTCTTTGCCATGTACCTTGATGCAACACCTGCCCCGTCAAGTCTTCCATATAGCGAGCGTCGGCATTGCTGATATCCACAATAAAGAGGCCACCCGTGCTAAGATGTGCGCGAATAACTGCCAGCGTCTGCTGCTGCTCTTTGCGCGTGACGATGTGCGCGAACGAGCCAAGCGCGATAAAGGCCATGCGGAACTTACGCTCCATCTGGAGCGTAGACATGCTCTGCCGCACCAACTCAAGCTTGAGTGGACGTTTCAATTCGTTCAGCCTCTGTTGTGCAAGAGCCAGCATTGCGGCGGATGTATCGACGCCAACTCCATCAAAACCAGCCTCAGCCAAAGGAAACAATACGCGTCCACTACCACAGCCAAGTTCCAGAATGGGGCCGCCATTTGCCTCCGCGAAGTTCTGGTACATGTCGAGGTCTTCGTCAAAAGATGCATGCTCGATATCATAAAAGGGCGCAATGAGATCGTAGTTGTTCATGGTGCTACTTTAGCATATTGCCGCTTTTTTTTGCAATAGTAATAGTTTAATCTGCATGTGTTGTTTATAGGCGCCGACGGGGGGGGGAAAAAAAAAAAAGAGATTGTTTAAAATTGTGGGGAGCC
>CAXUGH010000377.1:688-4778 GCA_964250365.1 uncultured Ktedonobacteraceae bacterium
CCCGTCTAGGGCCGGTTTGAAACAACAGATGCAGATTGGTGATATGGGGGCGCAGCCCCGCTTTTGTGTTACAATGAGCCTGTAAGACACTGTAATCATAAGGGGACCTTTCTTGATCGAGCAACGAACCGACAACGCATGCTACCTGCAATTCGACAGATTCCAACATTTTCCCGATCTCGTACACGGTATTTTTACACGCAAGGGTGGCTATAGCGAACCACCATATAAAGGATTGAATACGCTTGGCTCCCTGCGTGGGGGCGATAACCTAGATAATGTTGTTCGTAATCGACAATTGGCACTGCACAGTCTCGCACTTGACGATACGCCATGCGTCACGCTCTGGAATGTTCACGGAGCCGATGTGTTCGCGCCTGATGTGCGAAGCAATGTTGACAGGGAGACCGCAAGCAACAGTGGCAGGGAGACCGCAAGGGTCTCCCCTACATCTTCGCGTTGGCGTAGCGATTGGGCGTATCGTACCTATTACACGCAAACGTGGACGCTAGAGGAAATTCATAAGGGCGATGCGCTCATCACGCAACAACGGGGCGTCGCGTTAGCTCTCTCGTTCGCCGATTGTACACCCATCGCGCTCTACGATCCGGTGACGCATAGTATTGGCATCGCACATGGCGGCTGGCGCGGTACGGCGCGTGGCATTGTGCTGGCGACGGTAGGTGCGATGATCGAAGCCTTCGGCAGTGTACCAAGGGATATCTATGCTGGTATCGGTCCTGCGATTGGTCCATGTTGCTACGAGGTTTCGCAGAATGTGCAAGACCTCTTTATGGGACGCGAGCAGTTCTCCGACATGCCAACACGAGAGCAATATCGCGGCCTTGTACGCGAGTCTGCCGTCTTCGCTACCGTCTCTCTGCCCGATAAAGAGAGCCTGCACCTCGATCTATGGGAGACCACACGTCGCCAACTGTTGATGGCTGGTCTGCTTCCCGAACACATCGAGGTCGCGGGCATATGTACCGCGTGCAATGTTAAAAAATTCTTCTCGCATCGCGCCGAACATGGGAAGACGGGACGGTTTCCGATGATTATGGCGTTGGCAAAATGAGTTTACAACTCTTTTACAAAGGAGGGGAGAATGAAGCTTACTACTGGCTCAATTTATACCATTGCAATAGTCTTATTTCTCATCAGCATTCCAGTCATCTTGATTGGCAGCATCGTTGGTATTGTAAGAGAGGCTCGACGTATTCGCGCGGCACGTTCACAGGGCGACAAGCTTAGCTACGCTCAACCTCGACTGCTAGCGGATGTTGCCACGCTCTTATTTATACTTATTCTTATCGCAGCCGGAGCAATCTACGGAAGCATTTACTACAAACTGCTCTCTGCGAATTTACTGTGGGTCTCGATTGCGCTTGTTATTCTCGCAGCAGCCTGTGGCCTCTTTGCGTTTGTGCAACGTGTGAATCCTGGCAATAATGCACAAAATTCGTGAAATACCCCCTGTACAGGTCTAATTCATCACACCCTCGTCACCATACACAATGTGAACGATCATTGAGGAACGTATTCAATGATGAGAAACGGGATTGGTGGCGAACAGGGCGTAATGAATTATGGCCCCTACAACTGGACTTATCCTTCAAACGTAATACCTATACGATGAATGTCCCACTATATGCCGACAATGGAAAGCTCAAAGGTGACAAACGATCTCAACTCACAAATTATGCTAGCCAATAACATTGCTCGCGTTCAGGCGCGAATCGCACAGGCGGCGAAACGTGCTGACCGCCGATCAGATGAGGTGACGCTGGTGGCGGTCTCAAAGACAAAACCCGTCGAATTGATTAAGATGGCGTTTGCGCTGGGACTGCACAATTTCGGCGAGAATCGTGTACAGGATGCGCTACCAAAGATTGCCGAATTTCGGCATGAGGGGCTGACACCAGTGACGTGGCATATGATTGGACATTTACAACGTAACAAGGTCAACAAGGTCATCGGCTCATTTGATACCATTCAGAGCGTCGATGATGTGCAACTGGCACAGGCTCTCAACAGACACGCGGCAGAGCTAGAATTACGTGTTCCCATTCTGTTACAGATCAACATCTCGGGCGAGGCAAGCAAAGAGGGCATAGCCCCCGAAGAGACGTTTGCCATAGCGCGACAGATTGTTGCTCTCCCTCAGCTCGATGTGCAGGGATTGATGACCATCGCGCCTCTAGTAACGGATGCTGAAGAGGTGCGACCCGTGTTTCGGCGACTCAGGCAATTGCGCGACCAGCTGCGACAAGAGGTGCCGCAGAGCGCATGGCACCATCTCTCAATGGGCATGACCGATGACTATGAGATAGCGATAGAGGAAGGTGCGACTATTGTTCGCGTCGGACGAGCAATTTTTGGCGAACGCAATGTACGCTCACCACAATAAAGACTATAGGAAGGCTTATTATGAAACTAGACGATATCATTTTTGGGCGGCGCGTGCGCCAGAATCACGCATTGGAACACGCCACCTTCACAATTATGGCGCAGATGGACCCAACGTTTTCGGGTAGTGCGCGTTCGAGTGCCGATGGCTTCATCATCTTCAACGATGTCGATCTTGGTCTGCTCCGTCGCGCCCTCGACGAGGCATTGCGCCGCTTGCAAGCGGGTGAGGCAGAGCTTGCCATTCATCCCAACTGCGGCACCAATCTCGCAGTTGGCATCTCGCTGGTGACAATCGGTACGATGCTCGGTCTTGCCTCTGATGCGCGACGTGTACGCGTTGCCTCGGCAGCGGCCTCTTCGCTCGCAGGTTGGGCGGCGGCGCGTCCAGTGGGCGAGTATGTGCAGAAGCACTTTACCACGTTGCCAGACCTCAAGGGAGTGCGTGTCACCGAGATTGCCCGTCGCAAATTTCTGGGGTATACTTATGTCGAAGTTCGTACCGTTCAGGAGTAGACTCTCATGTTTGGCTTTCCCATTCCGATTATGCATTTTATCGTGACGTGGGGCATCGGTGCCATCATTCTTGCGATGCTCATACGTGCCGTCGCCTCATGGTTTCGCATCGACGAGCGCAACGCCTTTATTCGCTTTCTGGCACGTATCACCGACCCATTTGTCATGCCGGTACGTCGTATCATTGGAGGTACGACCATGCTCTTCGACTTTTCGTTTTTGATCGTATTCTTTATGCTCTCAACCATTAGCATTCTGCTGAATCAAGCACTACCCGCCACATGGTAAGGTGTTTATAATCACAAAGAAAAGGCTTGCGCCCCGCCCGCGCCGAGGAAGCCATTTATTTTTTATTTTTTTTAAAATACAAAATAACCGGCCCGGCGGCGCCGCGTGGTCGGTAAGCCTTTTCTTTGTGATTATCTTCTCTATTTGAAGAATTTGCCGAGTTGTTTGTCCAGACCGATGAGACCTTGCGAACTCACCTGCAAAATGACAATCGACTTATCAATCGGGTCGCCGTTGCTATCGAACTGTATCTGTCCACTCACACCTTGAAAGTTTGTCTTTCCAAGAGCTGTCTTGAGTGCATCCGGCGTGATGTTGCCACCAGAAGGGGCGGCGATATTGTATGCATTAAGCAGTGCCACTGTTGCATCATATGAAAGCGCAACATCGTTATCCGCGCGATTATAACCATAGCTCGTACCAGTAGCACCAAAGTAAGAGGTATAGTCACTGAAAAACTTCGGCGGCTTGACGTTTGCTCCGATGATGCCCCATATGTCAGGATAGAAAAACGTGCTAAACCTGAGAAATCTAAAGTTGGCTTTCGAGTTTGCACTATAGCCACCAAGTTGATAGAGTGCATCACCACCTAGAATATTTGTAGTATTATTCGCGGGAAGGTTTGTAATCAACGAACTCACATCAGCGGCGTAACCAGAAAAGTAGATCAAGTCAGGCTTCTGATTGAGTGCATCCGTCAACAACTGAGGGAAGTTCCCTGTTTGGTTGACTTTATACTGCTCCGACTTGATTACCTGGTTGCCGTCGCTACGAAATTGTTGCGTGAAGTCGCTGGCAAGACTCTGGCTGTAGGCATCGGTGGGATCGAAGAACACAACTACCTTTTTCGCATTGAGTCTGCTCTCGGCATACTTTGCTC
>CAXUGH010000378.1:0-1116 GCA_964250365.1 uncultured Ktedonobacteraceae bacterium
CCGCAAGGGGACGCCCCTACCATATGACGGTCTGTCTGAATTGAATTCGTGTATGGTAGGGGCGTCCCCTTGCGGGCGCCCTGGTGAGCCAAGACGTATTGCAGTCTTCCGCGCTTTGCAGCTTGGTGATATGCTGGTTGCTGTGCCTGCTTTTCGGGAGTTGCGTCGTTGCTTTCCCGATGCCGAAATCACACTTATTGGTCTGCCCTGGGCTGCTTCGTTTGTGCAACGCTTTCGTCGCTATATCGACCGCTTTGTAGAGTTTGAGGGGTATCCTGGTATCGACGAGGTGCCTGTCGAGCTGCAACGAGTGAAGCGTTTTCTTGCTGAACAACGCACTTATGGCTATGACATTGTGATACAGATGCATGGTAGTGGTCGCACTAGCAATCCGTTTGTGCTGGCACTCGGCACGCCTGTAACCGTTGGGTATTATGAGAAGAGAGACGAGCGTTTGACATACGGTGCTATGTATCCTGAGAATTTGCACGAAATCGAGCGCAACCTTCATCTTGTGTCTTTGTTAAGTAACGACACAATCAAGACAGAGAGAGATACGCGTTTAGAATTTCCTTTGTTTGCTGAGGATTATGCAGAGGCCGACGAACTATTGAGGCCGCTGAAACATGAAGGCTCGCGTCTCATCGCCATACATCCAGGCGCACGTCCACCCGCCCGACGCTGGCCTACTCGCTACTTCGCAACTGTCGCGGATAGATTGGCGCGGCACTTCGATGCTCAGATATTATTGACGGGTAGTGCAGATGAAGAGCGGATGGTGCAGGAGGTACAAAATGCTATGCATGTACCCATGTTTTCGCTTGTCGGCAAAACTTCACTGGGAGGTCTTGCCGCGTTGATGACGAAACTGGACCTGTTTATTAGCAATGATACAGGACCGGCACATATGGCTTGTGCGGTCGATTGTCCCAGTGTAACTATTTTCGGACCTGCTGATGTACGACGCTGGGCACCGCTCGACGCTAAAAGGCATCCGATTGTCCGTCATCCCGTTGCATGTAGTCCTTGCGGCTACTGGGAGTGTCCCATTGACCATCGTTGCTTAAATTGGCTCTTGCCTGAAGTTGTTATCAACGTAGGAGCCAGTGTATTGCG
>CAXUGH010000378.1:1126-4752 GCA_964250365.1 uncultured Ktedonobacteraceae bacterium
CCTGCCCCCCCCCCCCCCCCCCCCACCAACCCAATACACTGGCTCCTACAAAAAGAAAGATAGAACAGCAATGCGACGCCTGAAAATTCTCATATGGCACATTCATGGCAGCTACCTCAACACGCTGGCTCGCCTTGAGCATGATTGGTACCTGCCAACCAAGCCCGACCGACCAGAGGGCTACGGTGGGCGCGGTCCCACCTTTGATCTGCCTGAGTATATGCGCGAGGTACCAGCGGAAGAGGTACACAAACTCGACCTCGACCTGATTATCTATCAGACGCCGAAAAACTATTTCGAGGACGCACTTGAAATTCTCAGTCCTCAACAGCGTGCCTTGCCGAAAATCTATCTTGAACACAACACGCCTAAACCGCATGCAACCGACACGCGCCATCCCATTGATGACTCGAATGTATTACTGGTACATGTGACGCACTATAACCGCCTCATGTGGGACAATGGACGTACACAAACAACTGTTATTGAGCATAGCGTCGCCATTGACCCTAACGCGACCTATCGTGGAACGTTGGAGCGCGGCGTAACCGTCGTCAATGGTATGCAGAAGCGACCTCGTATTACAGGCTATGATCTGTTCCGAAAGGCGCAAGCGGTTCTACCGCTCGATGCTATTGGAATGCAAACGGAGGAGCTTGGCGGTCTTGGCGATATTCCATATCGTTCTCTGCACACACGTATGGCAGACTATCGTTTTCTATTTAGTCCCATTCGTTATACGAGTCTACCGCTTGCGGTTATTGAGGCTATGACCATCGGTATGCCTGTTGTCGCACTCGCAACAACCGAGCTACCAACCGTAATTGAACATGGTAAGAGTGGTTACATCTCCTGCGATCCTGATGCTCTCATGCAACATATGCAATATTTGCTCACTCATCCGCAAGAGGCGCGAGAAATGGGAGCTTACGCCCAGAGCGTTGCACACGACCGCTTCGGCTTAGAGCGTTTCAAGCGCGATTGGAATAACGCGTTTGCGAGAGTGTTATGATTATTATTTTCGTAGGGACCAGATGTATCGCGTCCGAGGCGCAATGAATTGCGCGAGATCATATCGTGTACATAAAATGTGTCAGATATGATCTCGCGTGATAAATCACGCAACGGACGCGATACATCTGGTCCCTACGAAGGTTGGTGAAAAGGAAATATAAATGTATGAACAATAATCCGACACGTATAGCGTTTTTGAGCGAACATGCTAGCCCTGTCGCCCTGCTCGGCGGTGTGGATGCGGGAGGGCAAAATGTGTATGTTGACGAGGTGAGCCGCAATTTAGGGAAACTTGGCTATGTCGTCGATGTGTTTACACGGCGCGACGCAGAAGACGCGCCAGAAATAATCGAATGGGCACCCAACGTTCGTATTATCAACTTGACAGCGGGACCTGCAACCTTTCTTCTCAAAGACGATATGTGGCAGTTTATGCCAGCGTTTCGAGACGCCTTCCTCGACTTCGCAGAGCGGCATGAACTGCGCTATGACCTTCTTCACGGCAACTTCTGGATGTCGGGTTGGGTTGCTAGCGAGCTACAACGTCGCCTGAACATTCCTGCCGTGCAGATTTTTCATGCAATGGGTAAGACAAAGCAAACGCATCAGGGAAGTGCTGATACCAGTCCACAGGGACGTATAGAGGTTGAGCAGCAGATTATTCGCTCCGTTGAGCGTATTATCGCGCAGTGCCCAAGTGAGCTAGCGGAACTCGTTGACGACTACGGCGCACATCCTGAAAAGGTGATTGTGATTCCATCGGCGGTGAATACAAAAGTTTTTCATCCTGTGCCAATGGCGGAGGCGCGGCAAATCGTCGGTGTGGCACAGGACGCCTTTGTTGTTGCCTATGTCGGGCGTATGGTGCCGCGTAAAGATGTGCGTAATGTTGTGCGTGCGATGGGGTTATTGGTACAACGTTGGCGACAGTCAACGACGAAGCTTCCACCCATTCATCTCTTACTTGTAGGGGGTGAAACGGTAGAGCCAGACCCTGTAGCGACACCTGAGATTGGCGTGTTGCAACAACTTGTTGCCGAGCTTGGCATTACTGAATACGTTTCGTTTGTGGGCAAACGACAACAGGACACGCTGTACAATTACTATAGTGCGGGTAACGTTGACGTAACGACGCCCTGGTACGAGCCATTTGGCTTAACACCGCTAGAGGGTATGGCCTGTGGACGACCCGTTATCGGTTCAGCCGTTGGTGGTATCACATACACCATTGCCGATGGCGAGACGGGCTTTCTAGTTCCACCGCGTGACCCACAAGCACTAGCGAATCGTCTCTATCAACTGCTTACTGAGCCTGAACTGTGTACACGTATGAGAGTAGCGGCACGGGAGCGTGTCGAGCGTGAGTTTACGTGGGAGACGGTTGCACGGCACACGGCAGATTTATACGAAACAGTCTTAGCGGCACGAGAGAAAATATCTTCTGTTGCTACAAATAGTCAATCCACGCAAGGAGGAAAGTAGTATCGTGGCGCAAGTCGATGTCCTCATTCCAACCTGTCGGCGCAAAACAGGGCTAGCGATGGTGCTAACGAGCCTGCTGGGTCAAACCTTCACCGACTTCAATGTTATTATCTCCGATCAAACAGAGGAGGATGCGCTGTACCTTGATAGCATCGAGATACAGACCGTTGTTCGCGCCCTACGCTGGCATGGGCATAACGTACAGTTGCATCGCCATCTCCCCAGACGCGGCCTCGCGGAACAACGTCAATTCTTGTTGGAGCAGAGCAATGCCCCCTATGTACATTATCTTGATGATGATGTGTTGTTAGAGCCGTATGTGATGCAGCGGATGTTGAACGTTCTGCAAGAAGAGCAGTGTGGCTTTGTCGGTTGTGCCGCCACTGGCCTACAGCATCTCGACGATGTACGTCCTCATCAACAGCATATCGAGCTTTGGCATGGTCCCGTTGCACCTGAACCCTTCGATGTGGATACCATTCCGTGGGAACGTCATCTCATCAACAATGCCGCTAACCCATTACATTTGGAGCAAATGTTGGTGCAAGACGGAAAACCGGTGCGCTATAAAATCGCATGGGTTGGTGGTGCGAACGTGCTGTATGATCGCGCCAAACTGCTCGATATCGGCGGCTTCTCGTGGTGGAATCATTTGCCACCTGAACATGCGGGCGAAGAGGTGGTTGTGCAGTTCTTACTTATCCACAAATACGGTGGTTGTGGTATTTTGCCAAGCGGCACCTATCATCTCGGTCTACCAACAGAGGTCGAGAAGCGCGCAAGAAATGCCACGGAACTGTTTGGCGACCTGTTGGCAGAGAATGCTCTTACACGTACAAAAGTTAGCTAATAAAGGAAAGAATCAAAATGAGTACACAAGCCCTTACAGGAAAAGTTGTCTTAGTGACCGGTGCGGGTAGTGGTCTTGGTGAGGCTACAGCGCGTGCCTTTGCGAAGGCAAGCAGTCATGTTGCATGCGTGGACATTAACAAAGAAGGTATTGAGCGTGTGAGCAAAAGCATCTCGGAACAGGGTACACAGGCTCTCGCCCTTCCCTGTGATGTCAGCGACGCCAACGCCGTTTTCGCAACGGTGAAAGCCGTTGGCGAACAGTTGGGTCGCCTCGATAT
>CAXUGH010000379.1:0-4713 GCA_964250365.1 uncultured Ktedonobacteraceae bacterium
AAATTGTGACGGAAAAAGTACTCAAGCGAAGGACTCTCTGAATGAATCTCTTCAAGCAGAAGGTCCCTATTGACCAGCGCAGAATCTACAACCATGACCTCATCAATGCGATTGATGGTGATCTGTTCTGGAAGAGGTCCGATAACTGGCGAAGATGGTTCTCTTAGACGGTACAATTGTCGCCAGAAGAATGTAGTTTCTTGTTTTTGAAGCACATGCTCAAGAGTAG
The DNA here is from genome assembly GCA_964250365.1 of uncultured Ktedonobacteraceae bacterium. Lineage (GTDB taxonomy): Bacteria > Chloroflexota > Ktedonobacteria > Ktedonobacterales > Ktedonobacteraceae > JBBQVS01. Next base: position 230 of record CAXUGH010000379.1, read on the forward strand.
ATTTCCATGAATGCGATGTGTCGTAGTACACCACAAATCCATAGCTCTCCGTAAGCGACTCTGTGAAGAGCTGGTGGATGACATCCGCGAACAGGCGAGGCGATGGCTCTCCGGTCACATATATGCGATGTTGATTAGACGGGATCAAAATGGCAGTTCTTGGGTTTGCAGGAGTATCGACATAAATCCTTCCTGGCAGGATTCTAGCGAGGACAGTCATCACTGCAAGATGATAGTTCAAATTCTCAAACAGAGGATGGACGGATGCGTAAGTGTCCCGTTCGAGCAAAAAAGACATAGGGTAGTTCTCCTCATCTTGACGTTGAAACTCATACAGATATGGCTCAGCCATATCATTGTTGACGTAGCACAAGAAAAGAATCCTCAGATGAAAAGCATCAAATGCTGAGGAAAAGAAAGAGAGTGTCTCCCTGAGCAGAAACAACAGAGGTCACAAGAGGTGATGAGGAAGAAATGAAGTCATGTGAACAATGCAGATTGAACACGATCAGAATGGGCATGTCCTCTTCATTAATGCAACTCTGTGAAGAATCTGTCGCTCAGAAAGAGTAAACTCCGTCGCGATCATATATCCTCCTTTCATTGCATAAAGCGTAGACATTGAAGTATGAGACAAGTATAGAAGGTTATTTGTACGTTGTCAATCCCTCTTGACAAGTGAGTAAACACTCACTATACTTATAAGTGGTGAGTGAGCATTTACTCACTAGGGTAAGTGGAAGGAGCATACATGAATACACGGCAGAAGATCATTGAAGCGACTGAGCGCATTCTTCAATCGAAGGGGCTTGCACGGGTGACGACGAAGGAGATTGCGCGTGAAGTCGGTTATGCCGAGGGAACCCTGTACAAGCACTTTGAGCATAAGGAAGACCTGTTTTTGGCGGTGATTCAGGAGAGTCTGCCCGACTTTGTGGCGGCTCTGAACGTTGAGGAGAGGCCAGGGACGAAAACGGTGCGTATCAATTTGGAAGAGATCGTGCATGCCGCTATCAGCTACTACGCTAAACTCGTTCCACTTGCCGTTGCTCTCTTCGCAGATGTCGAGCTACTTGCTCGTCACAGGTTGTGGATGCACGCGCAGGATGCAGGACCACAACGCATTCATGAACGTATCGCCGCCTATGTCGAAGCGGAGCAACAGCTTGGTCGTATCAACATCGATGTCGATGCAATGAGTGTTGCGCTGCTTCTGCTCGGTCCTTGCTTTCAGTATGTATTCAATCTGCACCTGATGGGAGCTAATTCAGTTCTCATGACGAAGCAACAGTTCGTGACAACGCTCGTACAAACGCTTAGTAGCAGTCTATCAAATTCTGTATAATAATCTTTCGTAGGGACGAGATTTATCGGCTATAGGCTGTGAACGAATCATAGGCGATAAATCGCACAACGGACGCGATCAATCTTGTCCCTACGAAAATTGAAGAAGGTTTTCAAAAGGAGATCATTTCATGAGTACCATAAACAACCAGACAACCAAAGGCAAAGTACAGGTCGGTGATATCGCACCAGACTTCACACTTTCCGACCAGCATGGCAAGGCGGTCAGCCTGAAGGACTTTATAGGCAAGAGCGCGATTGTGTTGTACTTCTACCCAAAAGACAATACACCTGGCTGTACTACTGAAGCATGTAGTTTCCGTGATAGCTATGAGGTGTTCAAAGATGCGGGAGCAGAGGTGATTGGAGTAAGTTCAGACTCAGCCGCGTCACACGAACAATTTGCGAAACAGCATCGCCTGCCCTTCACTCTCCTCAGTGATGAGAACGGTGCAATTAGAAAACGCTATGGAGTGCCCACAACATTTGGCCTGTTACCGGGGCGTGTCACCTACATTCTCGACAAGCAGGGCGTTGTTCGCAACATTTTCTCGTCTCAATTCACGCCGGAGAAGCATATCTCTGAGGCCCTCAAGACGATTCAGGGTTTGTAGATAGCATACTTTATGAAGCCGTGATACAAGACGTGTCTTGTATCACGGCTTCATGAAGTATGCTATCTACAATTATAATTACCTCGATGGGGCTGCTTGCTCTTTTTGTCGCTCCTCCAGTGCCACCACTTCATCGCGTGATGGAGCCAGCCTTCTAAAAAGAAAGTAACCCGTGTAAAACATGACTAGCCACATGGCGATGTCCAGAAGAATTGAGAACGGACTAGACCAGCGCGGATTGTAAGGCGAGATGACCAGCAAACCACCCCAGAGGTCGCGCAGGACACCGAAGACGGGAATGCCAAAGAGCAAGAGCAGCGCGAACCAGTGGCTACGTCCGCTCCAGAAACGCCAGATGAGCAGATAGATGACGCTCCCATAGAAGAGGATGGGCGAGATGTAGAAGGGTAAGGGCACGTAAAAGGTGAGGCCACTTATCGTATAATGCCATATATTTGTGAAATGGGCTACAATATCTACAAGGATATTGATGAGACCTAGTACAAGCCCGCCGAGGAGCGAGGATAGAACAACGCTTCTGGGCGGATGGATGAACAAGAGAAATCCAAAGTAGATCACGAGAATAAATGCGAGATCAAGAGTTAAAAATGATCGTATCTCCATGAGGGATTGTTCCTTCGTGTTGTAATAGACATAAAATATATCTCTGCCTGATAAGGTAGTGTGTTTCGCGGATTTCGTCAAGGGCAGAAAGGATAAGCGGACGATGAATATTCTCCCGTTACGTGTGGCACTTGCTCAAATCAATGTGACCGTTGGTGATTTGATTGGCAATACACAGAAGATACTTGCTTCGATGCGACAGGCGCACGCAGAGGGGGCGCATATTGTATGTTTGCCTGAACTGGCACTTACAGGCTATCCGCCTGAAGATTTGTTGCTCAAGCCGGGGTTTGTGGATGCCAATTTGCGTGCTTTAGATAGTATTGTGGAGGCTAGCGGCGAGCTTTCAGGCTTGACCGCTGTTGTCGGTTTTGTAGACCGCGACCACGATATCTATAATGCGGCGGCGGTGATTCATGAGGGCGAGCTGGCAGGTGTCTATCACAAGCACTTTCTGCCGAACTATAGCGTGTTCGATGAGAACCGCTACTTTCAGGCAGGGCAGAAGGCACCGCTCTTTCTCATTCACGGCATACATGTCGGCATCAATATCTGTGAGGATATCTGGTATCCCACCGGCCCGTTGACCCGACAAGCCTTCGCGGGTGCCGAGGTCATTCTAAACATCAACGGCTCACCCTATAACGCGGGTAAGAGTACTTTCCGTGAGGAGATGATTTCGACACGCGCCGCCGATAATGGTGTGATTGTGGCCTACCTGAATATGGTCGGTGGACAGGATGAACTGGTCTTCGATGGCGATAGCATGGTCTTCGATGAACTGGGAACGCTCATCGCACGCGGCAAGCAGTTCGAGGAAGATATGTTGATCGTCGATCTTGATACGCCCTCAGTCTTTCGTGCGCGTCTGCACGATCCGCGCCGCCGCAAGTTGCGCCTTGAGGATACGCAGGATGCGGTTCCCATCATTATGGTTGATGAACGTCCGCTCTCGTCGCCAACTATCGACACCCATGCACTTTTAGGTGCGCCACAGCGTATTGAGGCAAAACTGCCCCACTTACAAGAAATCTATTCGGCTCTTGTATTAGGCACCGGCGATTATGTACGTAAGACAGGTTTCAAGAAAGCGGTAATTGGCCTCTCTGGTGGCATCGACTCCGCCTTGACTGCTGCAATCTCTGTCGATGCGCTTGGAGCCGAAAACGTCTTAGGCGTCTTAATGCCCTCTGGCTATTCGTCCGAGGGGAGCAAGACCGATGCACAGAAGTTGGCGGAAAATCTTGGCATACAGTACGTCACCATTCCCATCGAAGAGACGTTCCGCACCTCGCTCAAAATGATGCGACCAGCTATCGGCGAGGATAATCCTGGTTTAGCCGGAGAGAACCTGCAATCGCGCATACGCGGCAATATCATGATGACTCTTTCCAACAAACTCGGTCCGCTCGTCCTCACGACGGGCAATAAATCCGAAATGGCGGTTGGCTATAGCACGCTCTACGGCGACATGGCGGGCGGCTTCTCGGTGCTAAAGGACGTGTTCAAGACAATGGTATATAAACTCGCTGCTTATCGCAACAGTGTTGGCGATAAGCCCGTAATTCCACAGGAGACTATCGACAAGGCACCATCCGCTGAACTCAGTCCAGAACAGAAGGATATCGATAGTTTGCCGCCCTATGACGTACTCGATCCCATTCTGAAAGCGTATGTCGAGGATGACCGCAGTGCCGAGGAGATGGTGGCAATGGGCTTCGCTCCTGCCACTATCGAGCGCGTGATACGCCTCGTCGATATCAACGAGTACAAGCGTCGTCAAGCTCCCGTCGGCGTAAGAATCTCGCCACGTGCCTTTGGTCGTGACCGCCGCCTACCCATCGCCAACAAATTCCGCGAATCACTCTCATAAACTCATAATTCTGTTTTCCATGTGTCCCC
>CAXUGH010000380.1:0-4682 GCA_964250365.1 uncultured Ktedonobacteraceae bacterium
GGACTCCTACTATTCTGATAATCGTTGTTGAATGGCTTGCCGCCGTCGGCGGCAAGCCATTCAACAACGATTATCAGAATGTTACTCTATTTACGATAGTAGTGTACGTACCTCTTGCAGTATCTCCTCGTAGAGATGGTCGCGGCTGATAATTTCCAGTTCGTCGTGCAAGAGAGCACTTACCTGATGTGTTGCCGCCATACTCACGGTGCGTTGTGGGCGTGTCTCCTGTCCAAGGGCAACAGAGGTAAGGACATGGTTGGGGTCGTCTTCGCGGTTAATGGTGAAGACGACATGTTTATTGCTTCCTGTTCCAGTCATACGAACCAGACAGAGAGAGCCGGGACGCATATCGGAACGGACCTGTGGGCGAATGTGTAGGCTTACTTGAGAACGGCTAGCTGCTTTTGTGCCGTTTGTCTCCGTTGAAAGTGTACCGGTAGGTCGCCGCATGTGCCATACATGCGTACCACTGGCTGAGTCGTGTGTATCGTTTGCATGAGAACTCGTCGCCGAGTATTGCCAACCGAGGCTCGTTTTGAGCCACGCTCCAAGTAAAAGGGCACAAGTGGAATTAGGCGAAACATCGCCCTGCTCGGTTTGCGTGGGTTCCGCGAACGGCTCGACGGCATGCTCGATTTCTATCGTATGAATACCGGAGAGATAGGGTCTGTAATCTGCGACATCGAAGAATTGTGCCACCAGTTCGCGCCACGGTGTGATGCGTCCCCAGTTGAGGTCGCTTACATTGCTTTCGGGAAAGTTCTGCACAAGAGTCGAGAGGGTGCGAATGCTCTCTTCGGGTGTAAAGAAACTGCTTGAATCAACGATGATTCTATTGCTGATTTTCTCCATCACCTCAAAGAGCGAGGCATCGCCGGGGGGATCGTTGAGCCACCATAAATACAAGGGAAGGTCGGGCTTCACAATTGGTTGCACGATAGCCTCGATGGAGCGTATCGCCGACCCATTGACCATCAGCGTAATCTGCTCGAAGGTGTGGCGTGTCACGTCAGAAATCACGGGAAACGAGCGCGTGGTAATCCAGGTTGCAACGGAGTCGGGCGCGTTGCTATCGAGAATGAGAATTGTCACGCGTGCGATATGTGTGCTGGAGAGATCGCGTATTTGTGCGCTTGCACGTTGAGCCGCCTCGATATCGGGCACACACACGAGCAAATTCAGAACGCTAGTGCGTACATTGACATTCTGGCTGGTACGCACATTATCAGAAGACATGCGCCAGAGATGAGCCAGTTCCTCCTCGACTCTCTCTGGTCGCACTGCTTTTCCTGCCCAGGGTAGGCGTAGACCCGTCATATGAGAGCTATCGTTGACCATTTCCCAATTCCCCTTCTTCAAGAGCGCCGTTGTTCACATGGATACGTCTGTATGAGTAATGTTCGTTATTCCAAGCGATAGTTATGATGGGCAAAACAGGCATAGTTATGGACGACGCCATCTATGCCCATCGCGCCAGATGAACTCGTCGGCGTACTGAGGACCCCACGTACCAGACTCATAGGTCAAAATCGACTCACGAGGCTCATTTTTCCATTCGTCAAGAATGCCTTGAATGAACGTCCATGCTGCCTCTACCTCGTCACGGCGTGTGAAGAGCGTGGCGTCGCCGAGCATACAATCGAGAATGAGTCGCTCGTATGCCTCTGGCTGCTGTCGTACAAACGATGAGCCATAGAAGAAATCCATGTTTACCGGACGAATTTGCAGGTCCGTGCCAGGAACCTTCGCGCCAAATTTGAGCGATATACCCTCGTCTGGCTGAATACGCAGCGTGAGTACGTTCGGCTCCATCTGTCCCTGTGCCTCGTTAGTGCGCTTAAAGATCATGAGTGGTGCCTGTTTGAACTGAATGGCGATCTCGGTCACACGCTTAGGAAGGTGTTTTCCTGTACGCATATAGAAAGGTACGCCAGCCCAGCGCCAGTTGTCAATATACATCTTCATTGCCATATAGGTCTCGGTCGTAGAGGTAGGCGATACACCGTTCTCTTGCAGGTAGCCTGGGACTTGATGTCCCGCGACCCACCCCGGACCATATTGAGCACGAATAGTATGCGTCTGCACATCTCGTCCTGTCAAGGGTTGCAGTGCATGTAGCACCTTCACCTTCTCATCGCGCACCGAATTGCCATCAAACGCTATTGGTGGCTCCATCGCTACGAGTGTAAGCAATTGTAACATATGATTCTGTACCATGTCACGAATCGCTCCCGATTCCTCGTAGTAGCCAGCGCGTCCCTCAAGACCGAGGTTTTCAGCCACCGTTATCTGGACATGATCGACGTAACGACGGTTCCAGACAGGCTCAAAAATGCCATTAGCAAGGCGGAAGACTAATATATTCTGCACCGTCTCTTTGCCGAGATAGTGGTCAATACGATATACTTGCTCCTCTTTGAACACCTTGCCCACGATACGGTTCAGTTCACGAGCCGAGGCAAGGTCGTGTCCAAAGGGCTTTTCGATAATGATACGTGTCCACCCTTTGCGGTTACGATTCAGCCCTGCGGCACCGAGACGCTGAATGATTTCGGGGTATTGGCTTGGTGGAGTGGACAGGTAAAAAATGCGGTTGCCGCTGGTTCCACGCTCTGCATCAAGTTTGTTCAACAACGTGTTGAGTCGCTCGTAACCCTCTGGCTCTGTGAAGTTCGATTGCAGGTAGTGAATACCAGAGGCAAAACTTTCCCATACCTGGGGATTCACAGGCTTTTGACGCGAATACTCATTGATGGAATCAAGAGCTTGTTGGCGAAACTCCTCGTCGCTGTAGGGACGACGTGCGAAACCTACGACTGAGAAGCCTGCTGGCAAAGGATGCTCCAGCGCAAGATTATAGAGTGCTGGTAGCAGTTTGCGATGTGTAAGATCACCTGTTGCCCCGAAGATGACCATTACACATGGTTCTGTACTTTGTTTGATGCGTAGCCCCTCACGAAAGGGGTTGGGCGCCTCGACTACGCTCCGCTGAGGCATGAGACATCTCCTAATAGAATAGTGTTCTTCAACATAAACGTCAACTGTATTGTATGTTTCTCATACGTATTTGGCAATACTCTATGACTTTTGTTATTAAGAATGTTATCTAATCCATCATCAAGACTCTCACCGCCAAAGGCGGTGAGAGTCTTGATGATGGATTCCGTTTTAGCTGTTGGCTTGGCCTGTTTTGATGCCGTGCTGTTTGCTCTTGATGTCGTTGAACAGTTGGTGGAACGAGTCGGCGAACTTCTTCACACCCTCGTCGAGCAACTGCTGCGTCACCTGATCGTAGTGGATGCCAATGCCCTCAAGCTCGGTGAAGAGTGTCTTGGCTCCCTGAATGTCATTCTCGACCGTCTCCTCAACCTTGCCGTGATCGGCGAAGTTCTTGATGGTCTCGAAGGGCATGGTATCGACGGTGTGCTGTCCAATCAATTGTTCCGCATACAGCACGTCGCGGTAGGCGGGGTTCTTCGTGCTGGTGCTGGCCCACAATGGACGCTGCAGATTGGCACCGGCTTGTTTGAGCGACTCGAAGCGTGGCGAGTAGAAGATGCGTTTGAACTCTTGATAGACGAGCCGCGCGTTAGCAATGGCTGCCTTGCCTTCAAGTCCTTTGAGCCTCTGCTGCTCGTTGCTATCGCTCGCTGCCTTGACTCTCTCTTCGATCATCGGATCAACAAGTGTATCGACGCGGCTCACAAAGAAGCTCGCAACCGAGCCAATTTTATGAATATCTTCGCCGCGTCCGTTGCGTGCCTCTAAACCATTTATGTAGGCGTCCGTGACGGAGCGGTAGCTATCAAGCGAGAAAATGAGCGTGACGTTGACGTTGATCCCCTCACTGATGGCTGTTGTGATTGCTGGAATGCCTTCGGGTGTGGCGGGAATCTTAATCATCAGATTGGGACGGTCAACCATCTTCCAGAAGCGACGTGCCTCTGAGATAGTGCCGTTGGTATCGTGCGACAGATCGGGCGAGACCTCAAGGCTCACAAAGCCGTCCTGTCCCTCTGTGCGCTCATAAATGGGACGCAACATGTCGGCGACGGTGCGAATGTCCTGGATCACAACTGCCTCATAGACATCACTGGTGTCTTTGCCCTCGTCGAGTAGTTGTGCTATCTGCTCATCGTAGGCATGACCGCTGCTGATCGACTTGCCAAAGATAGTCGGGTTCGAGGTAACGCCGACGATACCATTGTCGTTCAAAATGCGCTGATATTCGCCTGACTGCAATTGTGCGCGGTCGATGTTGTCGTACCACACGCTCTGTCCAAAGTTTTTCAGGTCTAGTAATGGATTACTCATTGAAATCCTCCTCAGACACGGCATTATTTTTCTTCTCTGCCGATATCTTCTGTTCTACTATGCCATGCATAGTTCGTTATGCCTTTATTCCTACGTCTCTATCTGGAATCCTCTACCTAGTACACGGATGCGACTCTCTTCTTGACACAGTTTTCTCTGTATTTTTGGGCGTCTAAGAAAAATTGCATTCGATGCAGTAGTTGAGTCCCCTCATAATAAAGGCACAAAACGATGCTGTATTTCAACTCTTTTTGAGATTTTCTATTATTGTATTTTGTACACTAACAAGGATATTGTACCACATAGGGGAAGGGATGCAAAACACAACAGCAGGTTTGCAAACCTGCTGTTGTGTTTTGCATCCC
>CAXUGH010000381.1:0-4670 GCA_964250365.1 uncultured Ktedonobacteraceae bacterium
TCAACTGCTCCGCCTGCTCGTGACCAATCGGCTGATTGCCTGAATTGTAATTCTCATTCGACATTTGTGATTCCTCCTTTGATACATCTATTCTTCGTCTGTTGCTTCTCTACGCTATCTGCAATATGTGGGTGCAAAAGAAAAGCTCTGATACGCTATTGTAGCACAAATGTGGAAGGACATATCTTTTCAAACATATTTTCTTTCTATACTTGTTGTTTTTGCTTGTTATACTTTCGTACCTGACGGTTGATACGTTCTTTCAAGTCTACACCAAGCGTCGAGTTCAACATCACCTCGTTCCCATCTTTGAGCAAAATGGCGAACGTTACCTTGCCTATACGTAAGTAGCGAGATACTTTTCTACGCATCTCCACATGCCCAAGCTATTGCCAATGCAGAGCTAAAATTTGCTTCCCTTTCAGAAACACGAATCCCTCTTGACAGAAATACACATGTGAACGCGGAAAAGATTCACTTGATAGCTCAATGAACATGCGAAGTAAAATGAACTCATGAGACTCCTCCACAAGCAAAGTTACTATCTTAATTTCTGCAATGCCGTCTCAGGATCAAAACGAGATTCTTTTGGCAGATGAATGAAAAACAGGCCATCGAAGACCTATTCCCATTTTCCGCCTTGCTCCTCTATAGCTGCTTTCAATGTCGCAAAAGTAGGGGACTCTACTGTAACTTTGCTTAGCAACCACTGCCAGTGGAGCCAGGAAGAAGGCGTGACTAGGCGACGGAAGTACAGCACTCCATTCTCCTGAGTTTCAGCTTCAATAACGTCCCCAATCAGACGCCCACCCTCTGTATTTCGGACTCCAAACAGAGATGCAAACACATCATAATCTCTTCCCAGGTACAAAAACCCCAGTTTGATAGCGGGCCGCCACATATCAAACCCAATTGTCTTTGCAAAACTACATTCAATCCAACCATCGATATCTGTACCCAAGACAATCTCCTTTTCATAGTTTTGGATATATTCATTGAGCGTTTTGTTAGCATCTGCACAGAAAGAAGAACTTCTTTGCCAGATGAGGCTACGAACTTCTTCTTTCTGCTTCGCTATTTGTGAAAGTGTTTAATGCTATACGAAGAGAAATCCTATCGCAAGATGTTACTTCGTCCCTCCCGTCCACCATAAGCCTTCAGACCGCACACCACGAGGCTCTACTCCCTGTTGCTCAAACAGCGGCTCTGGTACCAGCAAATCAGGGTTCTTTCGCAATTGCTGGTGCATCTTGTCTAAAGGAGGGAAAGGATTTTCCTCGCCTATCATTGCTACAGTAAAGGTCATCTTCCTGTACACTTCCATTCCGATGTCCGCGAAGATGCGGTCAATAGACACGAACCACGGATTTCTTGTCTTGGGATAGAGAGGATATTCGACAGGAAAGAAGCGGTCAAGCATTCCTACAGAAATCGCGAGAGATAGCCATGTACTCTCTTCCGTATCGCTGAAATAGCTCTCGCATCCTAGTATCTTTCCATCTTCCAGTCGAATCAACCGATAGATATGATTAGGTAGTTCATTGAAGTCGAAGTCATAACTATCAACATTTTGCCAGGACACCATCAGTTCCTTTGGCTCATCTACTACGCCAAGCAATGAGGGATGATGCCAGAGCACACGTTGCATCTGCGCTCGACCCTGTGGACTCAAGGTCGTCCGATTGTAAGCCATGCTCAGTTCATAAAATGAATCCACCCATTCTCTCCTGTCCTGATATTTGGCGAGAAGCGATCCAGGGAGTAACCATTCTGTGTTCGTAGCGTTCTTCCTTGTGACATTAGATAGTAGTGCAAACTATCCTTTGTATAAGACAGTTTACACTACTAGAATACTTAATCAAAAGCGTCTCTTATCCAGTTCATCATCCATCCAACGCACTTAACATAGCACCATATTGACCAGGATTAGATTCAAAGGCCGTTACTAACTCACCTGTCTCAAGATTGAACTGTAGTATAAACGGTCTCATTTGTCCGCCATTAGGCACACGTGCTAGGACTGCTACTGTAGGAGTTCCTTGACTATCCCAAAGGAACACTCTGCCGCTACTTTGCACCTCTTCTATCGAGCCGATGTAGGAGGTGAGAGTAGTGGTTCCGCTTACCGTACTCTGCATCGCTACCCGATTGCCGGAGCCATCGTAGAGGTAGTTCACGGTTTGCGTGGGTGAGGTGGGCTGGTTCTGCCCCAGCGAGAGGCGTCCCTCGACATCGTAGCCAAGTTGTTGCCCACTCAGTTTTCTTGTCAACTGAACATCGAATAGGCCGTCCTAGTACTACTTTTTAGTCTAAACATTAATGATATAGAAAGTTCCTAAGAATTTTATATGACAACGAACGACCTGTTGAACGACAGAATCGACGGTACAAGTAGCAGCAAATGGAAGATCGACCTACTTCTGCTCCTCAGCCTTTGAGTCATCCAACACCTTCATCGCTTGCCGAAACATGTGGACATATTTAATAAAGGTGTCGCTGACCCCAGCACCTTGAAGAAACACCTCTGGAATGTCTCCCTGTGAACGTTCAAGCGTATCGACTCCAATAGTCGAAGGTTTTTGATGTCTTACCGTTTCAAGACCTTTCACCGTTCGCAAGTCAACGTCTCCGACTATAGTGTTCCAAAACCTTGCATAGCTAAAATCTGCACCATCCAAATTGGCGCGATAGAGTTTAGCTGCACTTAGATCAGCGCGATAGAGTTTAGCTGCACTTAGGTTGGTATAAGAGAGACCAGCAGTTGTGAGATTCGCATTGCTCAGATTTGCATTGTTGAGATCTGTATAATTGAGGTACACACCAATGAAATTAGCATGACTGAGATTTGCACTGCTCAGATCTGCGTCACTAAGATTCGCTCCATTAAATTTGGCACCACTCAGGTCTGCATTACTCAGTGTAGCCTCTCTTAGATTCGCTTTCCTCAAATCGGCATTGCTAAGATTAGTATAGCTGAGATCGCTACCACTCAAATCGGCACCACTAAGGTTTACACCATTTAAATTAGAATTATTGAGATCGACACAAGAAAGTTCAGCACCACCTAAGTTCGTTTGTATTATTTCGATGGAACTAAGATTGGGGCGTATATTTTCATGCTGCTTTTTCCAAGCATTCCATACATTCACCCCTTGTCGAAGGATATCAAGTTGATCCAAGTTTGCCATACAATCGTTCCTTTTCTAATTTGCTCATGCCTTTACAAAGACGTGCAAGGCAATAAGCAGCAAAATATCAAAGATTTTTAGCATTGTTTCTTTTCCTGCTCATACTCAAGAAACGAAAACAAGACTGGACGGAAGCGTCTTATCACATTTATCTCTTCTTTAACTGATGTAAATACTTCTCTCAGACTTTAAGAGACTGAGAGAAGTAAAACAGGCAGTTTTCTATGATTCAAAGAGAGCTATTTGAACCAATGAATAAGCGCATCAGCCACCAAAAAGAGGATCATCTGGACCTAACGTAGGATCACTTGGATTGATAGGCTCAATAGGACCATCACCTGAAAAGAAAGGCGAAGTGGGATCAGTTGTCTGATCCTCAATTGGAATATGAGAATCATCTTTCTGAGCCTTAGTCGCGTCTTTATATTTTACCCAATTTCCTTGGTCGTCCATCGATGAAGATTTTTTTAATCCAGAAGCACCCCATGGCTTCCTAATTACTCTAACAATCCATCCAGTTGCTGAGCTTGATCCTGGAGGAGCATTTGGATCGGCACTATGAAGATGTACATCCCATTCTTCATTACCGCTTTTCCATTTCCATCGTACTCCATACACTCCATTTTCATCAGGTTGAGTATTTATCTCGACGTTATCTCGTACAGACTTAGGTAACCGAGCAACAATATCTCTAAAACTTGCTCCTTTCAAATTTAAATCGCCAGTATCATCATAGCCACCACAATTATGAACGACCCATTGCCCATCTCCAACTGTGAAGGTATGGTCTTGTGCGATTTCAAGATTATACATGTCCATACTACCAGGGATCACCTTCCACCCCACAATAGTGCCGATACTTCCGTTGATGTCAAGCACATGCATATCAATGGTGAGTTTACGTGCCGTGACGAAGCCTTTTTCCTTTGTAAGAAAAGGATGTTTTTGAGTGGTATGAATTACCTCACTTTTCTCTTGTTTTGATGTGCCGTGTCGCGTTGACACTGTAGATTTAATCGTCAAATCTACCAAGTCATTGTCGTGACGAACCCAAAGATGTACTATCGGTTGAAGTTCCTTCTTATGAGTTTTTGGATTATACGCCCATACTTTCTCACCCACACGAAGCGTAATAATAGGCTTTGATCCCTTTGATGTCGCAACCAATGTTGATGCTTGGAAGCTTGCAAGTTGACAAACATCCGTAGGTTGTCGAAAAGCACTGTTCAAAGTAAAGTGGTCTTGAACTCTGTTTACTTGGTGCGTTACCCAACCCCAAACACGTTGAAATGGATTCGTGTTTACGGGAGTAGTTGGGCGCGGGCGCACATATGTTGGTTGCAGAGAGTAAGTCGTCCGCACTGGCTCGGTATAATAGAATGTGACGGGTGTTCTGCTCCCACTGACAAAACGCGCCCCTTCTCCTGTCCCTGGATTATAGAAGAAGTTGCCCGTTGGATCCGTCCGCGTCTCAGGATTGCC
>CAXUGH010000382.1:0-3869 GCA_964250365.1 uncultured Ktedonobacteraceae bacterium
TTTTGTACCACTCAGCTATAAAATTATGCGCGGCCTGCTTGTACGACATGCCTGATCCCCAAAAATTCGTAGGGACCAGATTTATCGCGTCCGAAGCCGATTTATCGGCTATAGATCAATGTCATAGGCAATAAATTGCATAGCGGACGCGATAAATCTGGTCCCTACGAAAAACCTCACCACATCCTACCGATTGATCTCAATCAGGAGAATCCACGCGTCGAAAATTGCCTTGCTAAAAGAAAAAATTACTGCAGGAACTAACCAGTAAATACCAGCAGAGCCGCTTATCAGGATGGTAATGCCTGCAATGATATAGGGTACTGCCGCGACTTGGCTCATAGCAATGCTGTAGAGAAAAGGCCGACGATATTTGCGCTCTGTGTTTTGCAGCATACTCACGTCTAGCCTTAGTGCTACTGCCCAGCTAGTTAGTGCAATAACCAACACTTCACTCCCTAAAAGGATGAGCGATTGCCCAGGCACAAGCAATAGTGAAGATACGATTAAGATTGTCATCAAAAGCACTAAAGCGAGCAAGGCGCGACTAGGAAGCTGGGGTAAGGACAAAATGCGTGTGAGATTGATGGAGACTGCAACAAAAATTAAGCCAGTCAGGGCTGCGGAGGCACCTACCTCCGCAATAAAAAAGTTCTCCCAACCGCTCATAACAATTTCTAATCCTCCTCTTCCGTTGTATTATCAGCATTGTTCGCAGAATTATCAAGCATACGCGTCACCAGCCCTGCCATGTCACTTGTGAACTTTGAGTTTGCGACAACCTTTGCCGCACCCGCTTGTAATGCCTTAGCACGCGCATCTAGGTCCATGTGTGAGCCGAATGCAAGTACTGGTACTTCGTGAGTTGTTGCCGCACGAATAGCTGCCTCCCAATCGACGCCTGTTGTTGCTGTGTTGACAAGCACTAACGCGGGTTTCTCGTTGGCAGTTAGTGCTTGCTCAAAGGTTGGTAGAGTACGTACCGTTGTTACTTGCATGTTGGAATGCTGCAACGTGTCGCGTATTCTCACTGAAAAGAACAGGTCTTTTTCCAACGCAAGAATAGAAACTGTCATGACTTTGCTCTAGTCGTCTGAACGCTCGTAGACGGGACGGCGGAAGAGGTCGCCGAGTTCCTGATTGATTACGTCGATGTTCATGTAGAGGTCGGGCGTCAGGACGTGATGTGTGCCTGTGCAATATGGCTTGTCGCACTTCTTTTCATGACTTGTCTCGAAGATCAGGTTGCCATTCTCAGCAGTTATCCAGATATGCTTGCGCGAGTAGCCGTCACCCCATTTGAGCAGCAGGCCACCGCTATACTCATCGAAGCGTCCTTGCCCATAGAGATAGTCGCGGTTGAACATATCCAGTATATCGCGCACGCGGCTGGCGTCGATGACTTTTGCCACCTCTGGCGACATCTGTGTCGTTGCCTCTTGCGCGAGGTCTTCTTTCGGAATATATAAATGGCGCGAGCTATTCTGCTCCTCACGAATCATCTGCTGAATTGCTCGTCCTTCAGCATCGGAGAGTCCATGACCTTGACCCAGAATGGGATTTTTTTTCGCTTGCCGACTATTTTCAGGTTTATATGCACCACTCACGGCGTAAACTCCTTGTATCTTCTTCGTCTTTAGAACGGTATCATCTTAGTACTGTACCACGCATTGTGCGACTTTGCCACAATCCCTTGTCATAGCAAAAAGCTTTGTGATAGAATTTATTTGATAATCAAACTAATTGATTGTTAAGAGGAAAAGGCTATGGGAGCAGAACGACTTGCTGAAGATATATTGACGGTATCGCGCATGTTTCGCACGCGACGATACGTCGATATGACACCACAACAATACTGGCTTATGCGCCATCTCAGGCGCAACGGCCCGCAAAGTATAGGCGAAATAGCGAACGCGCTGGGCGTCACTATGGGTTCCGCCACGATAGCGTGTAAGCGTTTAGAGAAGGCGGGGCTAGTGACGCGCGAACGACAGGTGAACGATGAGCGCATCGTGCATGTCATTTTGACGGAGCAAGGTCGAGCGCAAATTGATGCATGGCGCGAGCATAAGCTTGAGTCTATCGAGAAGTTATTGGAGGTGTTCGACGAGCAAGAACAACAGGTCTTTCAACATCTTGTGGAGCGTCTGATAGCCACCGCTGAAGAGCAAGGATTTGAAGCATGACAGGCATTATTAGTGTACAGAATCTCGTAAAGAAATTTGGCGAGTATGCAGCCGTCAAGAACATTAGTTTTGAAGTCGAGAGAGGAGAAGTCTTTGGTCTGCTAGGTCCAAATGGTGCTGGCAAAAGTACCACCATCAAAATGCTCACGACGCTGTTATCGCCTACCTCTGGCGATGCGTGGGTGAACGGCTTTGATATTGTGCATCAGACCAACGCTGTTCGGCATAGTATTGGCTATGTACCACAGGCTCTCTCCGCCGATGCAACGCTCACGGGCTACGAAAATCTTCTGATTTTTGCGAAGCTCTATGACCTGCCCAGAAATCACCGAGCAGAGCGAGTGCGCGATGTACTGTCATTTGTGGGCTTGACAGAAGCAGGGGATCAGATGGTTGGTAAATACTCTGGTGGTATGATTCGACGCTTAGAGGTTGCCCAATCGCTACTGCACCAACCACAGGTGCTGTTCCTCGACGAGCCAACCGTCGGCCTCGATCCTGTGGCGCGACAGGCGATCTGGGAACACCTAATGCGTTTGAAGACAGAAACGAATATGACGATTTTCGTCACGACACATTCTATGGAGGAGGCTGATAGCCTCTGTACCCGCATTGGCATCATGCATCGTGGCGAGATTGCCGTGATTGGTACGCCAGCCGAACTCAAAGCCAACGTTGGCGACGAACATACGACCTTAGATGAGGTATTCATTCATTACGCAGGTGACGCTTTAGAATCAGGAGGAAGCTACCGTGAAACTTCAAGAGCAAGACGTACAGCCCGCAGGCTTGGCTAGTGTCGCAGTTGCCCAACCAAAGGCGCTTTCGCCGCTTGGCGGCCTAGTAAATTTTGTCGTCAAAACCGGTACGATTGTCGAATGGGAAGTCAGAAAGCTACGTCATGACGCAACCGATATCGTCACACGCGCGATACAACCCGCGCTGTGGTTGGTGATATTCGGAGAAGTGTTTGCCCAAATACGCGCTATTCCTACTGGCAGGATAAGCTACCTCGACTATCTGTCTTCGGGCATCCTGGCGCAAAGCGTGCTGTTCCTGTCGATCTTTACAGGTATCGCCGTAATCTGGGAGCGCGACCTTGGCGTGATTCATAAATTCCTGGCGAGTCCCACACCACGCGGCTCTCTCGTGCTTGGCAAGGCACTTGCGACCGGTGTTAAGGCATTGCCGCAAGCCCTTGTTATCTATCTGCTGGCACTTGTGCTAGGTGTCCATATGAACTTCAATCCGCTTCACCTGCTCGGTGTGATAGTGCTGGTTGTGCTAGGTGCAGCGTGCTTCTCCACCTTTTCGCTGATTATCGCTTGTCTGCTCAAGACGCGAGATCGCGTCATGGGTATTGGTCAGGTATTGACCATGCCGTTGTTCTTTGCCAGCAACGCCATCTACCCCATCGCTATTATGCCCAGGTGGTTACAGGCTATCGCGCATGCCAATCCCCTCACCTACCTTGTCGATGGTCTACGCGAACTGATGCTAGTCGCGCCACCTGCGGGTGGCAACCTTGCACTGGATTTTGTTGTGCTGCTGTGTGTAACTGCTGTGCTGGTGACAATTGGTTCGTTGCTCTACCCGCGTATTGTGCAGTAGCAAAAAAGAGCTTTTGTCGGTGGAAAAAAAAGGTTGTGGGTTGGGGCGGCCGGCCCCCCCCAGGGTGTTGGT
>CAXUGH010000382.1:3879-4657 GCA_964250365.1 uncultured Ktedonobacteraceae bacterium
TCAAAAACGCGTGTGGCTGAGTCGGCGACTCAGCCACACGCGTTTTTCACGACAAATTATTCAAATTTCTTTGTACTTTCTTACAAAATACTGAACTTTCGTGGAATTATTATGTTGAATAGTTGCATCGTGTAACATCCGCACGGTATACTATCTATATGGAAGAAGAGCAGATTCCCGTTATCGTGATCGACGATACACCCATCAAACGGCGAGGTATATGCGAGTTTGTAGAGGAGACGCCGCATCTCTCTCTGTACGCACAGGTGGGCGATATCGACAGCGCGATTCAACTTATAGAGACGCTGGGTCAGGAACCACAATTCAAGGATGCACAGAGACTGCGCTGGCTAGCCCTTTCCGATTTACGCTTAGGCAATGGGAATGGAGTAGAGCTAGGGCGCATATTGCTCGATGTGGCTCCGAACTTGCGCGTCGTCATCTATACACAAGACCCTAGCTGGACGCTTGCCGCCGAGGTATTTCGCCAGGAGTACACGAAACGTGGTACGCCGCGCAGCGCGACAAGACGAGCTGAACGTACACAGGGTTTGCATGGCTACGCTCTCTTCAATAATATGGACCCCTCGTACCTCGAACGCATCGCCGCGACGGTGGTGTACCGCAACGAAACATTCATCGACCCCGAAGTTCTCAACTACCTGCTCAAACGATTGCGTGGACAACGCTTGACGCCACGCCAGGAAGAATGCGCCTCTCTCATCGCTAAAGGATTTAGCAACGACGATATCGCTCTGCATATGGGTTTTCTAAATAC
>CAXUGH010000383.1:0-4656 GCA_964250365.1 uncultured Ktedonobacteraceae bacterium
CGACAAACCTTCGTAGGGATGCGATAATGAGCAGGAGACCGCAAGGGTCTCCCCTACATATAGGAAGGCGAAAATGTAGTGGAGACCCTTGCGGCCTCCCTGTCAATTAGTCGGTATCACCACGCGCCCCTGCCCGACTGGTGGCATATTCGCACCCCCGCCTACATAACGGATAGCTGTTCCAATTGCGGTGACCTCCATCCACTCGTTGTTGTGTAGAAACTCGACTTTGATATCGACGCCTATTACGCCATCAGCACCTAGCTGGTCGGCCTCGAATTGCATGCGGGATAGTGCTAGTTCGCGGGCCTGATACATCAACTGCGAATATTCTTTGAGTTCGCCCTGAAAGTTGCCTTTGACGCCAACGAGCCAGTTGCGAACGGCACCCATTGAATAAATACAGTTGCCCATCACAAGTCCCATTGGCTGAAATCCCTTATCAACGACGAGCCAGAACTCTTGTCCGCTCAAGTCAGATGTGAAGGCTCTACCTCGGTATCCTGGTTTGATATCCATCGCATTGCGTGGGTCTGCCACTCTTTGTCTCCTCGCTTTCGTGAATAAAATATCTTCCCCTATCATATCATGTTCCCCGATTTTCTGAGACGCAGAGCCTATTTGTAGTGTACAATATAATAACAGCTATATAACCATAGGACGCTTTCAGGTGTCCCCGATAAAAAGGAATGAAACAGCATGCGTATTCGAGTAGGATGCGAGTTCCGTTATGAGGCAACGTGGCCTACTCCAACGGTAATTCAGGTTCAGCCCCGACCTGATGGGCAGCACAAGATAGTGGAAGAGCGTTGGCAGACGACCCCCGATATTCAGTCTCACATGTATCATGATAGTTTTGGCAACCCCTGTCGTCGCCTTGTCATGCCTCAAGGTAAGCAGGTATGGCAGTATGACGCTATTGCGGAGGTGCCAGGGGAGCTTGAGCCGTATGTGCCCGATGCGGTGCAGGTGCCCGTTGAAGAGTTGCCAGATGAGACGCTGGTGTTTACGCTGCCGAGTCGTTTCTGTCTCTCTGATGTACTCTCTGATCAGGCGTGGTCGCTCTTTGGTTCGACTGAGCCAGGGTGGGCGCGTGTACAGGCGATTTGCGATTGGGTGCATAACAATATTCGTTTTCAGTATGGCACCAGCAATCCCACGACAACGGCGGCTGATGTGTGCGCTCAGGGTGTGGGTGTATGTCGTGACTTCGCGCATCTCGCGGTCTCGTTCTGTCGCGCCATGAACATTCCCGCCCGCTACGCCTTTGGTTATCTGCCCGATGTAGGTGTGACGCCGCCAGATGCACCGATGGATTTTTGTGCGTGGTTCGAGGCGTATCTCGGTGGAACGTGGTATACGTTCGATGCACGAAACAATCAGCGGCGCATAGGACGTGTCTTAATTGGACGTGGGCGCGACGCGCTAGATGTGGCGATGGTTACTTCTTATGGCTCACCACGTTTACAAAGTATGACGGTGTGGGCCGATGAGGTACCAATCGAAACCACGCTTGACACCGAGCGTACACACACAAAAAGCTTTACCCAGAGAGAGGATACCGTTGAAGCATGAAGCAAGGCCAGAACGACCTTGAGACCGAGATTACGTCGCTTCATCTGCTCGATCACCGAGGCGTAGATTGGGCGCGTGTGCAACGAACAGCGTACTTGATTCATCAGCACCTGCGCTACGATTATCCCGGCCCCATCTACGATTTGAGCCAACTCTTGATGATTGTACCGCCAGAGCAATACGGCGACCAGCGTCGGGTTGTGCATCGCTTAGAGGTTTCCGCTCCAACCACAGAGATGAGTAGCGAGCTTGACGAATTCGGCAACCTTGTCTTGAACCCGATTGTGCCAATTGTCGAGGAGGCAATAGACTTCGAGGCGTGGATCGTCATCGAGCGTCGCGCTGATAGTGGTCAGCACTACATTGATGCCTCATGGCTTTCGGATCCGCGCATGCTTGAACCCTCACGTTTGACACAGCCTGATGAACTGCTACACGAGATTGCCACTCAACTACAAGCGGAGGGTTTGCAAGGGCTAGAACTGGCACAACGCATCAATAGCTGGTCCTATTCTGCATTGCAGTACGAAAACGGCACCACCACGATTCGTACAACAGCGGCTGAAGCACTCAAGCTTGGTAAGGGCGTCTGTCAAGATTTCGCGCACATCATGCTTACTCTCTGTCGCTTGTGCGGATTACCTGCACGCTACGTCTCCGGTCATATGCTTGGTGAAGGTGGCACACATGCATGGGTTGAGGTGCTATTGCCAGTTGCGGGACAGCCCGATAAAGCTCTGGTTGTGCCGTTCGACCCAACGCATGAGCGCGAAACTACACTAAGCTATATCACCATTGCCGTTGGACGCGACTACTTCGACGTTGCGCCAACCTCTGGCACCTATCGCGCCTCCTACAGCGGTCAACTCTCGGCTCGCAAACGCGTCGATTTGACCATGTTGGAGTATGCTGATACGTCGTCGTAAAGGTAAAGGGGTAGGGACCGATTTGTCACGTCCTTGTGGCGATCAACTGTCGGCAAGGACGCGATACATCGGTCCCTACAAGAACACTTCCGCATGCGTCTCAGCCCATTCGACCAAACTTGCAAATGGAACGAGTAACGACCTTCCCAAATCAGTGAGAGAGTACTCTACTTGTGGTGGTACTGTATCACATACGACTCGCTTCACAAGAGACCTGCGCTCCAAATTATGTAGTGTTTGGCTCAACATCTTGTGCGAAATGCCCCCAATCTCGCGGTGTAAACGACCATAGCGCATCACTCCATCCGAAAGCTTGACAATTACGAGCGCACTCCATTTGTCCGCAATAAGATTCAGTAAAGCGCGTGATGGACAATTTGGATCCCAAATATTGATCTTGATTTCTAGCATATCCTGCTCCATAAATATCCTCTCCTCTTACTTTCGAGTAAGTATCTTTCTGTAAAGTGCAGACTTGTGCAGGCATCATTACTCACTTATAGTTAGTATATCACTCGTAGCGAGTAGACGGTAGGGGTACTACTGAAAGAAAACAAGGTCTTTTGAAAGGAAAGAGGATATGAATCTCATTATTGGAGGAACTGGTCAGGTTGGACAGCTTTTAGTGAGGCAGTTGCAAGATGCTCATGTACGTTTCCGCGTGCTGGCACATACTACCGAATCCCAAGAGAAATTGAAGGCGCAAGGCGTTGATACTGTTCTGGGTGATTACACTCAGCCGCAGCAGCTTGAACCTCTCTTGGCAGGTGTTGAACGCATCTTTTTGTTAACGCCAAGTAGTCCTATTCAAACGCAAGCGGAGCAAGGCATCGTGAATGCTGCTAAAGCAGCAGGCGTGACATATATTGTTAATGTCTCGGTGCTAGCTGCTGATAGCGAGCCAAAACTTTCGTTGCTGCGCTGGCATGCTGACTCCGAAGCTTATTTGAAAGCTTCGGGATTGCAGTATACCATTCTGCGACCCAACGCAATGATGCAGAATTTCGCTCGTGCTGACCGCGCTACGATTGTTGGACAAAGTGCTTTATACGCCACGATAGGACAGAGCAGAGTGAGTTTTATCGACGCATCTGATCTTGTAGCGGTGGCGGTAAAAGCTCTGACAACCGATCAACTCATTGGAAAGACGTATGAGCTAACGGGAGCAGAGGCACTCTCCTATTCAGACGTTGCGGCGAAGTTCACACATTTACTAGAGAGACCTATTCAGTACGTGAATATTCCAGACGAAGCGTTGCGGAGTGCCATAATTTCCTCTGGCATTCCAGACTGGTATGCAGATGGTCTGGTTGCTCTGTATCATTTCTATGGCGAAGGGAAAGGGGCGGTTGTCACTGATAGCGTGGCTCAAATACTCGGTCAGCAGCCGACGACGCTTGATAGCTACCTCCAAACGAACCGTTCTGTGTTTGCTAATTCGTAATGGTAAGTTATACTTGGCTACCAACGTTGATGGGGTGGTTTTTCATAGGAACAGGATGCATCCTGTTCCTACGAAAAACCATCCCATCAACGTTGGTAAATCCAAATGAGATGAAAAAGTATCTTGCACGTTAATATAATTGAAGGTCTCAAGTAAGAACACATGGATACATGAATATAGAAAAAAAGAAGGAAATTGTAAGTATGTTTTATCGTGCAGGATACAGACGGCGAGGTACAGGTGCATCTGGTTGTATTGTACCCATTGTTGGTTTGCTCTTTCTCGTTGTAGGCGTCTTCATAGCTCGCGACACACTCAATTTTCTCCCTGGTACAGCCACTGCACAAGGTGTGATTACCGAGTGCCATTTTGATGATTCTGAAGACAATTCTGGTTGTAGTCCCGATGTGCATTTTCGGACGCAGGATGGTCAACTGATTAGTTTTAGATCATCAGATAGTTCAAGCACCTTCCATCAAGGTGATGCCGTTTCAGTACGATACCATCCGGCAACACCGCAGGACGGTCGTATCGATAATTTCCTGATAACGTGGTTACTTCCATTGATCCTTATTGGCGTGGGATTACTCTTGTTTCTGATAGCTGTACTAACTCTCCTGCGTGGCATAGTACGCAGAATGATGGGATTTGCGTGAGACTTTTGATGGATGATGTGCGTCTAACGATGTGAAATATTAGGCTGGAAACCGT
>CAXUGH010000384.1:0-4626 GCA_964250365.1 uncultured Ktedonobacteraceae bacterium
GTGTCTGGGGTGCGGCACTGCTTGCTACAGATATTCGCCTCGATAATAAATTGGTGGTTATTAAGGAGCTGGTCTCCGATAGCACCGATCCCGCTCGCTGGCAGGAAGATGTACGCAATTTCAAACGCGAAGTCGCCATGCTTGCTCATCTCGATCATCCTCTCATACCCAATGTGACGGACCACTTTCAAGAGGGACCCCACTATTTTATGGTGCAGGAGTACGTCGAGGGTGAGACGCTGGAGGAACGCATGGAGCGGTTGCACCAGCCAATGCGCGAGCGTAACGTGCTGGTTTGTGCTACCGAAATACTTGATGTATTGAATTATCTCTCGCAGCAGACGCCGCCTGTTGTGCATCGCGATATCAAGCCTGCGAACATTATTGTCGGCGCGAAAGACAGGCGGGCGCATCTTGTAGATTTTGGTATCGCGCGTGCGGATGAAGCTAAGAATGCACAACGTAAACAGACCGCCGCCCTCGGCACCCCTGGCTACGCACCACCAGAGCAGTATCAGGGCAACGCCGACCCGCGTTCAGATGTGTATGCGCTGGCGGCGACGATGCACCATCTCCTGACCAACCGTGATCCGCGCAACTACGCGCCGTTCTCGTACCCGCCGGTGCGAACGCTCGATCCACAATTGTCGCCGGAGATCGAGAATGTGCTAATGCGAGCCTTACAAAATGATATGCAGCAACGCTACCAGAGCGCAGCAGCCATGAAGCGCGATGTTGACGATATTTTACTGCGACGCTTCGGCATCTCTGGTCAAGTCAATAGTTATGTGTTGGGTAGTTTTGGACCAGCGCGAGACGAGGCAACGGCTGTAGCTAGCACGAGTGGAACCTATCCTGCAATTCCTACTCAGACAACAGGAGCAACGTTTCCCGTGCAACGCTCGCCAGTAAGTGTGGCTCTCCCAGTTACGCCCTTGCAACCTTTGACACCGCAACAAGGATATACTCCTGCACCGCAACCGCGAAGAAGGCGTACAGGTCTTTACGTTGGACTGGCACTTTTGTTGCTACTGTTGATCATTGGAAGTACATTCCTGGCTTTCAACTTTCTGCCACACGCACAGACAAGCGGAAGTACGGCGACTCCGATTGTTACTAATAGTAGTGGTATTGGCGTGACAAAGATTGGGAGTGACATCATCGGTATCAGCGATGGCTCGATTATCTTCGATACTGAGCGCAGTGATGGACCGATGAAACAGCAGGCGGCGGACCATTTCAAGCGGAATGAGGGCGATGGAGTGATCGCAGCACTAAGCTCGGCTCTTGAACAGGACCCGAACGACGCCGAGGCACTTATTTACCTGGAGGATCAGCGCGTTGTCAGTTCCGGCGGTCCTTATGTAACGCTTGTTGTTGGTACAATGCTCTCGCCTGATAACGTTGGCGTGGGACGTGACGACCTGCAAGGGACCTACATCGCGCAAAAAGAGTTTAATGATGGCGCGAAGTTGCCAGGGAGCTTCAAAGTTCGCTTATTGATTGCCAATTCGGGTAGCAAAGCGACTTACGCGATGAACGTTGCACAGCAGATTGTGCAATTGGCGCAGCACGATAAAACATTTGTCGGTGTAATGGGTTGGCCTTTTAGCTCGCGTTCGCTCGATGCCATCCGCGTCTTGAGCGAAGCGCATATTCCGATGGTTTCACAAACATCGTCGAGCGATGAACTCACGAATATCTCGCCCTACTTTTTCCGCGTCGTACCTTCCAATAAAATTCAGGGAGTATCCGGTGCCCGCTACGCAGAACAGATATTGCACGCCAATAGTGCAGCGCTGTTTGTCGATCCTGCCGACTCCTACAGTCAGAGCTTGGCGAATGATTTTGTGACGCAATTCGAGCATGATGGCAAGCAGATTGTTGCTAAAGAAGAGTATACCGTTGGCAAGACAAGCAATTTCGCAACGCTCTTGCAGGATGCCTTACAGCATAATCCTTCAATTCTTTATTTCTCTGGCTATGCTGCAGATATCAGCACGCTGCTAACGAATCTGCCGTCAGGGAACAACATTCCAGTGATGGGCGGCGATGCATTATACGAACTGAATGGCTATCAAAGTAGTGCGCGAGCGGGTTTTACACACCTGCGCTTCACCGCCTTTGCATATCCTGACGAGTGGGATATCCTGGGACAAACGGCTCGTAAACCGTCATTTTTCCTGGCATATTCGCAGGCGTTTTCGGGCAACGGCTCTCACTCTGGTTATGGGTATACTCGTCCCGATAATGACGTAGTATTATCATATGATGCAACTGTCGCTCTTCTCAATGCTTGTAAGACGGCCCTGAACAACGTAAAGACGCAGATCACATCAAACAATCTGTTGCAGGCATTAACGGAGACGGCATTTCAGGGAGTAAGTGGTCAGATAGCCTTTGGGTCTGATGGCGATCCCATAAATAAAGCGATAGTAATTTTATCGGTTGACTCGCAGGGGAAGATTCACATGGAACTTCCGGTAGAGGGTCAATTTTTTAAGTGAGTAATAGCAACGATAGGCAATAACATATGAGATGTCCTAATTGTGGAACAAACAATCCGGCGGGTGAAGATTTTTGTATCAACTGTGGAGCGTTTCTGCAAAATGCTCCTACCAATAGTGTGCCAACGGCAACAAGTGTAGCGAATCCAGTAAGTTCGAGCGGTATCACGACGTTTGGTGGCAGTGGTAATACTGGCACGTCACGCACGCTGACCCCAAACGAGAAGCTGCAAAATGGTCGCTACGTGATCGAGAAAATCCTGGGACAAGGGGGTATGGGTGCCGCTCTGCTTGCGAAGGACACGCGCGTCTCGAACAAGCTGGTCGTCATCAAAGAACTCATCTCCGACAATACCGACCCGGAGAAGCGCAAAGAGGATGTACGCAACTTCGAGCGCGAGGTAGAGACGGTGGCAAACATTGACCACCCTCTGGTGCCGAATGTCACCGACTACTTTCAGGAAGGCACACGCGCCTTCATGGTGCAAGAGTATGTAGCGGGTGAGAATCTCGAAGACCGTATGGAACGCGTCAACGCGCCGATGTCGGAGCGCGAGGCCCTTGGCTATATGTCGCAGGTTCTCGATATCCTCGATTACCTTGAGCATCAGACGCCGCCGATTGTACACCGCGACATCAAACCCGCGAATATCATCATCGGGGCGAAAGACAAACGCGCACACCTCGTGGACTTTGGCATCGCGCGTGCCGACGAGAACAAGAATGCGAAACGCAAGCAGACCTCCGCCCTCGGCACTCCTGGCTATGCGCCACCAGAGCAGTATCAAGGCAACGCCGACGGACGCTCGGATCTCTACGCATTGGCGGCGACCGTGCATCATCTGGTTACGAACCGTGACCCGCGCAACTACCCGCCGTTCGCGTATCCATCGGCGCGTTCGCTCAATCCCAAGCTGTCGCAAGCCCTCGACTCAATTTTGACGAAGGCGTTAAACATCGACGCGAACAAGCGTTATCAGACGGCGGCAGACATGAAGCGCGACGTGGACAATATTCTGGCGCGTTCGTTTAATACAGCGGGCGACACCAGTAGCTACGTACTAGGTACATCGGGTCCAATTGCGACTCCGCCGCCATCGGCACCGCGCCCACAACCAACACCGTATCCACAACAACAGCCTGCGCGTCCTGCTGCACAATCGCGTCCGCAGCCACAGCCTGCACGTCCTGTCGCCGCCTCGCAACAGCAGCAAGCTGGTATGTACGGCACACGCCCAGCACAGCAGCCGAAGCGCAACAATAACGGGTTGATACGCAATCTAGGTTTGCTCCTGATTGTGATTGCGATTATTGTGTTGCTCTTCTCAGTTGTGCCTAACCTACTTAGAGGTAGCAGTAGTACGACAACGGGCACGACGGGAACGACTGCCAGTACGCCGACCACAAGTACACAAACCTTTACGCCTCCTGCAAGTGGTATTGGTGTGCAGCCTTATGGTCCTACTAACGACTCGATTGGTATCAGCGATGGCTCGTTTGCCTTCGATACCAGTGGCGCGGGTGGTAGCTACAAGACACAGGCCGCAAATACCTTTAAGAGCGATCAGCAGGGTGCCACTTCTCTCTACAGGCAGGCTATCGCAACAGATAGCAAAGACGCGGAGTCGGCGATCTATGTCGAAGATCAACGCGCCGTGAGTTCGGGCAAGTACGTTACGCTCGTCGTTGCGACGATGCTTTCATCTGATAATATCGGCGTAGGCCGTGACGACCTGCAAGGTGCCTATGTCGCTCAAAAAGAGTTCAACGATAACGCTACGCTTAACGGCGGCATGAAGGTACGCTTGCTGATTGCCAGTTCTGCTAGTAAAGCCAATTATGCTACTCTGGTGGCGCAACAGATCGTGCAATTGGCGCAGTCCGACAAAACGTTTGTTGGTGTGATGGGCTGGCCTTTCAGTACACGCACACAGGTAGCGGTTCAGACACTGGAGAATGCACACATACCGATGGTGTCGCAGACCGCATCTGCCGACTCGCTTTCAGGCGTCTCGCCCTACTTTTTCCGCGTAGCACCTGCTAACAAGGTACAGGGTATTCAGGGAGCAAAGTATGCCGAGAGCAGACTCAATGCGAAAAAGGTAGTTGTGTTCTTCGA
>CAXUGH010000385.1:0-4623 GCA_964250365.1 uncultured Ktedonobacteraceae bacterium
AATCCTTTTTGAGGATGATTGAATACCTTTTTCCCTTCTGGAATGCGTAGAACCTCATGGTCAGGCCACCATGCCCGAAACTCAGGACTGGTCGTCATCAAATCATCGAGAAGTTCTGTCATCCGTGGGTCGTCAAAAAGGCGACCGCAACTCGCTCGAAATTGTGCAAGGACCTGTTGTGCATGCTCTTCCCAATCGACAAGCATCTGACGGTGACTCGGCGATAGAAACATGCGCCAGATGAGATTGCGTTCCTGAGTCGCCATCTGCCCGAAGTCTCCAAAAACGGCGCATGCAGCATCGTTCCAGGCTACAACATCCCAATGTTCTTCTGTCACATACGCTGGACTTGTGCCGAGATGATCAAGAAAGTGTTGAACCGTTGTGCTTACTGCCGGGCGTGCTGGCACTCTTTCTAGTGGCGGTTGCTGATGAGCTAGGAAAAAGAGATGTTCTCGCTCATTGGCATCCAGGTGTAATGTTTGTGCAATGCTTTCTAAAACTTGCGTAGAGACAGTAATTGAACGTCCCTGTTCCAACCATGTATACCAGTCAACACTGACGCTTGCCAAGTGAGCTACTTCTGCACGTCGAAGTCCAGGTGTTCGTCGCCTGCTTCCTGATGGAAGCCCGATCTGTTCTGGAGCAAGCCGCTTCCTCCGCGTCAGCAGGAAGTCTCCGAGTTCTTTCAGGCGTCGCTGCTTTTGCTGTTCTCCTTCTATCATCTTCTGTGTCTCCTTCTTCCTTTATCAGTACTATAGGAGTCACACTCCTATGATAACCTCTCATCTCGTATAAGGATGCTCTTTATTATACACTTTTGTCATGGCAAGCAAGCCATTCGTACTAGATGTCCCAAAGATAATGCTTATAACAAAGGAGTATCGAAGAATGACACAACTTTTTGACTGGAAAACAACAGCCCTCGTCGTGCTTGATTTACAGAAATGGATAAGCGGAAATCAGTACGCTCCCAGTTCAGCAGAGCAGGTTGTTGCTCATGCCGCCAAACTGGTTGAAGCTTTCCATACACACAACTCGTTTGTTGCACTTGTGCGAGTGTCAACGAGTGATGGACAAGACATGTTTAATCCCCTGTTAGATCGGAAAGCACCACCCCCGAATTTTGTGGAAGGGTGGAATGAGATTGTTCCCGAACTGAGTGGAAACGCTACAGATCACATCGTGACGAAGAAGCAATGGGGAGCGTTTTACGGCACCGACCTTGACCTGCAACTCCGTCGCCGAGGTATCACGACGCTAGTGCTTTGCGGTATCTCTTCCGGTCTGGCAGTAGACACAACGGCAAGAGAGGCATCTCAGTATGGCTATAACGTCATTTTCGCCATCGATGCCATGACAGGGTTCACGCAGGCAGAGCATGAGTATGTTCAGAATTACATTTTTCCAAACATCGGTCGTCTTCGCACAGTCACGGATATTGTTGGCAACGCAAACATGTAAAGAGATTTGGCTTTTCGTAATGCGTGCCAGAGGCGTTTATTGAAGTTCTACTGAAACGAGGTGAAATATGTCTACTGATACTTCCGGCTTACATTTTCGGGCCGACGAAGGACCCTCCATCTTTCTCGCCAGTGGCGAATTTATGACATGGAAAGCGACAGGAGAAACGACTGAAGGGAAATATGACCAGGTTGAAGTGGTGACATTGCCGAACCCTGGGCCTCCAGAGCATACACACACGCAAGATGAGCTGTTCTACTTTTTAGCAGGAACATATCGTGTGAAGTTAGGCGATCAGGTGTTTACGGCTTCTGCAGGAGATTTTGTGCGTGTTCCAGCCGGAACATCCCATACGTGGTGCTGTATTGGGAAAAACGCAGGGAAAATGTTGCTTACCTATATTCCAGGTGGGCTGCGCGGACTCTTTGAAGAGGCCCGTTCGCTCTACTTAGCACCAGAACTGGATATGCCAAGGGCTATCGCCCTTGGAGAGAAGTATGGGATGATTGTAACTGGCCCACCGCTCGCCGAGTAGAGATAAGTCCAGGATACGTGCAAAAATCTATTACAGCTGATATGAAAGCCTGATTAGCGCGGCAAGTGATTCTAGCGACTTGTGGTGGATATTTGTACGTATCCTGTACTTGCCCATTAGGCTTCCGCAGCCAGAAGCCGCTCGATTTTCTCTGCGGTCCCAGAATGGCTTTGCGGCGTGTGAATCAGTAGTCGCAGATCGGAGGAATCGACCGCCTGGAACCAGAGAAAATCAAAGGACAGTTTTCCGACCAGCGGGCGATGCATTGTTTTGTGTCCTTCCGACACGTTGTGTACCTCATGACGGGTCCATAATGCCCGAAACTCTGGACTGATCCGGGAGAGTTCTGCGATCTGCGTAGCCCACCAGGGATCGTCGATAAAACGAGCATAGGCAGCGCGAAATTGCGCCAGAGACACTCCTGCCAGCTCCTCCCACTCCTGGCTTCCTTGCCGAGGCATCGGGAGCGTGAATAATCTCCAGATCACGTTCCGCTCTCGCTCAGGCAGTGTGGCGTAATCGCCAAAAATGACGCGAAAGGCTGCATTCCACGCCACCACAGTCAAACGAGCATCAACGACGCACGCCGGAATCGTCCCAAGTTGATGGAGCAACTGTTGGAAGATTGGGCTGATTGTCGGCGGTGAAAACGTTTCTACTGGAGGTGGCTGTCTGAGCGCGAGCAAAAATACATGGGCGCGTTCGTTCGCATCCAACTGCAATGCGCTCGCTAGACTTTCCAACACGTGTGTCGAGACGTGAATATCCCGTCCCTGCTCCAGTCTGGTGTACCACTCAGGACTGACTCCGGCGAGCAGAGACACCTCTTCTCGCCGTAAGCCCGGAATACGCCGACGCTGGCCTCTCGATAATCCAACCTGTTCTGGCGATATGCGCGCACGGCGGCTCCGCAAGAACGCTGCTAACTCGTGATGACGATCCAACTCCCATTGATTCATAGGTATGCAACCTTCTCCACACAGTGATGTAACCGGAAACTAGCAGTGCCAGTGCTAGGATAAACGCTTCTCTTGTTAAACCATTTCCCTCATTATACACTAGTGACGGGTGAGGTGAGTGGACCCATCGAGAAGGCACAAACCAGAGAACTCGTGCAGGTCTAGGTGCAAACACGCACACCAACACCTATTCAGTTACGCGAAATCTGCTATAAATGAAGGAATTTTCTATGAAAGTTTTCGTCACCGGCGCAACCGGATTCATTGGTTCCGCCGTCGTCCGCGAGCTTTTAGCAGCCGGTCATAAGGTCCTCGGCTTAGCCCGCTCAGAGGAAGCCGCCGCTAAAGTAGCCTCTGTCGGCGCGGAGATACATCGTGGCACGCTAGAGGACCTTGACAGCTTACGTCGTGGTGCGGCTACCTCGGACGGTGTGATTCATACCGCCTTTATGACTCTTGCTGGACGAACCAGCAGTTCCGCTTATGCGGAGGCGGCTGAAATTGAGCGACGTGCTATCGAGGCACTTGGCACGGCACTTGTGGGAACTGAGCACCCATTGGTCGTGACCTCTGGAACTGCTTTTCTGTTGCCAGGTCGCCTTGCAACAGAGGAGGATGTGCTAGATGCCAGTCTGGCTATTCCCCGTAATCCAGAGGACGCGGCATTCTCGCTGGTCTCGCGCGGAGTATGCGCGTCGGTCGTGCGACTTCCACCATCAGTGCATGGCGAGGGCGATCACGGTTTTATCCCGAACCTCATCACCATTGCTCGCACCAAGGGCGTGTCGGCGTATCCAGGTGATGGATTGAATCGCTGGCCTGCAGTGCATCGACTCGATGCGGCACGTCTCTTCCGGCAGGCACTGGAAAGCGCGGCAGCAGGCTCACGATTTCATGGCGTCGCTGACGAAGGGGTTCCGGTGCGCGAGATTGCAGGTACCATTGGTCGCTGCCTGGGTGTTCCAGTCGTCACTCTGTCTGTCGAGGAAGCCACAGAACACTTTGGCAGGCTCGGACTCGTTTTCTCAATGGACAATCCTGTATCGAGTACACTCACTCAACAGAGGTTAGGGTGGCACCCTGTGCAACCTGCTCTCCTAGCAGATCTTGACCAGGATTACTACTTCACGAACGAGGCATGATCCAAATATCGTTGACCGTTTCAAAGGCCCAGGATACGTATAAAATGCTATCACAAGGAAGATATACATGACTGAGAGACAGAACTTGAATGACCGAGATTACCAGATCATCGAAGAGTTCCGTACCCACGGAGGCAACGTTGGTGGTCAATTCGCTGGCGTCCCCCTGCTTCTGCTGACGACGACGGGAGCAAAAAGTGGCGAACCTCGTACTAACCCAATGGCATATTTGTCCGAAGGCGGCCTCATCTACGTCTTCGCTGGCAATAGGGGTGCATCAACTAATCCTGCTTGGTATTACAATCTGGTTGCACACCCTGATGTGACTGTTGAGCTTGGCTCCGAGAAGTTCGAGGCCAGAGCCACTGTCATCGAAAGTGCGGAGTGGGACCACTTCTGGCGCATCCAGTTACAAAAGTTACCTGGTCTCGCTGACGTTCGGGCGAAGACCACACGCATTATTCCCGTCGTTCTGCTAGAACGCAAAAAGTAAGGAGTTTCTATGGAAACGCAGATAGAATAT
>CAXUGH010000386.1:0-4622 GCA_964250365.1 uncultured Ktedonobacteraceae bacterium
ACATTTTTTGGTGTAGTTTAAAAATGTGCTATCCCGTGGGGAGCGCAATTTGTTGCGCGGGTCCGAGGGCCTCATAAATTAGGCACCTACAGTAGACCGATCAGTGCAACAATCCCGAACAGAATAATAATCACACTAGACGCTCTATTGATCCATAGCAACCATGTAGTAGTAAATCGCCTCCTCAATAAACTGATGACACTCGTTAATATACACCACCAGAGCGTTGAGCCGAGAAAGACGCCGAGTACGACAAGACTTGCTGAGGTGTAGCTTTTGCTTGCGCTACCGACGCCGATACCCGCGAAGATGGCGGCGAACGAGAGAATGGTGAGCGGGTTTGTGAGCGTGAGCAGCAGAGTAGATAGGTAGGCCGTGATGAAGTTATCTGCCTTCCTCGCCTCTACCGCTCGTTCGGGCGGTTTGCTCAATAGCGTTTTGATGCCAAGATAGACAAGGAATAGTCCCCCAAGAAGGCGAAACCAGAATTGTTGACTCACGAGAAATTGCGAAATCGCCGTTAAACCGAAGCCCGCAACACATCCATAAGCAGCATCCGCCGTTGCAATGCCTAGACCTGAAACGAGTCCGTAGCGTTGCCCTTTGTGTAGTGTGCGTTGAATACAGAGAATGCTCATTGGACCGACGCTAGCAGCGATAGAAAGACCTATCAATAGGCCACGTACAAAAAAACTTGTGTTCATACTACGCTCCCTTTCAGAAACTTGAGGTTATCAAGCACAAAAAACGTCGCCAGACCTTTGTAGGTCGGGCGACTGCTTGTGTCTACTATTTTATGGACTTACATGCATGCAAAAGAGACCAGACCTGATGTAGGGCTGGCTTTGCTGCTGATTTCCTTTATTAAAGTATGTCAAGTCCATAAAAATTGTCTTTCGTTCGACAAAATAATTTGAATAATGAGATTATAGCATGGATTTTGCAAATGTCACACAATGAAACCGAACCATTGTGCATCCCGTTGTATAACTACATGCTATTCGTAGCATTCTTCATACACTTCACCATTTTTGTAGGAAATTTCAAGGGGACTTATTTCTTTTTTGCAGAGGAAGAGAACCCGTAAGTTCGTAGCTTAGACGAATGGAGATGCATCGATGCACTCCTCGTTCCAAAAAGGAGCATAGAGCTATGAGTACTACAGCCGATAACACAAAAGCGGTCAAGACAGATATACCCGCTCGAATGGATCGCTTGCCCTGGAGTCGCTGGCACTGGGTCGTCGTTGTTTCGCTTGGCATCACCTGGATTCTTGATGGATTAGAGGTCACGATTGTTGGCTCTATCGCGGATACTCTCAAGAGTCCACAAACGCTCCACTTCACTACATTAGATGTTGGCGTGGCAGGTACCATTTATATCATTGGCGCGGTCATTGGGGCACTGGCCTTTGGTCGCTTGACGGATCATCTTGGACGCAAACGCCTCTTCATGCTCACACTTGCCCTGTATCTTATTGCTACAGTGGCAACGGCGTTTTCCTTCAATTTCTACTGGTTCGTCGCCTGCCGCTTTCTGACAGGTATGGGTATCGGTGGTGAGTATGCAGCGATCAATTCCGCGATTGACGAACTGATTCCGGCGCGTGCGCGTGGCTGGACAGACCTTGCAATCAACAGCACATGGTGGCTTGGTACGGCGTTCGGTGCCGTTGCAACTGCGTTTCTGCTCAATCCCAAGCTGTTGCCAATCGACCTCGGCTGGCGTCTCGCATTTGGTATGGGTGCGCTTCTTGGTCTAGCGGTACTCCTGATACGTCGCTATGTACCAGAGAGTCCACGCTGGTTGATGATGCATGGACGCTTTGAGGATGCAGATGGCGTGGTGAAGATGATCGAGGGCGAGGTGATGAAGGAAGACTCGATTAACGAGCTACCGGAGCCAGAGGGCACGATCTCGATTCGTCCACGAGGTTCAGTAAGCTTTGGACAGATTGCGAAGACGATGTTCCAGCAATATCCACAACGTTCACTACTGGGCTTTTCGCTGATGGTCGGGCAAGCGTTTCTCTACAACGCGGTCTTCTTTACCTATTCGCTTGTTCTGGCAACTTTTTATAAAGTTCCCTCCGATCAAGTCCCCTGGTACATCGTACCATTTGCTATAGGTAACGTAATTGGACCACTCACAATTGGTCGTCTCTTCGATACAATTGGGCGCAAGAAGATGATTAGCTTTACCTATATCCTATCGGGGGCGTTGCTCATTCTTACGGGCTGGATGTTCACACAGGGCATTCTCAACGCTGTAACACAAACGATTTGTTGGTCAGTCATTTTCTTCTTTGCCTCGGCGGGTGCAAGCTCGGCCTACCTGACGGTAAGCGAAATCTTCCCGTTAGAGACGCGTGCCCTTGCCATCGCATTCTTCTACGCGATTGGTACGGCAGTGGGCGGAGCCTCGGCACCTCTGATATTCGGTGCCTTAATCTCAACAGGTAAAGTGCAGAACGTCTTCTATGGCGACCTGCTCGGTGCCGGTTTGATGATTATCGCGGGTGTCATCGCCATCTTCTTCGCCGTTGATGCCGAAGGGAAATCACTGGAACATGTGGCGCGACCGCTCTCGTTCGCACATGACGAAGAGGGTAGCGTAGCAAACGCCGACTAAATTCTTTCGGGAACAAAAAATATTGCATACGCGGTTGCGTGTGCAATATTTTTTGTTCCCGAAAATTCTCTGCAAAAAGGCTTGAGTATGACGTAACGTCATGCTTTATACTTCGCAAGAGAAAGGAGGAACACCTTGAATCACAGATTTTATCATACCAGTGAGTTCGCACAAAAAGCATCGGTCTCGGTTCGCACGTTGCGCTACTACGACAAGATGGGGCTACTCTCGCCCTCTCAGTATACGGAGAGCGGCTACCGACTCTATACCGATACCGACCTGTTGCGTCTTCAACAAATTCTGGCACTGAAATTTCTTGGCTTCTCGCTACAAGAGATTCAGCAATGTCTACAGGTCGGCCCGACTCTTTTACAAGAGTCGTTGGCACTGCAAAGAGCCATGATGGAGGAGCGCAGAACGCAACTCGATACCGTTCTTCAGGCAATCACTGAGGCGCAAGAGTTGTCACAGGCGAACAAGCTGAACTGGGATTCGTTGTTACATGTGATTCAGGTGCTACAAATGACACAGAACGCAGAATGGCAGGACAAATACTTTCCGCCTGAGCAACGCCAGATGATGGAGAACTTGAGCAAGAAACATTATACCGAAGAGCAGAGGCAAGAGATAGCTGAGCATGGCAAGACTTGGACCGAAGAGGATCAACGCGCTCTTACACAACAATGGAACGTGGCCTTTGCCGAATTGAAGCGGCTCGTCGCCACTGGACAAGACCCAGCGGGACCAGAGGCGCAAGCACTTGTAGCGCAGTGGAAAGCTCTCGTGAGCGGCTTCACACAAGGGAATACAGGCATCCAACAAGGGTTGAACAGCATGTGGCAAGACGTTGCCAACATGCCTGCCGAACAAAGACCCTTCCCCATGCCGTACACACCTGAGGAGGGCGAGTTTCTACGCAAAGCAATGAAAGTTGAACAATAAGAATAACTCGTGTGTACGAACACGGCGTGTTCGTACACACGAGTTATTCTTATTGTGATATAAGGTCTGCTACAATCTTCCCAGACAACATCACTAGAGGTACGCCGCCGCCCGGATGTGTGCTACCACCGACGAAATAGAGGTTGCGGATGTGCGATTTGTTGCCGGGGCGTGTGAAGGGTGCCATGCGATGATTCGAGGAGAGGCCATAGATCGAGCCAGCGTTAGCACCATATTTTTCGTAGAAATCCTGGGGCGTTAGGATTGATTCATAAACAATGTGTTCGCGTACATCGCTCAAATCTATCTGCTTGTAACTTGCCAGTATATCAAGAATACGGTCACGATATGCAGGTGCTTCACGCTGCCAATCGCTCTGTGCTGTGAGATAGGGAGCGTTCACCAATATAAACAGATTTTCGTGTCCAGGTGGTGCCTGTGTCGAATCGCTACGGCTCGTGTCACAGACATAAATCGTCGGGTTACGCAAGGGAATACGCCGCTTAAACAGGTCGTCGAACTCGGCGGGATAATCATCGGAGAAGAAGATATTGTGATGAGCGAGTTGTGGATACTGTTTATCGAGTCCGAGCAGTAGCACAAAGCCAGAGCACGACGGCTCTAACTGATCCAAGCGTTTTACACGTCGTTGCTTACCAAGAGCAGGTGACAAAAGTTCTCTATGCGTCGTCACAACATCGCTATTAGCAATCACGATATCGCTTCTCAGCACACGCCCATCGGCAAGCACAGCACCTCGCGCCTCGTTTCGTTCCACCAGAATACGCTGCACATCACAGTTCGTCTCGATAATCACACCCAGTTCACGCGCCAACCGCTCCAACGCCTGTGCAACTGCATAAATGCCACCACGCGGATACCAGCCACCATCAGCCATCTCCACATAGGGAATGATGCTATACACCGATGCCACCAAATAGGGCGACGAGCCGTTATAGGTCGCATAACGGTCGAAAAGTTGGCGCAGGTGTTCGTCTTGAAAGAAGTTGCGAATGCTCTCATCTAATGTTTGCGGTGAGAGGGCGGCG
>CAXUGH010000387.1:0-4586 GCA_964250365.1 uncultured Ktedonobacteraceae bacterium
CAACTCTTCCACAGCGAACTATACAACTCACTCTTCTTAATAGCCATAGCAACCCTTCCCAAAACGATAATCCTGCAGCATGTATAATACCATAGTAGGGGCAATAATTCATTACACTCCCGTCCCCATCGATCCCATTGGGAGACATAGAGCATCGTGTACGGGTCTGATTCATCACACCCTCGTCCCCATTGATTCTGTCGACGAGCATCGAGCATCGTGTACGGGTCTGATTCATCACACCCTGTGAGCGATTGACCATGTTGGCGAAGATTGAGGAACGTGTTCAATAGAGGGAAAACAGGATCAGTGGGGACGAGGGTGTGATGAATCAGCATGTTAGCGAGGGTTGAGAAACGTATCCAAGAGAAGGAAAAACATAATCAATGAAGACGAGAGCTAATCCAGAATCAGCCGATTCCCACAATTATAACAAAACCGATGACTCGCAGGAGGGCGAGTTCCACAAGCACTACAAACCTGTATCATCTTCACCTTGTCTACAGGTTTTCCCACCTCTTTCTCAATATGCTCACGATACAAATCGACGCACTCATCACAAATATGCACACCCCCTGGACCCCTCGTGAGTCGAAGCACCTGATCCTGGCTTTTTCCACAGAAGGAACACGCTCTCACAGCGTTCTCTTCTTGTACATCGCTTTCCCACATACGTCTTATCCATCCTTAACTCTGTCATTATTCTCATAATTTTGCATATTCATAATATCATAGTTTTGCAGAGCGGAATAGTCGCCTGATGATGTCACTTTTACCCCTCCCAACTCGTTCTAAAAATAGAACATATATTCTAAAATTATGTAGCGGAGTTGGAAGATGTTGGTAGGTAGCACACCGGAGAATATCAGACCATGCGAAGCGTTACGACATATCACGGCAAACATATACACATTGTCTCGCAAAGAGACCTGCGCTCTCCAATCCAGGTTGGCGACTATATACGGGTCTACTGCCATATACATGGCAGCGATCACCAACGCTCGCTCTCGATTTCCCGTGCGACAGGTTGGGGACACTGCTTCAACGCCGCCTGTAATGCGACTGTGCTGGTGGAGGAGTATAACCCTAAAGCCGCTGCGAGACTGAGTGGGCGTGCTGAAGTGCCTTACCGAACACCTCTCTATGACAATTTTCACGCACAAGGATTCATGCCTCCGCTGGCACGACAGCTTGTGTTGCTCTATCCGCAAAAAGAAACAGCACTATGGCAGCGCGAAGAGGCAGCTTTGCTCGCTTCCCTGAGCCACTCGCTACGGCGCGGACTTATGCATACGCCCAAAGCACGGGCGTATCTCTATCAACGCGGTATTCCACTAAAGACAGCCGTCGCAACGGGCATAGGCTATCTCCCATTTGACCGCTTGGCTCACCTCGAAGCAGAACAGCGGCACCTGCTATCACGTTGGGCGAATCGGATTGTGTTCCCACTGGTATCTCCGCACGGTGTCGGTATGATCGGTCGCTCACTATGGGGTTGGCAACCAAGTATGAATGAACGTCAGCATAAGGCCATGCTTGAGCAACCAGATAGTCCAAGACGGTGGATTAAGACTAATCCAGCGGGTTGGTTCTGCGAGTTCGACCAACTGGCAGAGACCATTGTATTGGTCGAGGGCGGATTTGATCGGCTAGCACTGCTCTCCGCTGGATTTGCTGCTGAGGAGGTAGTCGCCCTCGTGGGAACCGCTGCTCCCATTGAATGGATACCTGGACAGGTGAAACATATCCTCCTCGCGCTTGACGGCGATGCAGGTGGTCATGAGGCCACCGAGCGACTAGCGGAACACTTTCGCCGCGCTGGATTAAGAGTAAGCGTCTGTCTACCACCACAGGACAACAGAGGAAAGGATTGGAATGAACGCTGGCGACAACAGGGTATGAAGGGTCTCCGACCGCTCATCGAGTCATTCCGCTTTCTCTCTGCCCGAACGCGCAGTACGTCGCCATCTGTACCGCATGATCACCGGATAACAGGATAGAAAAACCTTCCACCTCATTTCCGTTTTTCACCCCCCTGTCAGGGAATATAATATTGGTACATCCACCACGCGTCGAGGGATTGTAGGAGTCTAATTATTGGTGCATCCACCAAAAAACAAGGGGTTGTAGGGACCCGATTTATCGCATCCGCGCACGAGCGAAGCAATGTGCGCTCCCCCAACGAATTGCCGGATGCACCAATTATGCGGTTTAAGAAAAGAATGAGGGAACGAAAATCCCAACGGACGAGCAAAGAAAGGAATAACATCATGGCAACAATCACACCCCATCTATGGTTTGACAAAGAAGCGAAAGAGGCCGCCCAATTTTACACGTCTTTACTGCCCGATTCAACAGTAACCAATATCGTAACGTTGCACGATACCCCCTCAGGCGATTGTGACCTTGTTTCGTTTACGCTCGCCAATCAGCCATTCATGGCAATTAGTGCTGGCCCGTTTTTCACATTCAATCCTTCGGTTTCATTTCTTCTCAACTTCGACCCATCAAAGGACAGCGATGCGCGAGTGCATTTAGATGAGCTATGGGAGAAGTTGTCGGAAGGCGGTACAGCTCTTATGCCTCTTGCTTCCTACCCATTCAGCGAACACTACGGCTGGGTACAGGACAGATATGGACTTTCCTGGCAGTTCATGCTTACAAACCCCACAGGCGAAGAGCGACCCTTCATCACTCCATCGCTGATGTTTACAGGCAAGAACGCCGGTCATGCCGAGGCCGCGATGAATTTGTATTGTTCCATCTTCAAAGACTCCAGGCGAGGCACAACGGCTCGTTATCCTCAAGGGAGTGAGCCGGATAAGGAAGGAACGATCATGTTCGCCGACTTCTCGCTCCTGGGAACCTGGCTTGCTGATATGGATAGTGCAAGAGAACACCATTTTACGTTCAACGAGGCCATCTCTTTTCTTGTGCCCTGCCAAACGCAAGCAGAAATCGACTACTACTGGGAGAAGCTCTCCGCTGATCCACAAGCCGAACAATGTGGCTGGCTCAAAGACCAGTTTGGCCTCTCCTGGCAGATTTGGCCTACGCCGATGGGCGAGATGATGCAAAACGGCACGCCTGAGCAGATGAAGCGAGTCACGGAGGCATTCCTGCCGATGAAAAAATTCGATCTTGCGACCTTAGAGAGAGCGTATCAGGGATAGGAAAAAAAGACGTCCTATTACACGACGATATGGACACGCGGTTTGCCTGCCATCTTCGCCTTGTGCGTGGCAAGGTAGGCTTCACGCTCCTCTTGCGGCAGTTCGGCAAGAATTGCCATTCGTCTGAGTCGTAAGTCTTCGAGATTCCCTGGCTCGCGTGAGGAGGGATGAGCATTACTGAACACATGATCATCACAGAACACATTGCGGCGACGGAACGCTTCGGGAGCGGTTCTGTGAAAGTGCCGATGCATCGCCGGAAGAGCGTTGGGAAGAGTGTACCAGGGTTCTGGCATAGAGTAAGCAGAATTGTGCGCCCAGGTGGGACATTGCAAATCATACCGTGAGGCCAAATATTCTGCTGCTCCAGCACAAAATGCGGCCCAGCCTCGTTGCTCCTCAGTAGGATTGTCCGGCATCTGTATGGAATCATTGATGAGTTGTTGACGGTTCTCGACGCAATAGAGGAAGAAGGCATTCATGAAGTTGCCCACAGCGACGCGAAAGTCCTCTTTGCCCGAAGCTAGTTCGCCGTAGGCCATCGCTAATGTTTGTGTTTTGAATTGAAAAGTTGTCATTGCATCTTTCCTCATCATCTCTGTGTTCATACTATAGCATACCATAGAGAGGACTATCTGACTAGCCCTTTCGGAGGAATGTACAAACTTCGTCACTCATCAAACAGCGTTTCGAGTGTTTGAGACAACAGATGAAAGGCTTGATGTGCAGGAGAAGGAAAATATTGATTCACGACAGCTTGTGCTTGCGCTCGATTGCAGACGTTCAGTCGTTGACAGAGAATGGTGATGTCGGCAAAGTCTTTTGTTGGCCTTCCTGCCATGAGCTTGCACGCTAGGATGTATCTTAGGTCGCTAGGGACATACAGATGCAGTTTTTGATAGGCTCTAAACAAGCGCATCGGTGGTAACTCATTCTCGCTTAACTCAAGGAGAAATGGTGAGCAGTCATCATTCAAAAAGAATTGCTGTTGTCCTTTCAGTCCATAGCGTTTGCCAATACTTTTAATGATGTGACGAATCTTGTCGGCAAGTGGGGACTTGAAGATGAGTGTACTTTCCTCACTTCCCAACATGTCAAAGATAATCACATCCACGTCCTCCGTCGGTCGTGTGATAATCTCTTGAAAAAGTAAGCACGCACCTCCGACCACCAAGACATGCATCGACTGTGGGCCAGGAAAAGCTTCCACCAATGCTTCATCAAATTCTTCCAGTAGCGTCTCTAATTCCTGCTTATTCATGGCCTTGCTTCCTTTGCCCTGCTTCTAACGTATAGACAGTAATTCTCGCAGCACTAGACACGCATATAAACAGAGGCGTATGGGAGTCGAACCCACCGAGGACCGCGCGGAGCGACCCTCCAGCCGTTTTGAAGACGGTGAGACCCACCGGA
>CAXUGH010000388.1:0-4581 GCA_964250365.1 uncultured Ktedonobacteraceae bacterium
ACGCCGCACCGTGCAACGCAGGCTTGAAGACATGCTAGCCGAAGCCATTCTGCAAGGCAAGTGCGTAGCCAACGACATCATTGTTGTTGATGCCGCAAACGAAGCTTTGCACATTCACCATCCTGCACTAGCTTTGACGGGAATAGCAACTGGCTATGAGGCAGCGTAACAAACTATACAATTCAAGCAAACGGCGATCAACCACAAAATTGTGGTTCATCGCCTTTTGCTTGGGACCCGATTTATCAAATAAACACAAAACGCCAAAATGCAATATAATGGGGCTGTACTGGACACTTTGCTCACGGTGAAACGTGATACCTGTAAGAGACACTCTTTGGGAAACTTGTTCAGTGTACATTGGCAACGATTAGAAAGGAATTTCATAATGGAACTTGGATTGATTGGTTTGGGTCGCATGGGCGCAAACATGGCGAAGCGACTCCTCCGCAATGGTCATACCGTCATTGGCTCTGCCCGTCACGACAGCACAGTGCAGGCAGCATTAGATGAGGACGCAATCACAAAAGGCACAACCTCTTTAGAGGAGTTGGTAAAGCAACTTCCCCAGCCTCGTGCCGTCTGGCTGATGGTGCCAGCCGCCTCGGTTGATGCCACGCTAGAGGTGCTTATTCCGTTGCTCGCACAGGATGATGTGATCATCGACGGTGGCAACTCATACTATCACGACGACATTCGCCGCGCCGATACTCTCAAGAAATTTGGCATTCATTATCTTGATGTTGGTGTAAGTGGTGGCGTCTGGGGACTGGATCGTGGCTACTGCCAGATGATTGGTGGCGAACACGAAATCGTACAACGGCTCGACCCTATCTTCTCCACCCTCGCCCCCGGCGTCGGTGCAGTCGAGCGCACTCCTGGTCGTGACAAGGTGCAGGGAAGTACGGCTGAACAAGGCTATTTACACTGTGGTCCACATGGAGCGGGTCACTTCGTGAAGATGGTTCATAACGGCATCGAGTACGGCATCATGGCTGCTTATGCTGAGGGCTTCAACATCCTCAAACACGCTAACATTGGCAATGAGCAGCAAACGGTTGATGCTGAAACCGCACCTATCAGCAGTCCCGACTACTACAAGTACGATCTGAACATGCCCGATATCGCTGAACTGTGGCGTCGTGGTAGCGTGATTGGCTCCTGGTTGCTCGACCTCACAGCGAGCGCATTACTTGAGAGTCCCACGCTCGACAAGTTCCAGGGACGTGTCTCCGACTCCGGCGAGGGTCGCTGGACGATTGCCGCCGCCATCGACGAAGGCGTACCTGCTTTTGTGCTAACGGCAGCCCTCTACGAACGCTTCAGTTCGCGTGGACTCGCCGACTACGGCAACAAAATCATGTCCGCTATGCGCTTCCAGTTCGGCGGACATCACGAGACCGCCGGGGCACCGAGTCAAACACAACGCTCACCAGAAGCAGGAGCAGGCGCAATCTAATGGAACGTTCCGCTTAACAACTCTCTACTGAATCAGGGCACTCACAAGAGGAAATACTTCTCTCGTGAGTGTCTTGCTAATTCCCCTATATATACCCAATTCCCCATTGATCCCGTTTCCCATCATTGAACACGTTCTGCAATTCCCGTCAACATGATCAATTGCTCACAGGACGTGATAATGCAGTTTAAAAATTAAAGCCATCAGTAAACCGTCAACTCGCCTTCAATTCACCTTTAACTCGCCTTGAAGCCGCCAGTAAACTATCAAATCATCGTCAAGAGGTCGTCAAATCTCCATCAATTCGTCGTCAACTCGCCTTCAATTCACCTTGAAGCCGTCAAATAGCCGTCAAATAATTATTAGGGGAGTGGTAAGAGATCGTCAAGTAGATTGGTGGCTTGCCCCTGTCATGTGAACAACGCCGATCTTGTGGTAAAATAGAAACATATTAGAGCATAATTTCTACTATTTCGGAGAGGAGACTTCCGATGAATCAACAGCATATTATAGACTGGCATCTCTTAGTAGACAGGTTTATCTGGTACGATGATGTACATGCATTCTCTTTCATACCAAACGATATAACGGATGAAGAGATAAAAGAATACCTGTATGTGATTCACGGTGACGATATGTCTCTCGAAGAAATACAAAAATGGAGAGCGGGCGTTATGCACGCCGAATAGATGCTTTACAACAAGAAGTCGTGATTTGCTTCAAAGTACATCTCCTTAAAGCCTCTAACCGCTGATAAATTTTCATGCCCTAAATCATCTAATTGGGCTAAATGATCTTTTACTCTACTATGTATTCTCTCCGAATTATAGTTTCTTGTATTATTATAAAATTCTTCCAACCATTTAATACTCATCTCTATATCATTCATTAACATAAAACTCTGAGCATAATCTAAAGGCATCCACATTTTTAGATATGTGTTATTTTCTTTTGCTACCTGCGTATCTACTTCGGGCAATTCATTTAGTGCATCGTTCCCTCTCCCTAACAAGATCAGACCATTCGATTTTTCTTCTAATACAGCACTATATGCATGGAAAACGTAATTCTTAGTTGTTACTGATAGTCCTCTCATATTATCGGCTAATGCAATAGCTGTGTTGATTGCTTGAGTAAATCTTTTTTCATCTCTAAATGTTGCATATCCTCTTGCTAGGAAAGTGTAGCAGTAAGCTCCTACTTCTTTTGAAGACGTAGCAAATGATAAGTCTCTTGCTTGCTCTAAATAGTCTAGTGCCTCCTTCTTTTCATCTCTCAACAATTCTACACCAACTCTTGTGGTAG
The DNA here is from genome assembly GCA_964250365.1 of uncultured Ktedonobacteraceae bacterium. Taxonomy (GTDB): domain Bacteria; phylum Chloroflexota; class Ktedonobacteria; order Ktedonobacterales; family Ktedonobacteraceae; genus JBBQVS01. Next base: position 2,765 of record CAXUGH010000388.1, read on the forward strand.
CTATAGCCTCAGACACAATATCCCCTGATTGTTTGGCAAATTCTAACATCTCATAGCTACATTGCAGGGAATGTACATAATCATGTTTTTCGGTGTAAATTATTTCTTGTAATCTCTTTAATTGTGCGTATAGCACTAAAAAATCATTACTTTTTAAAAGATTTTGATTATTAGTTACTAAATTAGAAAATATATTTGATAATGAAACAATTTTTCTCTCTATCAGGTCAGTAGGCATATTTACTCTTAAATACCAGATATCTTGCGTAAGTTCAAGTAAAATATTCATATCTATAACAGCACTTGTGACATTCTCTTCGTTAAATGGATTGTATTCGCTTAATCCCAGTTTATACAATGGAATGTTTAGGATTGATGCCAATTTACGCAAGATATCTACATCGGTTATTCGTTTTTTACCTGCCTCTATATCTATTACATAGCGAATATTAACTCCAGTTTCCTTAGAGGGCCACTGAGATGCCAATTGTTCTAATGTCATTTTATTAGCTATTCTATATTCTCTTACTGTTTTTCCATAATGATAACTCATAAATTTCTCTTCCCTTTCTTTGTGAACCTATTGGTACATAGGTATGATCCTAAATAGGGTTTTATTGTGGCCTTATATGAGCATTCTCTTTTGTATTAATTTCAACCACAATAGTAGTGGGCTTATCGAATCCATTATAGTTTGTCGATAGTCGCTTGACAATAGCATAGAAAGAAGGGAACTACATTATGACACCTAACAAACCACCCCGCACCAACAATCGCATACCGAACAAACATACACTTTCGCCGCAAGGCGTATCAGCCCGTACTCAAAGACCTTCAAAACAACCGCTTATTTCGACTCGTATGGAAGAGCAAGACACACAAACATTGCCCATCTTGCCCTCTGTCTCGTTTCATGACTATCTCAAACGTTACAAGCTCCTGTGGCATGACATTGCACAGGTTGCAGGAGTTCCCGCGCTTGTGGTGTGGAGCATCGATCATGGGTTAGTTGTCTCACAGAACAATGCTCGACGGGTGTGTTCTGCTTTACGAGCGATGACGGGAGTGCCTTTTACTGGCTCGATTGCAGTGATGAAATAGGGAGGGAAAACGCTGTGGATGCTCTGTTGACATGGAACGGCACCCTCTGGCATGGACATACCGAACGCTACTGCATGTCTATGAGCCAAGCGACGTTTCAACGTTATATCGTAGCGTATCAAGAAGCACTGGGAAGGCAAGCGATCCCAACACACCAGGAGGCCATGGCTCACGTGACACGTCTCTCGTACTGGGTCTACGCCAACTATGATCGCGCTATCCGTTTGGCACGGCTTCCAGAGTGCGTTTTGAAGGAACAGGAGAACACGCATGAGTGAAGCCCAAGAACTTCCCCGTGTCCCGCTTCACCCTCATGACCGCGATGCAATTAGCAACATATTGCAAGGCTACATCGGCTTCTTACGCAATACGCCGCCACTCACGGAACAAAAAATGAAGCAAATGCGCGAGCTAGACGATTTGCGGCGGCGTATCCTCTCGCTGGATAGCAACGGAGAACATCCAGTCTCTGTAACGGTAGATGATGTACAGACCTTGCTGAATGCCATGCAATTTTTCGTGAAAATGATACGGCGCATCGTCCCACAATCACACGAGCGAGATGCCACGTTAGAGACAGTAGAACAATTGAGAACGTATTTGCAAACGTCACTCCCTTTGAAATAGTCGAGTCGCGCAGCGGCATGACAGGGGCAAGCCCTGTCACTACTATATTACCGCCTTTGCCGCTTACGCGTGTATAGTAGTGACAGGGC
>CAXUGH010000389.1:0-4576 GCA_964250365.1 uncultured Ktedonobacteraceae bacterium
GTGTGAACTCAATCATCCTATAAACTTGACACAGAAATTGAGACAATCAGGCACGATTTTTCGTGCTATGATATATCCCACAAACTATGTTGCAGGAGGACGAGATGGAACAACGAACGTTAGGCAAGACAGGTTTACAGGTGCCGGTAGTAGGTATGGGCACATGGCGCACCTTTGATGTGCGCGGCAATGAGGCGAAGCGCAACACACAGAATATCGTGAACACGGCTCTTGCAGTTGGCGCGAATTTTCTTGACTCTTCACCTATGTATGGAGCCTCAGAACAGGTACTGGGCGAGACATTACAGGGAAGGCGCGATTCAGCAATCGTCGCTACCAAGCTATGGACCTCCACACGTAGCGAGGCTCAGGCACAAGTCAAGCGTGCGCTTTCGTTTTTCGATAACAGGATTGACCTGTATCAGATACATAACCTCGTGAACTGGCTTGAACATCTCGCACTGCTGGAACGTTTGCAGGAAGAGGGCAAGGTACGCGCCATCGGTGCCACACACTATAGCAGTGGAGCCTTCAAAGAGCTGCGACAGGTCATGAAAACTGGACGCATCACCGCTATTCAGATACCCTATAATCCTCTTCAACGTGAGGTCGAGCGCGACATTCTGCCACTCGCCGCCGATCTCGGTCTCGGCGTCGTCGTCATGCGTCCCTTCGCCGAAGGAAGTCTCACGCGCCGTAGCCCATCAGCCACAGAGCTTGAGCTACTCGCGCCTTTCGGCGTCACCACATGGGGACAAGCTCTGCTCAAATGGGTGTTGAGCGATCCGCGCTGTCACGTCGCCATTCCCGCCACCACACGCCCCGAACGCGTTAGTGAAAACGCACTCGCTGGCAATCCTCCCTGGTTTGGAGCCGAGGAACGCGCGTTGGTTGCAAAACTAGCTGGATCGGTATAGCTTCATCATTGACAACAAAAGTTGCACATGCCTATACTGCTGTGTACGTTAGCTCGTAAATGAAAATATAGAGATACTGTTGATGAGGTTTTGACGATGGAAACATGGCCTGAATTGGCATACGACTCTTGGAAAGATACATGTGATACACTCCATTTGTGGACGCAAGTCGTGGGCAAGGTCAAACTTGAACTGTGCCCATTCCTGAATCAATGGTGGGAAACCGCCTTCTTTTTGACGGCTCGTGGTATGAGTACTGGCAACATTCCCTGGCACGAAGAGAGCTTCGAGGTCAATTTCGACTTCATCGACTCCCGCCTCGTTATCAATACGAGCGATGGACGCACGCAACAAATAACGCTTGAGCCACGTACCGTCGCCGACTTCTATTCCCTATTTATGAATACGCTCAAGTCGTTGGGCATTGAAGTCGCCATCTCAACGCTCCCTACAGAAATTACTAATCCCATCCGTTTTGAACAGGACACTACTCACGCCTCATACGATAAAACAGCGGTTCACAATTGGTGGCGTATTATGGTAGCGACTGAACGCGTCATGAATCGCTTCCGAACGCCTTTTCACGGCAAGAGTAGTGCCGTACAATTCTTCTGGGGTAGCTTCGACCTGGACGCGACACGCTTTAGTGGGAAACCAACTCCACCTCCCAACAACGGCGGACGCATCATGAAATACGGCGAAAACGAGGAGAACTTCGCAATTGGCTTCTGGCCCGGTACGGAGCAATTTCCATATCCAGCCTTCTACACATACATAGTACCCGCTCCCGACAAACTCGCAGATGCATCCATTTCACCAGAGGTGGCGTACTTCGATGGCAAACTAGGCGAGTTTCTCCTGCTCTATGATGAACTGCGAAACTCATCATCGCCAGAAGAGGACTTGCTGGCGTTCTTCCAAAGCACCTACGAGGTAAGCGCCAACCTAGCAGGTTGGGACCGTACTGCGTTGGAGGGGAATGTGCCTAATCTAAGGCGAGCGTAAAAACTGATGGAGAAAGGGGATCAACAATTAGCTTTTTCTCTTGCGGAAGCTATAAGGTCTCCAAGCCAAGAATAGAAGCACAATTCTGAGGAACACCTATGTTTCAAATTGGCACATTTTCCAAAATCGCTCAGGTATCAGGGCGTCTGCTACGATACTACGATGAGATCGGCCTACTCAGCCCTGAAGCCACTGATCCAGAAACGGGCTATCGGTACTATAGTGCGCGGCAACTGCCCAGGCTCAATCGCATTCTGGTCTTGAAAGAACTGGGCTTATCGCTCGAACAGATCGCTCGACTGCTGGATACAAACATCACTGTAGACGAAATTCGTGGCATGATGACCCTACGCAAAGCTCAGATCGAGCAAACGGTTCAGACAGAAATGGCAAGGTTACGCGCGGTGGAGGCACGGTTGCAGCAACTCGACACGCATGGGCAAGTTCAGGAGCCAGACGTGGTTCTGAAAGCTGTTCCAGCACAACAATTTCTTTCGGTGCGTGATACACTGCACGGCATAAGCGCAATACGGCGTCTTGAGCGCATCGTCTCGACCGTTGTTCCGATGAAGGTGGAGCGCAATAGCCTCGACCATGTTGCCATCGTGGTTCATTCCCCGATTTTTGATCCCGAAGCACTTGATGTAGAAGTAGGCTATCTCCTCATTGGGAAAGCACCTCAGTCCGTCAGACTCTCCGAGGAATACATGCTGACCCAGCATACCTTGCCTGCGATTGACACGATGGCAACGCTTGTACATATTGGGCAGAACAGTGACATCTCCCGGAGTTACGGCATGCTAGGTACCTGGATTGAGCAGCATGGATGGCAGATCAGCGGGGAGGGTCGGCACACTCTCATGCAACTGGCATCGACAGATGAAGAGGGCGAAGCCGTGACCGAGATTCAACTGCCTGTGACCAAACTGAAGTCCCCAATCCTTTTTCCCTGAGTTTCCACCTTCTGGTGAATATGTGGCAATTAGGGCTTGACTTTGACGTTACGTCAAACTGTATGCTCTCCTTGTGATCGTTGACGCGACCACAGAGACACGAATGTACTAGTGTCTTTGAACAAACTATCCCTTTAGGAGAAGCACTATGACGACGTTTGATACCCTGATGAAACGCAACAAAGACTTTGCTGCTCAACAATCTACTGAGGGCCTCCTGATGCCCTCACTGCCCAATGCCCTTCCCAACGCGAAGGCATTAATCATCGGCTGTGCTGATATGCGTGTCGATCCGGCGTATGTATTGGGGATCAAGCTGGGAGAGGCGGTAGTGATGCGTAACATCGGCGGTCGAGTCACGCTGGGGACACTGGAGCAGTTAGGTCTGCTCGGAAGAATAAGCCAAGTTGCAGGCAAGAATCCTGGCGGGGACGGGGAATTTCACCTGATCGTGCTTCAGCACACGGATTGTGGAATCACTCGCTTGGCAGGAGACCCTAACATGCTGACTCACTACTTCGAGATCAGCCCCGAAGACCTGGAAGCCAAAGCGGTCTCTGACCCTCGGGCAGCCGTTGCTGTCGATGTTGCCACACTCCGAGCGACCTCAGCGTTACCTGCTGAGTGGTTTGTTTCTGGGCTTGTCTACAATGTGGCAACCGGACGGGTCGAGATCGTCGTCCCACCCGCTCGGCTTCGTGAGAAAGAGGGGGTTGCGTGAGTACTTCACGCTCGTCGCTCGATTCAGCCCCAACCCATCGCTTCCACGACTGTATGCTATCAGCTCGTTCGTTGATAGTCGCAGTTATTGTCACTTCATGGAGAGAAATCTCTCCACACTGATGTATCAAAGATTTTCAAGGAGATTCTCATGTCCAATATGAAGCCACGCTCAACTCGGCGTCATTTTTTTAAGGTTTTTGGTGTTTCCGCAGTATCAGCCGCCGCTCTCGGTACTCCCAGTCTGTTTGTATTCGATCACGAGGCACTGATTGCACAAGCAGCAGATGGACAACAACAATCGAACTCCAGTGTATCTGTAAGTGGAAAAGGCATCAACGTACTCCTCGTGCATGGTGCCCTGGCGGATACCTCGACGTGGAGTCGTGTCATTCCTTTCTTGCAACGACAGCACTATAAGGCACTGGCTGTGCAACTCCCGCTGACCTCGCTGGAGGAAGATATTGCTATCACAAAACAGGCACTTGCGACTCTTTCCGGTCCCACCATCGTCGTAGCGCACTCCTACGGGGGATCAGTCATTACTGCAGCGGCTGCCAACGTTTCCAACGTGATTGGCCTTGTCTACATCGCAGCATTTGCCCCAGCGGAGGGCGAAAGTATCAATGCCCTTTTTGCTCAATACCCGGCAACGCCACTCTTACACCATGTCGTTCCTTCCTATCGAACGGGATATGTCTGGTGTGATCCAGCCTGGTTTCCCCAGGTGTTTGCACAGGACCTCGATCTCGCCTTTGCCAGAGAGCTTGCCATCGGGCAAAAGCCGATTCAACCTGGATGTTTTGCAACACTCTCTGGGACTCCTGCCTGGAAAACGATTCCTTCGTGGTATTTGGTCTCAACCAACGATCACTGTATTGATCCAAGAAGTGAACGGTTCATGGCAAAGAGGATGGGTGCCACAACTCGTGAGGTTGCTTCAAGCCATATCTCTCCGCTTTCTCACCCCCAAGAGGTACT
>CAXUGH010000390.1:0-1774 GCA_964250365.1 uncultured Ktedonobacteraceae bacterium
GGCGAACCATTTTCATTTCCACAGGGGAGGCATAATTCTTTGTTGGTGGATACGTTGGAGGTACTGGTGCCGTGTCGTGCGCCCGATAGTGTGTTGTTGTATGCGCGTGACAAGGGAAATGACCTGTTTATTTATGAACGGGCATATTTGGAGCGGTTGGGAGTCCCGCGCGTCTCCGATGACTACCCTGCCGATGTTGTGTTGTATCAGCCACAGCCCAATCGACTCTATTTTCTCTATGCCATCGATTGCTTTGGTACTCTGTTTGAGCATCGTAAAAGCGAGATGGAGGCTTTGCTGAAGCAATGTAGTGCGGAGCGAATTTATGTGACAGTGCTATACAATCGCACCGACTATTTCAATTACTCTATGTCTCTTGCGTGGCATTCACAGGTCTGGCTTGCACAGAGACCAGATCATGTGATTCTGCTGATGTAACTCATTGATGGTCTGCGTATCTGAAAAGAAATGAACATTTACCCTCTTGCCAGAATTGCGAAATAATGATAACCTCGACATGCATTAATTTATGTACAGATACGAGGAGAGTCTATTTTTATGACGCAATCTACGAAAAATGGTACCAAACCTACACAAAAATTGTATCGTCCAGGACAACGGCAGCAGGAGCGGCTACAGCGCATCGCGCGTCGTAGAAGGCGTCGCACGATCATTGTAAGTACGCTTGTAGCCGTTGTCCTCATTATCCTGGGGAGTATTGGCTTCTGGCAGTTTCAAGTCTATACCGATCACCAACATGTTCTTGCTGCGTCAGCCACCGCAACCGCTACTACGAAGGCACATGTACAAGCTACCGCAAAGGCCAATGCTTCGGTTACGGCTGCTGTGCAAGCCTCCGCGACCTCTGTCGCGCAAGCTGTCAGTACGGCTTATGCAGGTTCTCCAACGCCCTCCGCTGGTCCTGCATCACCGCCCGTTGTGACGTTACCTGCAACAAAAACGAAGGATGGTTTGCAATACATTGATATTAAGGTTGGCACAGGTGCTGAAGCGAAAACGGGAAGCACTGTTTTGGCAGAATACAGTGGCTGGATTCAAAGTACGGGCAAGAAATTTGATAGCAGTTTTGATCACGCTGGTCAACCAATCGAAGTAACACCTCTCGGCACGGCACAGATTATTCCAGGATGGAACGAGGGTCTGATTGGTATGAAGGTTGGCGGTACGCGTCGCCTGATTATTCCACCGTCACTCGCATATGGTAGTCAAGCGCAGGGACCTATTCCCGCGAATGCGACGCTCATCTTTGATGTCACCGTTGTTTCCGTGAAATAAAACTTTTCTACAATAGACAAAAGTACTATCCATAAACACCTGTTTATGGATAGTATCTCTATATATTTTTATTGCGTTGCCCTTGACATGTTCGTTCATGAGTGGGTATAATTTTAGCAATTTGAAACTCGTTTCCCAGGAAAATAGTGCTGTTAAAAGGCGCAATATCATCATGGCTTCAAACATCTGGCTGACATCCAATAGACAACGAAAAACTCATCTCATATTCATAGATGGGCCAGTGAGTCTTTTCCTGGAAGGACTTGAAGCAAGTACTTTTCCTTCCTCATCCCGTTTTCAGGGGTGAGGAATTTTTTTGACCTTTTTATTCTATGCTAGGAGGAGTGATAAAACGCATGAATTCAGTGATAACCAGTATACAAAGCGAACCTATCAATGGCACATTTCAAGGGAAAGATGTTGTATCTCTCGATCAATTTTCACAATCAGAACTGTATAGACTATTCACGCTTACCGC
>CAXUGH010000390.1:1874-4564 GCA_964250365.1 uncultured Ktedonobacteraceae bacterium
TTGCTCGATCTCTATACACTCTATGAAAAATTTGGACGGCTTGATAACCTGACTGGTCTGCTTGTTGGCGACCTCTTGAATAGCCGCACCATTCATTCACTGATACGTGGTCTCTCGCTCTTCAAAAATAACACAGTTTATCTGTTGTCGCCTGAAAGCTTGCGCTTGAGTCGAGACGAATTTCAGCACCTTAGCACACGCGGCATCCGAATTATCGAGATTAGCAGGGAACACGAGATACCGCGCGATTGCGCCTTCTGGTACTGGACGCGCATTCAGAAAGAGCGTTTTGCCTCAATGGAGGACTACAAAGATGTCGCTCCATTTGTCGTGACGCCCCAATTGATGAGACAATATGCCAATGACGACATGATTTTGATGGACCCGCTGCCACGCGTCGGCACCATCGACCCGGAGGTTGATCGTGACCCGCGAGCCGTCTATCTACGTTCACAGATTCGGAACGGACTCTATACACGTATGGCTCTGCTTGCGCTCGTGCTTGGCAGAGCTTAGCTCGAAAGGACTCAATAGTTTCTCATGACGCTTCAAAATACATTGTTAAGGGAAAAGAATCCTATGTATATTGTCACACCTCGACATACCGCGCAACGCGGTAAACTTGTGCTTGAAGATGGGACGGTAATGGAGGGTACATCGTTCGGATACGAGGAAGCGGCGGCTGGCGAAGTTGTTTTCAGCACAGGTATGGTGGGCTACCCCGAAGCCCTGACGGATGCCTCGTTCGCTGGTCAAATTCTGAATATGACCTACCCGCTTATCGGCAACTATGGCGTACCTGATCGTTCGCTGTGGGAAAGCGATAGAGTGCAGGTCTCTGGCCTGATCGTCTCGAACTATACCGACGAGCCGTCGCACTTCCAAAGCATCATGACGCTTGGCGCATGGCTGCGTGGACAAAAAGTACCCGCTCTCGAAATCAAGGACACGCGTCTACTTACACAGCATATTCGCACGCACGGTGCTATGCTTGGCAAAATCGTGTTTGATGACGATATTCCCTTCCATGACCCTAACACCGAGAACCTTGTCGCTCAGGTCTCCAATCCGCATGTCTCGGTGGACGGTAGCGGCGATATTACGCTCGTCCTACTTGATTGCGGCGCGAAGCACAACATCATAAACTCTCTGCTGGCACGCAACATTCGCGTCATTACCGTGCCCTGGGACTATGACCTCTTCTCTGAGGCGCGCGGCTTCGACTTCGACGGCCTCTTGATCTCGAATGGTCCCGGCAATCCTAAAATGGCGGATAAGGCGATACAGACCATTCGCACCGCGTTAGAGCAGAATATTCCCACGCTCGGTATCTGTTTGGGACATCAACTGCTTGCTCTTGCAGCAGGTGGCGATACCTACAAGCTCAAATTCGGGCATCGTAGCCAGAACCAGCCCTGTCTAATGGTCGGCACGAAACGCTGTTATATCACGACGCAAAATCATGGCTTCGCGGTTGGTACGTTGCCTGAGTCGTTTCGACCCTGGTTCGTCAATGCGAACGATGGCAGCAACGAGGGAATGCATCATGTCTCGCGGCCTGTCTTTTCTGTACAATTTCATCCAGAGGCCACGCCGGGACCGGAAGATACCGAGTGGATTTTTGACTACTTTCTGGACAAGATTAAAGGGAAATAATACGTGAAAACATTACGGAAGGTGTTGGTGCTGGGGGCGGGCGCACTCAAAATCGGGCAAGCGGGCGAGTTCGATTACTCCGGCTCTCAGGCACTCAAGGCGTTACGCGAAGAGGGCATTGCCACTGTTCTCGTCAATCCAAATATCGCCACCATTCAGACATCGAAAACATTAGCAGACGAGGTGTACTTTCTGCCAATTAACGCGTTTTTCGTCGAGAAAGTCATAGCGAAAGAACGCCCCGACGGTATTCTGCTCTCCTTCGGCGGTCAAACTGCCCTCAATTGTGGCGTCGAACTGTTTAAAAAAGGCATATTGGAAAAGTATCAGGTCGAGGTTCTCGGCACACCCGTTTCGGCGATTATTCTCACCGAAGACCGCCAGGAGTTCGCGGAACATCTCGCCTCTATTCAGGTGCCGACGCCACAGAGCAGAAGTGCCGAAACGCTCCCTGATGCCCTCTCTATCGCACAAGAGATCGGTTTTCCAGTGATGGTACGTGCTGGCTTCGCACTGGGCGGACAGGGTTCGGGCATTGCACAGAACATTGAAGAGCTAGAGCATATCGTTACAGGTGCCTTTGCCTTTACGACACAGGTATTGATTGAGCAGTACTTGCATCATTATAAAGAGGTTGAGTACGAGGTGGTGCGTGATAGCTACGACAATTGCATTACCGTCTGTAACATGGAGAACATGGACCCGCTCGGTATTCATACGGGCGAGTCGGTTGTGCTTGCGCCGAGCCAGACGCTCACTAATACGGAATATCACGCCCTCCGTAGTGCCTCGATCAAAATTGTACGTAGCCTCGGTATCGTTGGTGAGTGTAACGTGCAGTTCGCGCTCAATCCTAGAACCTCAGCCTTTTCAGTGATTGAGGTCAACGCGCGTCTCTCGCGTAGCTCCGCCCTCGCTAGTAAGGCGACTGGCTACCCACTGGCGTATGTCGCCGCCAAACTTGCCCTCGGCTATGGCTTGACCGAATTGAAAAACGAGGTAACGGGCGTAACACAGGCATGTTTCGAGCCAAG
>CAXUGH010000391.1:0-4563 GCA_964250365.1 uncultured Ktedonobacteraceae bacterium
ATTAAAGAGACAGGCATTGACGCCAATATCTCTATTAAACTCACCGCGTTAGGTCTTGATATCTCACAAGACTTGTGCGAACAGAATGTACGCTCGATTCTCGAACATGCGAAGGAGCAGGGTACGTTCGTGTGTATCGACATGGAGGGCGCGGACTACACTGAGCGTACTGTTGCAATGACGCTTCAAATGCGCGAACAGTTCGAGCAGGTCGGCACGGTGATTCAATCCTACCTCTATCGTAGCAAAAATGACATCGAGCAGCTTATTGCCAAGGGAGTGCGCGTGCGTCTCGTCAAGGGGGCGTATAAAGAATCTGCTACGATTGCTTTTCAGCAGAAGGATGAGGTTGACAAGAACTATATCGAACTCATGCTGATGCTGTTGGCTCGTGGCAACTATCCCGCGATAGCCTCGCACGATCAGCATATCCTCGACGCTGCGACTACCTTTATACGCGATCATGGTATCAGTCAAAACGCTTTTGAGTTCCAGATGCTGTACGGCATCCGACGCGATATGCAAGAGAAGTTGGTACAAAAAGGCTATGACATGCGCGTCTACGTCCCCTATGGTTCGCAGTGGTACCCCTACCTGATGCGGCGCATGGCTGAACGGCCCGCAAACCTCATGTTCGTGATGAGTAATGCGTTACGGTAAAGCGTTCGCGTACTACAAAATTTAGCTTACTCAAGGGAAAATGCAGTGTCTATTGGTGTTTACTCTTGAGTAAGTAATATTTAGTAACGCTTCGAGAACTACTGTATCCGAAAGCGTTACTGTACCGTTTACAGTATAAGGGCACAGAAGCTCTTCGTCGTTGAGAGCAGTATCACAGCCAGGGCACTGCTCACTTGTGCATGCTACGAACAACTGCACAAGCCACAGGTGAGTAAAGGGGGACCAATTATGTCAGAGAGACCAGACATGTTCAATGTTGAAGGCGAGATGCAAGTATTGTCGATTGCCGCTAATCCGCTTGATAAGGAGCATGCGCTTACATTCAAGTTTGGCGAATTAGCCTCGACGCTAGACGCACAGGCAACACTCGATCTCTTGCAGTGGCTCTATGAGCGTCAGGATATGTTCTATCGCCTCGCTCACGACCTGCCCGATCCAACAGATATCACGCAACGCTTACCAAGAGTGACGGCGTTTAAGGAGAATTTGACCGGAGTGCGCTCCACTACGGGAGCATTAGTTGGTCGTAAGAAGGGCGACGATTTAGATGTAAGCCTTGCTGATATGCTACCCGACGACCTGAACGATCAGTTTTATCAGCGGCGCGAAGGGTAATTGTAGTTTCCATGACAGCGGCTCTGCCCCTCTCATGGAAACTTCTCTCCTCCATATCGTACAATAGCGTGAAACCGAATTACGTGTACGAGTTTCTATGGAGGGGATTTCCATGTCAGATATACAGCACAAATACACCAATCATCTTATTGATGAGACTAGTCCATACCTACTACAGCACGCGCACAATCCGGTGGAGTGGTATGCGTGGCATGATGAGGCTTTGGAGAAGGCGAAACGTGAGGATAAGCCGATTTTGTTGAGCGTTGGCTATTCCGCGTGCCACTGGTGTCATGTGATGGAGCGCGAGTCGTTCGAGAATGAAGAGATCGCCACGTTGATGAACTCGAACTTTGTCAATATCAAGGTTGACCGCGAGGAACGCCCCGATATCGACAGCATCTATATGCAAGCGGTGCAAGGCATGACGGGACAGGGTGGTTGGCCTATGACGGTCTTTCTCACGCCCGATGGTCGCCCCTTCTACGGTGGTACCTACTATCCACCACATGATCATCGCTACGGACCAGAGACCATGCCCGGCTTCACTACCGTTTTAGCAAGCATCGCACATGCCTACAAAGAGAATCGCAAGGAGATAGAGGAGCAGGCGACACAGATTGCCGACTACCTGCAACAGCGTAGCGATGCACCACTACGGAAGGCAGGCTCATCGTTGCCAGCCGGTACTATCGTCTCGCTCGACCTGTTCAGCAAGGCAAGCAATGCGCTCGCCAAAGAGTTCGATAGCACCTATGGCGGCTTTGGCAATGCACCTAAATTTCCCAGCACAATGTCGCTTGAATTGTTGCTCCGTATCGCTTTACATCGACTCAAGGGAGAGGTTACGACTCCCGCATCAAAACACGAACAAGAGATGGTCGAGCTATCGCTACGCAAGATGGCGGAGGGTGGCATCTACGACCAGTTGGGTGGTGGCTTTCATCGCTACTCCACAGATAAGCAGTGGCTCGTGCCGCACTTCGAGAAGATGCTGTACGATAACGCCCTGCTCAGCCGCGTCTACCTGCATACCTACCTCGTAACGGATGTCCCGTTCTATCGTCGCATCGTCGAGGAGACGCTGGACTACGTGATGCGTGAAATGACCTCGCCCGAAGGCGGATTCTATTCGACACAAGATGCCGATAGTGAAGGCATCGAGGGTAAGTTCTTTGTATGGACGCCAGCCGAGGTCGAGTCGGTGCTTTCAGCGGAAGATGCAGCCCTTTTTATGCCGTACTATGATGTGACGAAGCGTGGCAACTTCGAGGGCAAGAACATTCTGCATGTACAGTCTCGAACACGCGATGCCGACGAGACACAGGTAAGTGATGAGGCTCTGGAAGAGTCGCTCAAACAGAGTCGTGCCCAGCTTTTCAAAGTGCGTGAGCAACGTGTCAAGCCAGGACGCGATGAGAAGATATTAACCTCGTGGAATGGTCTGATGTTACGTAGCTTTGCAGAGGCGGGAAGATACCTTGAGCGGCTCGACTATATCGAGGTTGCCACGAAAAACGCCGAGTTTCTGTTGCGCGAACTGCGAAGAGACGGACGCTTGTTGCGAACATACAAAGATGGTCGCGCACACCTGAACGGCTTTCTTGAAGATTACGCCTTTCTCGCCGATGGTCTGCTCGCGCTATACGAGGCTACATTCGAGCCGCGTTGGTTCGCGGAGACGCGTGCGTTGATGGACGCGGCTATTCCTCTGTTCGAGGACACACAAAACGGCGGCTTCTTCGATACGGGAAGCGATGCCGAAGCCTTGATTAGCCGTCCAAAGGATATCATGGACAACGCAACACCCGCTGGCAATAGCGTCGCCGTCGATGTACTGTTGCGGCTAGCAGCCTTTACAGGCGAACAATCCTATCGACAGCGTGCAGACGACTACCTACAGCCGCTCGCCGAGGTGATGGTGCAACATCCACAGGCATTCGGGCACGTTCTAGGTGCGCTCGACTTTGCCCTCTCACCCAGCAAAGAGATCGCGATTATTGGACCGCTCGCTACCGATGATACGCTCGCGCTGTTAGAAGTCACGAACAAGCAATACCTGCCGAACAGCGTCCTTGCCTACAGCGTCCCCGACGATCAAAATGCCGCACAGGTCGTTCCTCTGCTAGCGGATCGACCTCTGAAGAACGGTAAAGCAACGGCCTATGTGTGCCAGAATTTCGCATGTCAGGCTCCAGTAAACACGGCAGAAGAATTAGCAGACCTTTTATCATAAAAAATTTGTAGCTGCATGCTCGGAGAGCATGCAGCTACAAATTTTTTTATAGAGCCTTTTGTTCGTCGCCATAAATAAGCGTTGCGCCACCTGTAGCAAAGTTACGCACATCGCGCCCAACAGCCTTGCCTTCGGGTGTTGCCATCAATGCATCAAACTCTTCGCGCGTATCGGCGTACATCGCCGCCATCTGATAGTACGGTGGTTGTTCGCCGCGTGGTCCTGGCGCGAACTTAGTCACGGTCAAGCCCTTGAGTCCCTGAATCTTCCCTACCAGTGGTGTATGAACCTCTTTATAGTAGCGATCAAACTCCTCTGCATTCTCCGGGTGCCCGTAAAGGACGGTCAGTTGAAACATAGTAACGTTCCTGCCTTTCTTGACAGATAAATGTACAAGCAACATTGTCGTACCTATGTTGATCTTACCACAAAATAGGCACTATTTATCTCACTTTATTACTTTCGATGATAAGCAGCATCTGCAACAGCATAACATCAACTACAAGGGAGAACTTCGTGTGTTATGATAGGAGAATGTGTAGGATGAGACAGGCTCTAAAAATGTGGAATTGAGGTGACGATGTAATGAGACAAGCGTCAATCAGCAAAATCCAAAATCGTCAGGAGAGGATACTCGAAGCTTCAAGTCTTATTCTTGCGCTGTGGCAACTTCGCAAGACGTGGAGGCTCCTGCTGCTTGTAGGCTAACGATCCTTTCTGGCACCAGCAAGACTTCCAACATACCCCTCTTGTTACGGATGCAGGAACCTTCACCTTGTACAAAGCACTCGTGTCGAACGAAACCGTCCTTTCTGTGCTTGCTCACGTTGCGGCTGAACCTACCTTTCCTGGTCCTGCGAACAAAACTGTTCCAGGACCAGTGCTACAAAATGATTTGCATCTCTACTGGTACTATTCCCTGGACCCTTCGCGCATAGACGTTGACAACCTGGACGATGTGGAAAATAAGTTGCAAACAATGCTTCTTAGCATCACTCCTTTTACCAATACCTTTACTTACGGCGCATATG
>CAXUGH010000392.1:0-1920 GCA_964250365.1 uncultured Ktedonobacteraceae bacterium
GTCAGAAAAAATCCGACGGCAAGGAGGCCAATGGCGGACAAGAGAGCTAAGCGCGAAAGTACTGTCTTCATCATGATTCTTTTCTTCCTTTCTCATCTAGTGAGTCGATAGAATGTTTTTTGGTTGTTCACCGTTTTAAGTATAGAGAACTAGATGTGACAAATCCTGTCACATTGTGGAACAAAACGAACGGCTTATAATCTGTTACAGCAAGGAGGCGCTAGACATGACAATGAGCGGTGACGACTTCTCCTTTGGAGCCTTGCTCCAAACCTTTCGCAAGCGCAAGCACCTCACGCAGCAAGGGCTTGCTGAGTCCCTCGGTGTGCATCGTCGGACTCTCATGCGTTGGGAGCAGGGAGACTATCTTCCCGAAAGCAAAGCGATGGTACTAGAGCTGGCTCGGCATCTGAAGCTGAGTGATCAGGAAGCACGTCAGCTCCTCGAAGCCAGTCTAACTGCTCTTTCCCCTTATTGGTTCGTTCCCTTCTCACGCAATCCCTACTTCACTGGGCGCGAGGAAATTTTGGAGGCATTGCACACACAGTTGAACAGCGATCAGTCTGTTGCCCTCACCCAATCCTCGGCCTTGCAAGGCTTGGGCGGTGTCGGCAAAACACAGATCGCCTTGGAGTATGCCTACCGACACGCTCTGGAATACAATGCGGTCTTCTGGATTCGAGCAGAGACGGAAGAGCAAATTCTCTCTAGTCTGCTGTGCGTCGCCGAGGTCCTCCAATTGCCGGGGCGAGATGACAGGGATCAGCACAGAGTTATCGCGGCGGTTCAGCACTGGCTTGTCACGCATAACCAATGGCTCTTGATTTGGGACAACGTGGAAGACGTGTCACTGCTAAATCGCTTTCTCCCTGCCAGTCGCCCAGGGGCAGTACTCATCACAACGCGTTATCAAGCACTTGGCACACTTGCAAGAGGCATAGATATATTACCGATGGAGCCGGAAGAAGGAAGACGCTTCCTCTTGCATCGTGCCAAGGTGCTGAATATGCAGGCTAGTGACGAACAAATACAACTGTTCGCAGAGCAGCAATCTACCGTATATAACATTGCAGGGAAACTGGTGAACACCTTGGGATGCTTGCCCTTGGCACTTGATCAAGCAGCAGCGTATATTGAAGAAACAGGATGCAGTGTATCAGATTATCTGTGTCGTTATGAGCAACAACCAATCCGCTTGCTGGACCGTCGTGGTAATCCACTAGGAGATCACCCACAATCCGTCACCGCAACTATTCGGTTGGCAATACAACAGGTGGAGTGTGAGCAGCAAGCGGCAATAGATATCTTATGGATTTGCGTCCTGCTCCATGCTGAGTCTATCCCCGAAGAACTATTTCTGGACAGTGTTACGGCTACGGACCTTGGACCAGAAGTGGCACGTTTTTCGGCTGATCCCACTCAATTTGATGCCGCTATCGCTGCCTTGCGGAAATTATCTCTGATACAGCGACACACAGAAAGTCACACGCTTTCTCTTCATCGATTGGTGCAAGCGGTACTCAAGGCCCACCTCTCGGAACGTACTCAGCATATCTGGATGATATGTGTACTTCGTGCTATGAGTACGCTTTTTCCTACCGATGATGAGATACAGACCAACTACTGGCACATTGGGGATAGGCTGCTTCCGCACGCTATAGTATGCCTTGAGTGGAGTAGGCAGTGGTATGAACATGACCCTTTACGTATCGCTTTAATGAACCATGTGGCAAGCTACATGCGAGCACGTACACGTTTCGCAGAGGCAGAAGCATTGTACTTACAAGCACTGAGTATTGGAGAGCAATTCTTAGGACCTGAGCATCTTCTCGTAGCCGAAACACTTGATGGGCTTGCTTACCTGCGTCGGTCGCAGATGCACTATGAGGAGGCGGAAGCACTCTTCCAGCGAGCCTTAGC
>CAXUGH010000392.1:2020-4561 GCA_964250365.1 uncultured Ktedonobacteraceae bacterium
CTCTTCCAGCGAGCCTTAGCCATTCGGGAACGAACCCTCGGTACAGGACATCCTCGCGTTGCTGAGTCGCTACATAATCTCGCTGCGATTTACCTGGAGCAAGGAAAGTACGAGGCGGCAGAGCCATTCTTCCAGCGAGCCTTACATATTTGGGAACAAGAGTTGGGGCCAGAAGATCTTGATGTGGCATATCCTCTTACAGGGTTGGCAGAATTATACAGGGAGACGAACAGATATGAGGTAGCAGAAATGCTTTTTCAACGCGCTATACATATCAATGAACAGGGGCTAGGACTAGAGCATCCGCGCGTGGCTGAAGGGCTTCATGGACTGGCAGTCCTATATATGAAGCAGGGGGAGGATGCACAGGCGGAGCCTTTGTATACACAAGCACTTTCCATTCGTGAGCAACGCTTGGGGCCATGCCATCCCGAAACGGCGCACAGCCTGCATGATTTTGCACGATTTCGGCAGAAGCAGGGGCTTGTGAATGAAGCGATAGCGTTTGCTGAACGCGCACTGACCATTCGCACCCAGATACATGGGACAGAACACCCTGAGACGATGGCAACCTCCACGCTCTACACTCAATTGTGTCAAGAACAGGCCACCATGCGAGAAGGAGAAGATTTTGCTCCTTCCATATTTGATCCATGCAAGGAGTTTTTTGCGACCTGCTGCGAGTTTCACCCTCTTGCCTGCTGTCGTTCTGCCGACCTCTGGCAAGCCTATCAACAATGGACAGCGGAACAACACGAACGCTACTCCCTCTCCCGAAGAGCCTTCATCGCACAGTTGAAAACGCATGGTTGTCGCGCTGACCGCACTAAGACGGCTAGGATATGGCGCGGAATTGCCCTCGTCCGCATGTGTGATGACGGAAGGTGACGAAGGGTGACAGAAAGGATTGCTGACATTTTTCACAACGCACTCAAGCTCACATTACAACTACAACTTGCTATGTTACGTAATACAAGTGGAGGAACAAGCTATGATGATGGAACAACAAGCAACACAAGCGAAAGCGCAACCAAAACGCTTCGACATCTTCTTTCACCTTTTCAAAACACTCAGGCTCGTGGGTGCGCTCCTGTTTGACCGCCGCGTGCCCTTTTTTCGCAAATTTGTCTTTCTTGGCATGATTATATTCCTACTGCTCATCTTATTCTTTCCCGACCTGTTTGGGGAAGCCTTTTTAAGCACAGTACTCCCTGTCATTGGTACAGTACTGGGAATTCCGATTGATGTAGGCGTCGATTGGTTGGCGTTCGCATTGCTGCTCGTCAACTTCATGCGCTTCTTCCCCGAAAACATCGTCGCCGAACACTATCAAAGAATCTTTGGTCCCAGTAGGGCATAATCAAAAAACACGAGAGAAACACCAGCGTTTCTCTCGTGTTTTTTGATTACATCGTAATCTTGTCGCTTGCCAGTGGTGGTCGGAACTTCTTACCGTCATTTACGAAGACGAATGTTTGATCTTGTGTAGACAGGTGAATGTGAATGATGAGGTCCGGCTTCTTGTCTCCTGTAACATCTCTAAGCTCAACAGTGACAGGCGTTAGCTCGCTGTTATCACCCACAATGTAATAAGGCACGACGTAGACAACCGATTTAGCGGGATCTCCTCCTTGCCACTCCGTCACAATCGCCTGTCGATTATAGTTGATGGCGATGAAATGGCTTGGATGCTGGAGACTATCGTTGTGCCCAACTACTGCATCAGTTTGATAGGTACGCGGCCTTCCATACGTAATATCCTGATATCTCTGTTGTCCCCATGCGATAGCGAGAGAGCCAAATACCCATAGTACAAGCATCGCAACCATGCCAATGCCTACAGGGAGTAGCCAATGAACACTTGAATTACGTCGTTTCGCCTTTGCGCTACCTCCTGTATACGAAGTGGTTGTGTTACGAGCCGAACGGTTTGGAGAAAATTCGCGTGAGGCAGTTTGACGACGTTGTACAGGTGTCGTAGGTGGATTAGGGTTAGGGAGATTGCGTGAAGATGTGTTCAAACGAATAGCACTGCTGGGAGTACGATGCGGCTCATCTTCGTAATTATCACCGTCATCATCAACGGGATAAATATTTCGCGGACCCGAAGGAGTTCTTGCCGCTGTACCTGCTAATGGAAGAGCGTCTGGGCCAGTATTGTTCTTACGTAGCCTCTGCTGTAGCGAGTCACCACCTTGCGACATAGTGCTCTCTTTCTTTCTCTGCATTCGTTTTTACGAACGCTTGACTATCTACGTTTATTCAGGGAGTACAGTCAAATTACTGTATACTACGATGTACGGAAGCGCAATGTCAAACGTTTCAGCGTCATTTTAGTGTCAATCTGATATACGGTATTTCATTTCACTCTACAGTGTAGCATGCTGGTCTCTCGTTAGCATTGCACACGCCCAAATTCTTAGATTTGTGCGTACACAAAATCGTGTATGTCTTGTATTGCCATTATTATCTGACATTTTCATTGGTGCCATTGTTCAATGATTATTCGCGGAATCTATCGCCGAAAAGGGTGTGATAAAT
>CAXUGH010000393.1:0-4552 GCA_964250365.1 uncultured Ktedonobacteraceae bacterium
ATAGCCTCGTTACGGGCCGCCGTTGCGATACCGAGATAGACGGCGGTTGTCGGAAAATTCCAGGCAGCTATACGCGTCTGGTTTGTGGGATTCGTTGGCACCTGTTGCTCGACGAAGGCATCGGCATCCACAGGCACAGAGTCCAATATCAGGTCATTGCTGCCACTGCCGCGCATGCCAAGCGAGTTCCATGTCTCCTTCACCTCAACGCCTCTAGCAATACGCGGCACAAGAAACGAGCCACGATCTGCGTTCAGTGGTGGTAGCTTCGTGTTATCCTCGATACTACAGGTCACAACAAAGAACGAGAGAATGGGGCTACCTGTTGTAAATGATTTGCGCCCCGTGATAATCCATGAACCGTCTTCCTGTCTCTGTGCAGTAGTAGTTGGTTTGCCGCCGCGACTGGGGCTACCCGTCGCTGGCTCACTTGCGGCGGTATTGATGATCGCGCCATCCTCGACAACGGCGCGACAGAGACGCGCGAAAAACTCGTTGTGTCCCGTCACATTTTCCGCCAGTTTGCCAATATTCGCGAGGTGCATGCTCATCACCAGTGCCGTCGAGCCATCGCCCTGCGCCAACTGCTGCTGTGCCAGCACCACTTCTAGCATATCGGCTCCCCAGCCACCAAATTCTCGCGGCACCGTGAGCGTCAAATATCCTGCATCGCGCAGGTCTCGATAGTTCTCAACAGGAAATCTACCCTCCCAATCGTTCTCATTGGCACGCTTTGCGAACATCGTAGCCAGTTCGCTCGCAATGCCGACAAGCTTCTTTTGACGGTCGGTTACAGGATATGCGGGAAAAACCATGAATTTGTGTGTTCCTTTTGTGTTTTTGTTACATCATAATATCATTCCCCACGTCCCTTAACGAGGCTCGTGGGGGATGTGAAGAAACGAGGGTGTGATGAATCAGACCCGTACCCTCGTTTCTTCACGTCACCATCACAATCTATTTCCCTCAACCAATTGCATCGCATACACGATCAGCGCATGCACCCTCTCGCCAAACACAGCGAAGCGCGGGTCTTGCGTTTGCCCACGTTTCCAGCGAGCGTATATCTGTTGCAGAATGACGGCGAGCTTGAAGTACGCGAAGGCCATGTAGAACTGCATCGAGGAGATATCGCGCCCACTTCTTTGCGCGTATGCTTCGATGAACTGTTCGCGTGTCAAAAACCCCGGTGAGGTCGTCACCGTTGGTAGCACGGCTCGCATCTCCGCTGAGTCGTTCGGTTGTATCCAGTAGCAGAGCGATACGGCAAGATCAAAGAGCGGGTCGCCAATCGTCGCCATCTCCCAATCAAGCACGGCGGTAGCCTGCGTCACGTCTTCGAGACTAAACAACATATTGTTCAGTTTGAAATCGTTGTGAATGAGCGATGGCGCGGGACTTTGCGGCGTATGCTCCGCTATCCAGCGTGTAAGCGGTTCGACCTGTGCAATCTCATCCGTCTTAGCACGGAAATAGCGGTCGATCCAGCCCTTCACCTGTCGCTCCAGAAAGCCTTCGGGATGCCCCAGCACTCCTAAACCTGCCGCTTGCCAGTCGATAGCATGAATATGCACCAGCGTATCGACGGTTGTGAGAGAGATGCCGCGTCCAATCGCCTCGCTCGGCTCAACTCCTGGCGGAAACGTATCGTTCAGTACAACGCCGCGTTTGCGCTCCATCACATAGAATGGCACGCCCATGATGCTGAGATCGTTACAGAAGACATACGGCTGTGGTGCCAGAGGAAAAACGGGATGTACTTTTTGCAGCAAGCCTGACTCACGCTCCATGTCGTGTGCTTTAGGCGGCACTGGACCAAAGGGCGGACGACGTAGTACACCCTCCCACGTTCCAATAGTTAGCAGGTACGTGAGATTCGAGGCACCCGACGGAAATTGACGTACCTGCAAAGAACCCTCACCTAGACCCGCAATATGCTCACGTAAGTATCGTTCAATCTTTTCCAGATCGAAGCTCTCGCCAGAGCGAACGGCAATCGTCTCATCAATCTGCATAGCAACTACCTTCCTCCCTGCTGTAAAACGTCCTTCTGTCTGGCGAAGTCTACAAAGTAGTCGATAGCTTGCGGATTTGCCACCGCGCCTACGCTCGCCGCCTTCTCTACGGGCATGCCCAGGAACAGCTTTTTCACAGGCACCTCAAGCTTTTTGCCGCTGAGTGTACGTGGCACCTCACGTATCGCCACAATTTCATCTGGCACATGATGCGGCGACACGTTGCGGCGTAGCTGCTCTTTAATACGAGCCTTCAATGCATCATCCAGCGTAACGCCTTCACGCATGACCACAAAAAGCGGCATGTAGTACCTGGCTCCTGGTAGCTCGACGCCGATGATGAGACTGTCGAGTATCTCTGGAAAGCCCTCGACGATGCGGTACATCTCGCTCGTTCCCATTCTAATACCCATACGGTTGATTGTGGAGTCGGAGCGACCATAGATAATCGCACTACCTGTCGGTGTAATCCGAATCCAGTCGCCGTGTCGCCATATGCCAGGATAGGTCTCGAAGTAGCTATCGAGATAACGGATGTTGTCGGGATCATTCCAGAAGAACAGCGGCATAGAGGGCATTGGCTCCGTAATCACCAGTTCGCCCACCTCGTCGATGAGCGCGTTCCCCTGTTCGTCGAAGGACTGGACGTTCGCGCCGAGACCACGACACTGTATCTCGCCCTCATACACAGGTAGTAGTACGGAACCGCCGACGAAGCCGGAGCAGACATCGGTGCCACCACTCATCGAGGCTAGCCATACGTCCGACTTTACATGCTCATATACCCACTTGAAGCCTTCGGGCGGTAGCGGTGAGCCGGTCGAACCAATCTGCCGAATCGAACTCAAATCATACGTCTTCATCGGTGTAATACCAGCCTTCATACACGATGTAATATAGCCCGCGCTGGTGCCGAAAAGCGTCATTCTTGTATCTTCGGCAAACTTCCAGAGCGTGCCCATATCAGGATAGCCAGGGCTACCGTCGTACATCAGCACCGTTGCTCCGATTAAGAGACCACCAATCAGCAGATTCCACATCATCCAACCAGTCGTGCTGAACCAGAAAAACCTATCACCTTCTTTGAGGTCGAGTTCCAGTGAGACATTTTTCAGGTGTTCCAGCAGAATACCGCCATGTCCCTGCACAATCGCTTTCGGCAAGCCCGTTGTGCCAGAGGAGTAGAGAATCCACAGCGGATGACTGAACGGCACCTGCTCAAAGGTCAACTGAGAGGGCTGGGACAGAATTTCGCTCCATGCAAGTGTATTTGGCAGCGAAATTGGCTCATCTTCATCTAACAGATAAGGGAACAGCACCGTCTTCTGCACCGTTGGCAGAGCTTTTTGTATGTCCGCCACAATTGCGCGTCGATCAAACGTTTTGCCACCATACTGATAGCCATCGACGACAAATAGCACTTTAGGCTCGATCTGTTGAAAGCGATCAATCACGCTACTCACACCGAAATCAGGGGCACAGCTCGACCAGATAGCTCCGATGCTGGCGCAGGCAAGAAACGCCATCAACGTCTCCGGTATATTCGGCATATAGGCAACCACTCTATCGCCGCGCTGCACGCCCATTTCGCGTAGAGCATGGGCAATAGCACCTACCTTATAGGTAAGTTCGTCCCATGAGACTTCGCGCATAGTATGACGCTCAGAACGAAATAGCACGGCGGGACGCGAACCCGAAGCATTTCTAAATACATGCTCCGCGTAATTCAGTTCCGCACCTGGAAACCACGATGCACTAGGCATCTTGCGCTCTGGCAATACAGTTGTAAAAGGCTTCGAGGCCATAATAGAAAAATAGTCCCAGATTGTAGTCCAGAAGCCTTCGAGATAATCAACCGACCATTGCCAAAGAGCGTTGCGTGTCTCGAAATGCAAGCCTCTTCTCTCCATCAGCCAGTGCATATACTTGGTCACATTGGCTTGTTGCCGCATTGCCTCGCTTGGCTCCCATAGCGGTATACGCTCTTCCCGTAGAGTCGTCATGGTGTGTCTCCTTCATAGACGTGCAAAAATTCTTCTTAACGTATTATATCCGCTCAGCGTATTGTTGTGCGGGGCACCATCATGGAAACATTGTCCTCGTCTGCAACCGCTTCTAATTATCCTATCCCTGTCACTTTTTCTAATAGACGTTCGTGAAATTTTTACAAATTCTCATTCTAAGAAATGCTTATATAATTCTCAAATGGTATGTTCAAAAAATTTACTGAACTTTTTCTTATTTATATTGACATGTAACCTATGTGATTGTTATCTTGAACACAAGATAGAGGGTCTTGTATGTAGTAGAAAGAGTAACCTTATGATGAAATGGCTTTCCTGGTTTCAGAGAGGGCGGACCGATGGGCGAGGGGGGCAAACGGTTCTTGATAGAGAGGAAAACACGTATCTTTGGTCGAGAGAACGCCACAAGAGCGGCGATGTACCATATTTTTTACCCAGTGATAGCCGTGAAATCAACCGGCTAGACTTTCAGCACTTCATGGTGCGCTATGCGATACAAAGAAATTACATTGC
>CAXUGH010000394.1:0-4541 GCA_964250365.1 uncultured Ktedonobacteraceae bacterium
GGTGAAGCGGTCTTGATACGTGCATTAGAACCAATTCAAGGTATTCCGGTAATGCAAAAGAGGCGTCAAACTGAAAAGATTTCTTCTTTATGCAATGGTCCCGCGAAGCTAACAGAGGCACTTGCTATCCCTTTATCCATGAATGGAGTTCCGCTATT
The DNA here is from genome assembly GCA_964250365.1 of uncultured Ktedonobacteraceae bacterium. Taxonomy (GTDB): domain Bacteria; phylum Chloroflexota; class Ktedonobacteria; order Ktedonobacterales; family Ktedonobacteraceae; genus JBBQVS01. The sequence goes on from CAXUGH010000394.1 coordinate 159, forward strand.
TGAAGGCTCTCTGCAAATCTGGTCTCCCGACAGCCTTCCTTCCGTGCCTTTGGTTGAGACCTTTAATATTGTAGAGACGACTCGTATAGGTATTCGTAAAGCGATGGAGTTACCTTTGCGGTTTTACCTTAGTAACAATAGTTTCGTTTCTCGCAAATAGTCAAGATTTGTCATTGTTTTTCTCTCCTCTCAGGGCTTGACTACGCCCATGCTTATAGTATCATGGACACACAATTTATATGGTAAATCTACCTTTTTCAATTTGTATGTAGGAGCTGTGTGTTGAGCAAAATGAACATTCACGGGTCGGAGTACCCGATTAAGAAGATATTTAGCGACGACTTTGTATTTACTATTCCACTCTATCAACGGGCATATTCGTGGACGACGGAGCAATCAGAGGAACTCTATCAGGATTTATTGCTAGCTATGGATGGCGGCAATAAAGCTACCGATGATTTATCACCTTATTTCTTAGGCAGTATTGTACTCATCAAAGGCGATGAGCCAGATGCACAGGTGATCGACGGACAACAACGCCTGACGACGCTCACCATGCTACTCGCGGCAATTCGCAGTCTGATTAGCCTCGGTTATGCCGACAGTTTGACCTCTTTCCTCTCTGAAAAAGGCAACATCATTACTGGCACTCCTGAACGCTATCGTTTGCGTCTACGTGAACGCGACGCCAAATTCTTTCAAACATATATTCAGGAAAAGGGTGGTATCGAGGCTCTACAGGACTTGCAGGACTCGCAGTTGCCAGAGAGCCAGCGTAACATTCGTCTCAACGCGCTGGGCTTCGTCCGCGAACTGAAAAAGCTCACCGATGCCCAATTGACCGCCCTCACGCAATTTATCATCAATCGCTGCTTTCTCATAGTCGTCGCCGTTTCCAGCCCCGACCTCGACGCCGTATATCGCATCTTTGCCGTGTTGAACAGTCGTGGCATGAATCTCTCGTACCCCGATATTTTGAAGGCCGACCTCATCAGTTTGATACCCTCTAACAAGCAAGATGAGTACGCGACGAAGTGGGAGGAGATGGAGACGATGCTTGGTAGTGAGGAGTTTGAAAACCTTTTCTATACCTTGCGAGCAATTTTCTCGAAAAGGCGTCAGAGCAAGGGCATGATCGAAGAGTTCAATCAATATGTTCGACCACGCTTTACCAAACCAGAAGACTTTATTGATAACATCCTTTTTCCCTATTCGCACGCCTTGAATAACATCATCAAGACCAACTACCAGCAGGGTTTGCCGACGAAAGCTAAAGAGATCAATGCACTGTTTCGCTGGTTGAACTACCTCGACCATGCCCAATGGGTACCACCCGCGCTCTATTATTTCGTCAAAAATCATCGCAAGCAACCCGATAACGTAATCCGTTTTCTGAATGACCTCGAACGGCTTGTGATTAGCTTTATGGTCTGTCGCGTCCCGCCCTACAAGCGTATCGAACGTTATTGCGAGATACTACATGCCATTGACGAAGAGACTGACCTGTTCAATCCTGAGTCGCCACTACAGTTAAGGACACGCGAGCGCAACGATTTTCTCAAGATGCTTGATGGGGATATCTATCTGCTTCACTACCCCTGTCGCTACGTCCTGTTGCGCCTCGACACAAAGCTCTCGGAGAAGGTCGCCTCTTACGATCACCAGACCGTGACCATAGAGCATGTCTTGCCCCAGCGTCCCGCCCTCGATAGCGAGTGGATGAAGGCGTTTCCGTCCAACATACGCCAGAAATACGTGAACCGTTTGGGTAATCTCGTTCTGCTCTCACAGGGGAAAAACATGAAGGCCGAAAACTTCGACTTTGAGGACAAGAAGCGCAAATATTTTCTCTCGAAGGATGGCATCTCACCCTTTGCCTTGACAACACAAGTGTTGAGCGTCCATGAGTGGACTCCTGTTACTGTAGAGCAACGTCAAAGCCAATTGCTCTCCGTGTTAAAGCAAATGTGGCGGTTATAAACACCTAGAGGTAATACTTCCGTTACACATGTGTAACGGAAGTATTACCTCTACTTTTTTCTTCTTGCCTTATTTTGTTTAAGCTACGGCGAGCGAGCGTAAAACGACATCAACTGGCGTTGGTTTGGTTCCGCTTGCCTGTTCTACAATATTTGTAGGGGTTGTTCCTATCTCACGAGCAATCGCGCTAGCAAGTCCGACCATGAAGTTTGCCGTTGCTTCAGGCACACCTTTTGCCACGACACGAGCAATAATTTCATTGTCTGGCAACATCTGCGTAGCTATCGAACGACCGGAAATCTGAGAGAAGCGCTGCCCCACATCTGCAAAGCTGAGTGCCTCCGGTCCAGTGACATCCACTGGTCCAGACACCGGAAGTTTGCCAAGCAGTGTACCAGCGGCTGCACGCGCACAGTCTTCGCGCGTGACCCAACTGGGCTTAGCAGAGCCTTCGGGGATAAGCAGTTGTTCATTAACGAGTAAAAGACCTACAAGGTCTCTCAGTACCTCAGAGTAAAAGCTATTGCGGAGGGCAATCCATGACACGCCAGAATCTGCCAATGCAACCTCTGTTTGTCCATGATCGGCAAGGATGAAGTGAGATGCATTCGGGTCTGCATTTGGACCTGAGGTATAGACAATGGAATTCACTCCAGCCTCTTTTGCCGCCGCAATAGCAGCTTTGTGTCCTTCGACGCGTGACCCAATGGCATCCGTGCTGATAATAAGAAGGCGCGTTGCTCCCGCAAATGCTGCTGGTAATGTAGCCGGGTCCTTGAAGTCGGCACGGCGCACTACGACTCCTTTCGCTGTGAAATCTGCTAGCTCCTCAGGATTACGCGTAGTAGCGAGAATCTGGTCTGCTGCAACCTGCGTAAGTAGTTGTTGTATAACAAGACGACCAAGTTGACCATTTGCACCAGTAAGCGCGTACATAGAAAAGACCCTTTCTGCTTGTATGCTAAGTTCTGTGATTTCGTGCTCATGAGAATACTCGAGCAAGAGAGTATTCAGCCTTGTAATGAGTATAGGCATGCTAATAGAGGCATCTATTGAAAACGTTGTTGACAATTGAATCTTCAATAGTTACTATAAGAGAGAAGCTTTCTCTTTTCAAGAAGGCACCGAAAAGTGGTATACTTACCAAAAAGTAACGGAGTCATTGCGTGGAAACTACAGTCTCAAATGTATATGATGCTTCTTGCCCAACGCGGTATGTTCTCGATTTGATTGCTGATAAGTGGGCTACGCTCATTATTATGTTGCTTAAAGATCAACCACTACGCTTTGCAGCTCTACAGCGAAGAATTGATGGGATTTCACAAAAGATGCTCACACAAACTCTACGCCGATTGGAGCGGAATGGCTTGGTGCAGCGCACAGTCTATGCAGAAGTGCCTCCACGCGTCGAATATGCCTTAACACCTCTAGAAAGGACTCTCTATGAGCCTTTTGATGCTATCGTCAAATGGACACAGGAGAATGTTGATGCCATGATTTATGCTCAGCAGTGCTATGACGAACGCTCATAGTTCTCGAAAAAAGGTAGGACACATAGCAACAGGCTTCTGCGGCTCCCGAAAATGTTTCACTTTTGGGAGCCGCAGAAGCCTGTTGCTATGTGTCTCTCGTTACACTACACTAGACGTAAGCTGTACAACCACTGATACCGTTGATGCCACCACAGGCACGCGCCTTTACAGTTGGAGCGTACACCATGCCTGAGAAGGCGTAGTTGTATTTGCCTCCTGAGAAGGTGTAGGTGAGTCCGTCAATGCGCTGCGAACGGATGACTAGGTTCGCCGGACCTACTTTGCTCGTTACTCTTCCCCAGTTGGTTCCGCAGGTGGGCGAGTAGCGTAGCTCAACATACGAGTTACTGAAAACCGCTGTTTGTACTGTGTATGCATCCGCTTCACAGCCCGTTGCGGCGGGGTTTTGACCGTTGCAGCCATTGCCTGAGCAAGTAACTTTTGCACTGCTTTTTTGTGTGATGTGCATTGCGCGAGGTCCTCCTGTCGCTGCGTGGCGAGCAGCAGTATGAAGCTTGCTACTACTTCGCTGCACACTATGTGCCGAAGCGGGGCTTGCATTGGTGAAAGCTGTTACGCTGAACAGAGCCACCAGCAACGCAAGCGACAACACGCATAATTGAACACGACGCATGAGTCTTTTCTCCTTAGAATAGTGAAATGTAGAAGTACGACAACCGTAACAGCGAAGAAAGTTTGATATATTGCTACATACCAAGCAAGCCATACTACTTTCTTGATTGTCTCTGTAAAACTCTCTTCTTCCAAAGGGAAGTGTACCTTTAGACGAAACCCATGTCATGACCCAAAAGGAGTAATGCGATTACGACGAACAATACCTCTTTCGAGTCATAACATCTCTCATACAACA
>CAXUGH010000395.1:0-4487 GCA_964250365.1 uncultured Ktedonobacteraceae bacterium
AAATGTGGGGGAGACCCTCGCGGTCTCCCAGCCCAAGACGTGATCCATAGAAGGAGAACATTTTGACACAAACAGATACAGCACAAACGCAGCATACAACCGAACCAGACAAAGGCGTGCCGATGCTAACAGACCACGAGGGCTACGCCTACTTTGAAGGGCGCGTTGTGCCAATGAGTGAGGCGAAGGTGAGCGTTGCAACGCATGCCTTACACTATGGCACAGCATGCTTTGAAGGCATTCGCGCGTACTGGAACGCCGAGCAGAAGCAACTCTACATTCTCAAGTTGCGTGAACACTTTCTGCGTATGGCTGATTCCTGGAACGTACTACGCATCCGCCCAAAAGAGTCGATAGATGATCTATGTAGGATTACGACGGAACTGGTACGCAAGCACGGTTATCAAAGCGATGTCTACATTCGACCGTTAGCGTACAAGTCGTCGCCTACCATTCGTGTTACGTTGAGCGAACTGGAAGACGCCATTGCAATCTACGCCTTTCCAATGGGCAATTACGTTGATATAAGCGCAGGTTTGAGCGTTTGTACCTCATCTTGGCGACGCGCAGGGAGTAATGCAATGCCTGTACGCGCAAAGGTGACGGGTGCATACGTCAATAGTGCGCTCGCCGTTGACGATGCGAAGGCGTCGGGCTTCGATGAGGCCATCATGTTGACGCACGATGGTAACGTATCGGAGGGAAGTTCATGCAATGTCTTTATCCTCCGTAATGGCAAGTTCGCCACGCCAGCCGTTTCAGACGACATTCTCGAAGGTGTCACCCGTAACGCATTGATCGAACTGATTCGCAACGAGTTCGGTATGCCCGTCGAAGAGCGGCGCATCGACCGTACAGAACTCTACGCCGCCAACGAAGTTTTCCTGTGTGGCACAGGCGTCCAGGTCTCACCCGTCACAAGCGTAGACCGCCGACCAGTTGGTGCTGGCGTCCCTGGCTCGCTCACCACCAAGCTACAATCGTTGTATCTTGCTGCCTGTCGCGGCGAAAACGATAAGTACCGCGACTGGCTCACGCCAGTCTATCAGTAGTAGTCCACCAATCTTGATTTGAGAGGGAAAATGTAGGGGTCTAATTCATTACACCCTGTTGGCAACGCGGCATGCCAATGAGTTTGAACCACGTCTACAAGCCCTCTCACATAGTACGTCGTCCACAGGGTGTAATGAATTAGACCCCTACAGACGGTTCAATTGAAAATCGGTCTCTACACAGAACATGCTAAAATACGTTGTACAATAGGAAAGGGATGCATTCATGCACAGAGCATCAGAAGGGCAGGTAGCCGATGGCACTGGCATTACCTGTTTCAGTCACCGTCTTAACACCAGCGACATCGGCTAATCTCGGCCCCGGTTTCGATAGCCTGGGATTAGCCTTGCAACTGTATAACCGTTTTGAGGTCGAGGAGAGCAAAGGCGATCCGAAAAACCCAACCATTGAAATTGATGGCATATTAGGGGCAGAGCTATCAAGAGGAGCCGATAACCTGTTTTTCCGCTCTTTCGCTTTGCTATTTGAACGTACAAAAAATGACGTGCCAGCCGTTCATATTCGTATGACAACCAATATTCCCCCCGGTTGCGGACTCGGTAGCAGTGCTACTGCCGTTGTCGGTGGATTGGTTGCGGCGAACGAGTGGCTCCGTCCTAAAGGACTGTCTGTACCTAAAGAGGAACTGCTCGAACTTGCGGTGGAGGCCGAGGCAGGGAATCACCCCGATAATGTTGCACCCGCGTTGTTAGGTGGCTTAGTGGCGACGACGAATATGGAAGGGAAGATACACGCGATCAAAGCTCCTTTTCCCGATGCGCTGAAAGCAGTTATCTTCACGCCCTCGTTTCCGATGGATACGATAGCGGGTCGAAAACTGTTGCCCGCCAGCTACTCAAAGGCCGATGTGACGTTCAATACTGGACGCGTTGCCCTGCTGTTGACCGCCTTACAAATGGGACGCTACGAGGTGATCGGAGAGGCCATGCGTGACCGTCTGCATCAACCGTATCGTCAAGCCCTGTTTCCGGCGATGCCCGAAATCATCCAGGCGGCAATAGACGCCGGAGCCTACGGTGCATGCCTGTCTGGTGGTGGCTCATCGTTGATTGCCCTCACCAGTTCGCGTTTTCACGATGTGCTGCGAGCGATGGAGACAACCGCTCGTGCCGCAGGTATTCAAGGAACAGGCAGAATTTTACGTGCTGATCAAAATGGCGCACGGGTAATTCATCCGTTGCGGAGCCGCACACGAAAGGGAGTAAACGCACGTTATGGCGACCAATTCTACTGGTCTCCAGCCAAGCCAGGAGGCGGGCGAGGAGCATAATCTAGCGCAACGAACACAGATGACGCCTGCACCCGACGGAGTGCAGGCATTCGCCACTACTACGTTGCGCTGTGTGGAATGCCAAACAATCTATCCTGCATTAGAGTCGATGCCGCGCTACCGTTGTGATTGCGGTGGCGTACTTGATGTCGAGATGCGATACGACAGCACCTCTGAACGACAGGTGCAGGAGCAAGCATTCAGCGATGATACCTTGCCCTCTGCTGGTGCGGAATGGCGACAGCTCTTCGACGAACGCGCTACACAACCGCCTCTCTGGCCGGTTGGTACCGATACACAACTGCTTGATGCAAGTGGCGTCTGGCGTTATCGTGAACTGATCGCACCTGTACCGGATAAGTACGTCATCAGTCGGCCCGAAGGCAACACCTCGCTCTATCCCGTTGGCATGGAGAATTGTAGTATGAGTCGTATCGGGCATCGCCAGATAGGTATATATGCGGGGCTTGACCGCCTCTTTCTAAAACACGAAGGCGAAAATCCTACGGGTAGCTTCAAGGATCGTGGTATGACGGTTGGCGTCACGATGGCGCATATCATGGGGGCTAGAGCAGTTGCGTGTGCCTCGACTGGCAACACCTCGGCCTCGCTCGCCTCTTATGCAGCTCAGGCTGGTATGCTCGGCATCGTCTTTCTCCCTGCTGGCAATGTCGCGGGTGGCAAGCTGGCACAAACGCTGGCCTATGGTGCGACAATGGTACAAATCGAGGGCGACTTCGACGACGCAATGCAGCTCGTCGAACAGGTCTGCAACGAACTGGGCGTCTACCTGCTGAACTCGCTCAACCCGTTTCGGGTCGAGGGTCAGAAGGCAATCGGCTTCGAGTTATTGCAGCAACTCGACTGGCAAGCTCCCGACTGGCTCGTACTTCCTGCTGGCAATCTCGGCAACACCTCCGCTATTGGCAAAGCCTTCCGTCAAGCGTACCAGCTTGGAATTATCAATACTATGCCGCGTATCGCCTCAATTCAAGCCGAAGGCGCGAACCCATTTTATCGCAGCTTCATGGGAAAATTTGCCGAACGCCACTTGGTACATGCCGAAACCGTCGCCAGTGCCATCAAAATCGGCAATCCCGTCAGCTACACCCGCGCACGCCGCGTCATCGAAGAGAGCGATGGCATCGTCGCCTCCGTCAGCGACGAGCAAATTCTCGCGGCAAAGTCGATAATTGACCGCTCCGGCATCGGCTGCGAACCTGCCTCAGCCGCCACACTCGCAGGTATTCGCCAACTCGTCGAGCGTGGCATCATCAAACACGACGAGCGTGTCGTTGGCGTCATAACGGGCACGCTCTTGAAAGATAGCAAGACAGGTATGCCACAGGAAAGTGCTAGTATTGTGGTCAAGCCGACTATCGATGCCGTGAGAGGAATTTTGGAAGCTATTGGGGTGTAGAGGGATGAAGCCTTTAGAGCGTGTATACCATTTGGCGGAAGCTGCAAATTGGCCTTCGATCCAGCGAGACGGCTTGCATAGTGCTAGTACGCTCCTGGATATCGCTGGCATCACTGGGTCTGACCGAGAGCGATTGGAACGAGAACAGAGGTTGGTGCATACTGAGCTTCCGAACGGTACACAGATTCGGGATCAACGGCCCATGCCTCCGGCTGCCCTGTCAAAGTGCTTGATTGGCATGTCTCCACCTGAGTGGTATGCTCTGATCAATGCACGTATATTTTTCTGGCTTGACCCAGCAAGGCTCAATCGGCAACGGGTAGCCTGTAAGACGCGCTCTCAAGTAGTGTTGACTGTAGACGCAGGTAGGCTCATAGACGCTTATGCCGACCATGTTGCCCTGACTCCAATTAATACCGGTAACGCCCGTCGCCTTCCAGCCAAACGAGGAGCCGCGACGTTCGTCCCCTACACATCCTGGCTGACATCCAGATGGACAAGTGAGGCAGTTGGATTGGGTACCAAAGTGCGCCCACAATCACACGTACCTGTAGAACTGACAGTGGCTAGGTCTATCCCCGACATAATGCAGTTCGTGATAGGAGTGCAGGAGCTAGCCCCTGGTCAATCGTTTGTGCCATTGGCTATTTCAAGAGAGTAACCGTAAGAGTATAGGGATATGGTCGGAACTCGATTACTTGCTCTCGTGTCCACAATATAGCG
>CAXUGH010000396.1:0-4462 GCA_964250365.1 uncultured Ktedonobacteraceae bacterium
GTTGTCTGTTATTATCACGTATGATTGTAGGAGTCTGTATACGGCTGTGACAAGCTGGACCGTTAGCCAACATCTTTTCCATGACAGTCGTTTCCATGACAGGGGCAAGCCCTGTCACTACTATATACCGTTTGTGCCGCTTGCACGTCTATAGTAGTGACAGGGCTTGCCCCTGTCATGCCACACCTTATAAACGTCTTGGGTTACAGCATCACACGAATATCATCCCAGCCGTAACTCACTTCGTCCAGCATGACACCACCAATCTCTATTGGTTTTGTTGATACGTAATGACCCCCTAATGCTTCATAAAAGCCGCGTGATGGATTGTCGGCTAAGACCCAGACTAGCATCGAGTACAGTTCGTCTTCCACGAGACGTTCTACTAAAGCCTTTGTCAGTCTTTTGCCGGCTCCATGCCCCTGCACTACTTGTAGCGTATAGATTGCGTATAGTTCACTTTTATATACTGAAGAGGTATCACGATTTATGCCGCCTACAATGAAACCGACAATCTGCCCTTGCTCATCTTCGGCAACACATGTATATATTCTGGCAACGGGATGGCTCAAACGTTGGCGTGCATTCTGCTCGCGTTGCGTATACGAGAGCTTCGCAAGTACTTCATCGGATACGATACCTTTATACGTTGTGCGCCAGCTATCGACGTGAACGCGTCCGATGCCAGGGGCGTCTTCGACTTGTGCGGCTCTGATGGTCTCCATGATTTCGCATCCTCCTTATGCTATAATTGTGCTGTATACATGATACATCAGCCAGATATGCAGGAGCGGACATTGCTGCGCTCGTCCGAGGGCGTGATAAATCAGGCCCCTACGCCTATTTGGGGTGTGATAAATCGAACCTCTTATATGCATTAAGAGAAAGGTAGCATATTGCCGAACGCGGAAAAAATACTTGCCTCCATTAAGGGGTTGCGCGACCATTTAGAGCCAGACGAGGAGCCACTCGTGACTATTCCAGGTATTTGGGAGAGCGTGCCAACGGGCGAGAGCGAGCGTCGCACTACTACCTGTGAAATTGTCGTAACAAATCAGCACTTACTTGGCTATATGCATACGAGATTTCCGCGTGAAAGGCTCTTTCTCGAGGCGTTTGCTCTCAAGAACATTACGAAGCTTGCGTTTCGACAGAGGTCGTTCGACCCGCTCTTCCGCGAACTCTCGTTAAGCGATGATACGCGAACAGCCTACATTCGTTCGTCGCGTGAAAAGATCGAGCTACTCTATCAAGAGATACAAACGGCTATCGCAACTTACGCGCCACACGCCACAAAGTCCTCTCCTGATACAGACGAAGAGACACCTCGCCCTGCTCCTGTCTATGAGCGCAGAACTATTCGCACGACGTTCGAGCAGTCCTCGCTTGGCATTACAGCACTTTTTGTCGGTGGTTTGCTCCTAGAGATTATTGGTATTATCGCATGGGCACTTACACAAAGTATACAGGTCGGACTTCCCCTATGTCTGGCTGGTTTGTTTGCCGTTTTTGTAGCAACGCTCTCGGTGAGATTACGACGGTAGTAGTCTAGTAATCTTGATTGGGCGATTTCGTAGTACACAGTCAATCTTAATTTGTCACTCGTCACCGAAGGCGACGAGTGACAAATTAAGATTGACTGTGTACTACCATTTTATCCTGTTTGTGGATGTTGTTTATAGGTCTTATATAGTTGTTGTGCGAGTTGTTGCGCGTAAGGACCAGCAAGCTGTACTTCGGGCCAGTAGCGATGTGCGATATCATTGATGGCAAGTAATACACCGAAGCGAAAGAGAAATAACGCTGGCGTTTGAGGAGGATGTGTTACTTGGCTTGAATAGAGTGTTGCGATGCCAAGACACCCTGCAGTTGCTTTTGATACAGCAACAATACTCCAATTAGCTGTCGCCTGTGCCTCATTCTCAGGTTGAGGTATGTTCCATGCCGATGAGTCACATATAGAAGATATAAAGCTTTGTACTGAATTGTCTGCTATAAGCGAGAAGTTCGATTTCACATGCCATTGTGTACCATCCCAGGAAATCTGTAGAGGAATGAGATGGTCAACGAAGGTTACGTTTACTTGATCAACCTGATGTTGCACTACTGGCTTGCCAGTTAACGTTGTATAGTCCCAGACAGAACGTGCTGCCGCGAACACATTCCATGTTTGTGCAGGAAGAGAAGGTATATTAAAATACGCTGTTGCGAGGCAAAAGGTGCGGCAGTCTTGCGTTCCAAGAAGGCAGTTTTGCGCTCCTGCAAAATTGAAGGGGGAACACTCTGCAAGTGAAGATGATAGGTCCGTGTCTAACTCATAATGGAGCGTAACTTTTAACGGTTCTTGTGCTATTGCTTGTTGCTGGCTCACTAAATTAGTTGTATATCTCTCACCTGTCTGAACTACATCATTTGAGGTGTATGATTGCAGAGCTTTTTGTGTTTCTGTAATAAGCGCATTACGAGATACGTTAGGTAACTGAGTAATATCTGCTGGAAAATTGAAATTCCACGCATTACTATCATAACTAGTGTATTCGCAGGTATCGGTACGGTAGTTGTTCGGCACAGATACCGTACACTTTTGAGGTGGAAAGGGATCGGCACGCCAGAGTAGCGTGTGTGTGCCGCGTGCAAGGTGAATTGGAGGAGCAGGAACACTGCTATTACTGTGAGCATCTGGCAAATGCGTAATGAGCTTGCCATCCAAGAAGAGTTGCCCCCAACCTACATCTCCACTTATATAAAAGGTATCCGTTCCTGGCACAATTGGAGCCGTTGGTGTGGGTGGCGGAGGGACAATGGCTTGTATAAGTTTGCTGCGTACAGAGATGTTGCTACCGAGAAGCGCGATCAATACCAGCACGACGAGGCTTGCCGTTACAACCACCTGAATACGGCGTTGGCGGGGGATAAGCGATACTAGTGGCTTTGGGAGAGTGGGTATTTTCCTGGCAGGGACAAGTCCGTTGTCGATATCGACAATTTCCACGTCTTGACTGCTATCCTGTTGCTCTTCCTTCATACTATATTTTCCTTATAATAATGTTGTTGCGAGTTGCTGTGCAAGCTGTTGCTCAGAGTCGTTGGCGAACGGCATGGTGGGCCAATATTTGTGCGCGGCGTCGTTGGCGGCGAGAAAGACGCCAAAGCGATAGAGAAAGTAGACGATAGGTGGTGGTGAGATAGCATACTGCCCAATCGTAGCCATAGCTAGACAGCCTGATGCCGGATTCGTATTCGAGGCATACAGCCAGTTGATGCCAACGTGTGCAAATGCGGCGGGAGCTGGAAATAAGACGTTTCTTACCGCGTTGAGGGCGGTATTACATGGCTCGTTGAATTGTAGCGACATATCGGATGAGACTGGTAGTGAGAGCAGAGTAACGTTCCAGTGTGTACCATTCCACAGAATACGCAAAGGAAGCAGGTGATCGTACAGTGTTGCGGTCCCTACAAGTTCTGGTTGATGCTGTGCCACAATTCTTCCGCTTATCGTTGTATACTCCCACGTTGCCTGTGCAGCGACAAACACATACCACGCTTTCTCCGCGGAGGATGACATCAAGGATATAGGGATGGTACAAAACAAGTAACACGCTTGCCCATTGAACGTGCATGCGGTGCTTGCCTCAAGTAGCGTGCTACAAACACCATCGAGATTGTTTTCCACATCGAGCTGATAACGCAAGGTTGCTTTCAACGGCACTTTTCTCTGCTGTGCAGGTGCGAGTGTCGAGTTCGTTCCATAGCGTTCTCCTGGAAGCACTGTTTCCACAGGAGCCTGTGCATTCAGCGTAGATTGTACAGTGGCGACAAGCGAGTCAAACGAGGCGCGAGGAAGTTGTGCGAGCGATGTTGAAAAGCTAAAGAGCCATGCGCCGACTCCTCGCGTCGAATGTGTGAATTGGTTTAGATGGCAGGTATCGGTAATGATATTGTATGGTACCGATACACCACAGAGTTGCGGCACAAAGGGTTGTGCCTGCCAGCGTATCATATGATGCCCTTGTGACAGTTCGAGCGGTGTTTCATTCGTATTTCTGGGTGGGTGTGCCACCAATTTTCCGTCTATGAAAAGCTGCCCCCATGCAGGCTCGGCATCGAAGTAGAAAAAATTACTACTCGGTTCGGGAGGTACATTCGTGGTAGGAGAGGAGGGAACGATTGCCCGTATAAATTGATTGCGCGTAGGACTATAGCTACTCAACAGCACACACAAGAGTAGACCGACAATAGCGACCGTTGCTACGAGTTGTCTACGGCGTTGACGTAGCGTAAAGCGTGGTGCAAGCGGCGTGAGATTGTTCGATGAGGAAGAGGTCGTTTGTCGAGTAGACAAAGCATGAAAAATGCTTTGTTCGTCGTCGCTCTCTTCATCGAAGGGATCATGGTCGTCTTAATTTACAATTTAAATTTCAAAGTCATCGTCTCTCTACTCCACGAGAAGTATCCTGTGTTG
>CAXUGH010000397.1:0-4449 GCA_964250365.1 uncultured Ktedonobacteraceae bacterium
GCTTCCGCCTCCGAAACTGCCACCTGCGCCACCGCCATAGTTACCGCTATTGGTACCTGCATTGTTACTACCGTTGTATGTTTGTGGGCCATAGTAGGTACCACCGTAGTAGCCGTTGTTCCAGATGCTACGTCGGCGTCCACCTCCGCCACCACCAGGGGGTGTGCCGCTGTTATTGCGATTAGCACGCCATCCTCTATAGATGAATACGCCGAGGACAATCACGATTACACCCAATGCTCCTGCCATAAGTATGCCCCAGGGCGTAATACCGTTTGGTGACTTGCCTGTGATCGAGCTTTGTAGTGAGTCGATGGCGGCATTCGTTGCGGTCGTGTAATCGCTACCATTGATATTTGAGCGAAATGCGCTGATAGCATCGCTGACCTGACTATCGGAGAGCTTCGAGCCTTTCCCACTCTGAATGGAGAGGTGACGCTGCACAGTGTCGATGCCTATCACAACCTCGCTTTGATCATTGATATAGGCATGCGTCTGATCGTTGAGCGCGTTCTGATCACCCTTAAAACTATTCGTAGTGTAAATTAAAAGCGGGTCTGGGAATTGTTTGGCTTCGTTCTGCACTTCTTGCGTATTGAGTACATTAGAGGCGTCGTTGATCGTCACTTTGCCAGCCGCATAGGTTTGCATCGTGGTAACACAAAATAGCGTTAGCATAAGCAAAGGTGCCAGCAGCATAAGAGATGCAAGGCGTCGCTTGCTTCCATATGATGTGTGCATCTGTATATACTCTCTTTCTGGATGAACTACAGATATCTTCAAATTTTTGTTCTTTTCTTACTAACGTATACTAGTGTAATACGCCAAATTAAAAAGACTTACCCAACAAACCACAAGCAAGAACACAGCATGTGCTGCGTTCTTGCTTGTGGTTTGTTGGGTAAATCTCTTTACTGGTACTGGCTAATACGAGCGTGCGTATCTTGTAGTTCCGCTTGAGCGGTTGCTAGTTCGGCTTGCAACGCCTGCATTTGCTGGCGAAGCGTCTCGATCTGTTGCTGTCGCTCTTTCGCGGTTCTGAGATGCTCCTCCTGTTGCCGCGCCGCTTGCAACTGCGCCTGCACATTCTGTAGTTGCTGTTGCAGTGCCGCGAACTGTGCTTGTATTTGCTCCAGGTCGTCCGTATCTGTCGTCGAGCTTACCAAAGATGGCGATGTAGCCGTTGACGATGTGGAATCCGGCGTTGTTATCGGCGTGGTAGATGCCTCTGGCGTTACCGTGTTATCAGTTGTATCGGGGGTAACAACAGGTGACGGCTCCGTTTGTGGCTCTACAACATTTGAGTCCACCGTAGACGCTGTGCTTTGCACATCCTGATCGCTAGTTGCCGAGGTATCGGTGCTAGCTGTATGCGCCGCCAATGGCTCTGTATCAGCGTTGGAAACATCGCCTACAGGCTGCTCTGTAGAGGTTGCAAAAGATTGGGCGTTCTGCGTTTCTGGTTCTGTTGGTGCAGTCTGCTCAATAACGGGAGTCTCGTCATGTATATTTATTGAGGACGTTGTTTGTGGCTCTGTTGGTGCAGCCGAAGTTTCTTCCTGCGTATTCGTCGGGTACGTTGTTTGCGCCGCTACAGAAGATGTATCATCGGCAACGGATGACGTGCTATATGTATCAGCAACAGAAGTATCTTGCGACGGCGCGTTATCTGTCGCAGGTTCTGTATCCTGTGTGCTAAAGGAAGGCGAAGTTTGCTGATCTATATCATACCCAGAAGCGGCCTCGTAAGAGGGAGGGTTAGATACTGTATCATCTGTTGCGACAGGCTGACTATTGTCCGTCTCTGTGCTACTATAAGTGCTGGCGTCGGGCTGAGACGTTTGACTTTGCACATCGGATACGTCGGTACGAGGTTCGCTACTACTGTAGTCGGTAGTGAGAGGTTGAGCATTTTGCTCAGTATTTGTATAGTCTGCGCTGCTTGTGGGAGTGGCGTACTTCCCTGTATCCTCGTCACTACTCGTTGCTTGCGTCGTCTCATATGTACGCGTTGCTTCCTGCTGATATGGATTTGCATCCGTTGGCTCAGTGTAGGTTTGCGCCGCTGGTTGGTCTGAGTCGGAAACGAGTACGAAGTTGACAGAGTGCTGCGCCTCCTGAGAGGTTGATTCCTCGGAAGGTTGCTGGTGTGTATTCTGAGTAGAAGTCGTATCGGTGTCGGAGGGCTGAACAGGTGTATCGGTTAGAGTAGTATCTTGTGCCGTTGAAGTCGTGTTTTGGGACAAGTCATCGGTTCTATCAGGGGCACTGTATGCACCGAACTGATGCATTAGAGCCTGTGCCTCTTGCTCGCGTCCAGGAGCGTGTACGGCGACAATAGTGTTGCCATTACTCTGCTCTTGAGCATAATATTGCGCCTCTTCCTGAGAAATGCCCATACTGGTAAGGTCGCTGGCAACATCGCTACTGCCACTACTGGAGCCTGTGAATAAGTTTTTGAGTTCCTCAAAGAAACCGCCGGAATTCCCCGCTGCGGAGCGAAGAACTTGCTCATGAGTAAAACCCGCATTATAAAATGCATCTACTGCCTGCTCTGCCGTCGCCTGCTCACGAAAGACGCCCACAATCGCTGATGATGGTGTTACTGACATCTGTTTGCTCCCTTGCTAGCTAACACCCTCTATTACAAAGAGTGTTAAAAAAATCAGTCCTATGCCGTTTTGAGTATACCACTTTTACGTAGATTCATTGGCTAGTACGGGAAAGGAAGTCAAAAAGATGCACAGAGAGGGAATCGTCAAAAGCTGTATTATAATTCTGCGCTATCAATCCAGATTGTCACCGGACCATCGTTCAATAACTCGACCTTCATATCGGCTCCAAACACGCCGCCTTCGACATGTATGCTGTATGCGGCTATGGCCTCTTTGCAGCGTTCGACGAGAGGTTCCGCAAACGATGGTGCGGCGGCTCCAATAAAGCTGGGACGACGCCCCTTACGAATATCAGCATACAATGTGAACTGTGATACAACGAGAGCTTGTCCACTGTTGTCGAGCAGCGAGCGATTCATCTTGCCTTCGTCGTCCGCGAAGATGCGTAGATGCACAATTTTGTCGCTGACCTGCTTTACCTCGGCCTCACCATCGTTCTGCCCCACACCCAGCAGTATCAACAACCCATATCCAATCTGACCAACGACCTGCCCGTCAACCGTGACGCTGGCTCGGCTAACGCGCTGTAATAACGCTCTCATAGCTATACGTTCCTTCTCTACTATAAATTTGTGGCCTCAGTATACGACATTATTGATAGCGTCAAAACCAGGGTGCCCGCAAGGGGAACGCCCCTCCCATACACGGATACGGGTCCTGCTACGTCTCGTGGTATGGGAGGGGCGTTCCCCTTGCGGGCACCCTGGTTTTCCGTTTGCCATTCCATTCGACAGGGCATACAATATCTGTAGCATATTTTGAAACTTGAAAGGACTATGCGTAATGCGAAGTAAGATAACTGTTGTCGGTGCTGGCTTTGTGGGCAGCACCCTCGTCCAACGATTGGCGGAACGCGACTACGCCGATGTAGTCATGTACGATATTGTGCCGAATATGCCACAGGGCAAGGCTCTTGATATGTTGGAGGCTGGCCCCGTGCTTGGCTACGATTCGCTGGTAACGGGCACTAATGACTATGCTGATACTGCGAACTCTGATATCGTCGTAATTACCTCTGGCTTCCCACGCAAACCCGGCATGACCCGCGACGATCTCGTTAAGAAAAATCAGGAAATCGTCACGCAGGTCACGGAGCAAGTGGCGAAACACTCGCCGAATGCTATTATTATCGTCGTCACTAACCCGCTCGATGCAATGGCACAGCTTGCCCTGCATGTCAGCGGCTTCCCACGTGAGCGTGTCATCGGCATGGCTGGCGTGCTGGATACGGCGCGTTTCCGTACCTTTATCGCGCAAGAGGTCGGAGCCTCCGTTCGTGACGTGCAGGCGTATGTGCTAGGTGGACACGGCGATACGATGGTGCCGCTCTCACGTATGTGTACTGTTGCTGGTGTGCCCATCTCACAATTGATACCGGCGGAGCGTATCGAGCAAATTGTGCAACGCACCCGCGATGGTGGTGCCGAAATCGTGAAACTACTGGGTACGGGTAGTGCCTACTTCGCCCCCTCAGCGGCAGTGCTACAAATGGTCGATTCGATTTTGCTGGATAAGAAGATGATTTTGCCGTGTGCCGTTTATCTAAATGGCGAGTATGGCATCAATAATTTGTTCGTCGGTGTACCTGCCAAACTTGGCGCGAAGGGCGTTGAGCAGATCGTCGAGATCGAACTGGATGAGCAGGAGCGTCATCTGCTCAAGAACTCCGCCGATGCAGTGCAAGAACTCGTAAACGTAATGGGAATATAGAAATCAACACCAGATGAAGATGCGAATGAGGACGGCTAGCCGTCCTCATTCGCATCTTCATCTG
>CAXUGH010000398.1:0-4436 GCA_964250365.1 uncultured Ktedonobacteraceae bacterium
ATTCTTGGACTCGGCTCTATTCCTTGGTCGTCAAACTTGCCTCAGCAGTTAGTCGCTAAAGGTACAGTTAAAAATATCAAATCATTTGTACAGGATGGAACAACCCGATATGAGATACAACTCGAAGGAAATCCACACATCTGGAGTCTTTCATCTGATGTTTCTAATCTTGCACCATTTGTCCAGGTAGGTGATCAAGTTTCATTCACATATTACGAGTCTCGGACAAGAATTGAAGATGACATACTGTCCTTTGATGATGTTCGGCTTGATCGAGAGTTTCCAACTTCAACAGCACTCTACATATGCCCTTTCCCTTCATCTTGACCTCTGCATGATGATCTTTAGGTGAAGCACCCTTCCCTCTCTTGACGAATCTCAGATACAATCTTATTACAAGCAAATATATATCTTAACAGGAGTTTTCCAACATGGTTTTAGACATGGAGGCGTTTCGCTCAGGCAAGATCAGCTACGCCGATCTTGTGGGTGATGTTACGCATGCTGATTTGTATAAACTGACCGACGACTATTTTGATACTGTCGAGTCTATTGTGGCGGATGTAACGGATATGGGTGCTACATTTGTGCCCTATGATGCTGAGCTGAAAGACCCAAACGAGGAGGCGTATACGTTGGGTCATGTTATCGTTCACTTGACAGCTACGCTTGAGGAGTCGGCGTCGATTGCCTCGGTGCTGGCACGCGGGATTGCCTTTGATGGACGATTGCGCTACGAGACACCCTGGCAGACGATACACATGGCGCAACAAGTACATGCACGTTTACGCGAGAGTCGGCGCATGTGTCGCGCGTATCTCGATGCATGGCCTGATGCACCACATCTCGATGTGACGGTGACGCGTATTCCGCATTTCGGACCTATGAACGCTATCGGTATGGATGTGTTGGGCATTATGCATGGCGAGCAGCATATCGAGCAGCTAAAAGAGATTATGCGCCAATCAAAGAACCGCGTATAGAAAACGGATATTTTTATGGTTTTACAGCGTAGTTATGATGCGGTGGTGATTGGCTCTGGCCCGAATGGACTGGCAGCAGCTATCACGCTAGCGCAAGCGGGAAAATCGGTTGTTGTCTTCGAGGCGCGGGATACGATTGGTGGCGGGTCGCGCACGAAAGAGTTGACGCTACCGGGATTCCAGCACGATGTGTGTTCTGCCATTCATCCGCTTGGACTGGCTTCCCCTTTTTTTCGCGCATTACCTTTAGAGCAGTATGAGCTAGAGTGGATTCAGCCACCAGCAGCACTCGCACATCCCCTCGACGATGGGACAGCGATGCTATTGGAGCATTCTATCGCAATGACGGGAGAGACACTGGGCTGTGATGCCGCTTCTTATAGCCGAATGATGGAGCCGCTAGTGGCGCATTGGCAAACGCTAGCGGATACGTTGCTGGGTCCTTTGCGCCTCCAATCCTTTCAACATCCCTTCCTGCTCGCTCCTTTCGGATTGCAAGCCATTCGCTCTGCCGAAAGTCTGGCGAAACAGCGATTTCGTGGTGAACGAGCGCGTGCCATCTTTGCAGGGATGGCGGCGCACTCGTTTCTGCCGCTGGAGCATAGTTTGAGCGCGGCCTTCGGTATTATGCTTGCGCTGTTTGGACATGGTGTTGGCTGGCCTATTCCGCGCGGTGGCTCTCAGAGTATTGTGAATGCACTGGCTGCATATCTGCGTTCGCTTGGCGGCGAGATTGTGACAGGGGTTGAGGTAAAGTCAATTGAGATGCTACCAGAGGCGCGTGCTTTCCTGTTCGATGTCACGCCGCGTCAACTTCTGCGTATCGCGGGTCAACATCTTCCCGACGGCTATCGACGTAGCCTCGACCGCTACCGCTATGGAGCAGGTGTCTTCAAGATTGATTACGCCCTCGATGGTCCTGTTCCCTGGAAAGCTCAAGATTGTTTGCGAGCAGGGACGGTACACCTTGGAGGAACGCTCTCAGAGGTGGCACTGTCGGAGCGACAGGTAGGGCAGGGGATACCGCCGGAGAAACCTTTTGTGTTAGTGGCGCAACAGAGCATATTTGACGCGACACGCGCACCGCAGGGCAAGCACACGGTCTGGGCCTATTGTCACGTCCCCAACGGCTCGACCTTCGATATGACGGAGCGTATCGACGCACAGATAGAGCGTTTCGCCCCTGGTTTTCGAGACCGCATCCTGGCGAAAAACACGATTGCGCCAGCGGAACTCGAACGCTACAACGCGAACGATGTTGGGGGCGATATCAACGGTGGCGTCGCCGACCTACTCCAATTCTTCACGCGTCCTGCCATTCGTATCAATCCCTACACGACGCCCAACAAACGCATCTACATCTGCTCATCATCGACGCCACCTTCCGGCGGCGTACATGGTATGTGTGGGTATTATGGGGCGAAGGCTGCGTTACATCACGCGTTCTCGTAGAAACCAGATTCATCGTATCTAAATGGCTAATACTCAAATTCCATCTACTATGGTGAGTTTATAGTCTTTAGTATGCAAATACATAGTGTATTTTTCCTCGCTATTCTTTGTTCATTAAGGAAACTTATGATATACTACCCACAACTGATAGACCTCTATATCTAACGTAGGAGCAATCTTATGAAGAAAGAAGCAAAACCAGAAACGACTCTCGCCCTCTTTCAAGAACAAACCGTCAGGCGAGTATGGTATCAAGAGACATGGTATTTTTCTATCATTGATGTTATCGCCATCCTTACCGACTCAAAAAGCCCTCGACGATATTGGTCAGACCTCAAACGCAAATTAGAGGAAGAAGGCTATAGTGAGTTGTACGAAAAAATCGTACAACTGAAAATGGCATCGACAACAGACGGTAAGCATTATGTAACAGACGCCGCCAATACTTCCACTCTCCTGCGTATAGTACAAACTGTTCCAAGTCCGAAAGCCGAACCCCTGAAACGCTGGCTAGCAGAAGTCGGCATGCAGCGCATTGAAGAAATTCAGAACCCAGAAGCTACTATGGAGAGGATGAGGCAGACCTTAGAGGCAAAAGGCTACCCCAAAGACTGGATAGAAATGCGAATGCGAAGTATCGCCGTTCGCAACGAACTTACAATTGAATGGGAGGAGCGCGGAGCACATGACGGGCTTGAATATGCTATCCTCACCAACGAGATCGCGAACGCCACGTTTGGCATGAGTATCCAGGAACATAAATCTATCAAAGGGTTAAAGCATGAAAATGTACGGGATCACATGACAAACCTCGAACTTATTTTAACCTCGCTCGGTGAAGCAACCGCAACAAAACTACATCAGGATCGAGACACACAAGGCTTTGCTGATTTACAAATCGACGCTAAAGAAGCTGGTGAAGTTGCAGGTAGCACACGAAAAGATATTGAGAACCGTACAGGAACGCCCGTTGTTAGCCCATCGAATTATCTGCACCTAACTTCTGCTAAGAAACGCACGAAGGAGATTAAAAAAGGTAAACAAGGAAGTCTACTCGATATAGAGAAGGAATAAATACTACTTTTCTCACGAATACACAGTCAAGCTTAATGTATAGCTCGCCACCGTAGATAGCGAGCGATACATGAAGCTTGACTGTGTAGTACGGTGGGCGAGCGTTATTTCGAGAGTTCTTGTGCCAGTTCCGCGAGTGTGCGGACGCCGACTCCCGTTGCGCCTTTTTCTTGGTAGGGCTTCTTGCTATCGAGGTAGCTAGTGCCAGCGATATCGAGGTGTGCCCACTTTGCATTGCCGACGAAGTGTTCCAGGATTTTCGCCGCCAGGATCGAACCTGCGCCGCGACCACCCGTTTGTTTCACATCTGCGATATCGCTCTTAACCAAATCACCGTACTCCTCGTCCATTGGCATTGCCCAGAACTTCTCGCCCGCGACCTTGCCAGCGGCGACGATTTCGCTTGCTAGCTGCTCGTCGTTGCTGAAGACACCGGAAGTGATGTTGCCAAGTGCGATAACCATTGCACCCGTGAGCGTGGCGAGGTCGATGATGGGCGAGAGACCCTCTTTGACGGCGTAGGAGAGGGCATCGGCGAGAATCAGGCGACCCTCGGCGTCGGTGTTCAATATTTCGATGGTCTTGCCGTTTGAGATGCGGAGAATATCGCCCGGGCGATAGGCGGTGCCGCTCGGCATGTTTTCGCATGTTGGCACAAGTGCGGTGACATTGATACGAGGTTTGAGGGCGGCGATAGCCTGCATCGCGCCAATCACTGCCGCTGCTCCGCCCATATCGCCCTTCATCTCGTCCATGTTTGCGGCTGGCTTGATCGAGATACCGCCCGTATCGAAGGTGATACCCTTGCCGACGATAGCCATACCCTTGTCGTCGGGTTGACCGCCGCGATAGCGCAGAACAATGAATTGTGGCGGCTGTGCGCTCCCTTGAGAGACGCCCAGTAGACCACCCATACTCAGTTCGGTA
>CAXUGH010000399.1:0-555 GCA_964250365.1 uncultured Ktedonobacteraceae bacterium
TGTAATCAAGCACAAAATATTAGTGAAGGATGCCGAATGCTCGTAGGAGGATGAAGGCGACGATGAGCAAGACGATAACGCCGACGACGGCAATGAGAAAGTACATATTCCTGCGATCTTTTGGCAACGTTTTTTGTAGCTCGGTACGCCTCTCTTGGAGTCGCTCGCGGCGTTCTGTAATGCGCTTTCTACGTTTTTCTTGTAGCGTGCGCGTCCGCTCCTCTGCACTCTCTGGACCTGTGCCCAGATGTTCCATGCGACGGCGCATTGTGCGATTATAGCTTTCAGCCTGCTGTTGCTGCTGATTCGCGTTACTTGTTGAAATTTGTTTGGGCTGCGTCGATTTTGCCCCTGGTACCGCCGTCCCGCCAATACGCGAAGCATTGCCCTTATTTTTGTTACGACTCTTGCTAGAAGCTGATTTATTTGTAGGAGCGGGTGCAGGTACGACGCGTGCCTGTTGCGCGGACTCTGCCCGTTCTGGTATTTTATCGTTCGCCATGTAGCTCTCTCTTTCATGTCCTGTATAATTCATTTTCGTGTTTAAAATTAAGC
>CAXUGH010000399.1:565-4422 GCA_964250365.1 uncultured Ktedonobacteraceae bacterium
AATATATATTTAATTTTCGTTTCCCACTTGCCCCCATCGTTGTAATTTCACACACGAAAATGAATTACAGTTATTGCTGTGAATCTAACATCTCTTTTGCGATTTTTGCTGCCCCTGCTTTATCGTCGGGCGAGAGTTCACCGTCAATGACAAGGCTCAGTAAATGCTCTTTGATTGGACGTAGCCAGGCACCGGGGCCAAGCTGAAACATTGCCATCAACTCATTACCATCAAGCGGACTTTTGAGCGGTACGCGAGTTGCCTCTTCTCTCAGTCTTTGGGCGCGTTCTCCGAGTTCGGAGACGCGTGCCTCGGCACGATTTACTCTATCGGCGCGATAACTGGTGATGTCGGCGCGTGAGAGTTCGAGCAGGTCGGTAAAATCATCGCCCGCATCCAGCATGAGGCGGCGCACTGCTCCATCCGTCCACTCTGAGCTATAGGCGTTGGCTCGCATGTGCAGGTGTACGAGGCGCGACACGCCGTCAATAAAATCACGATCAAAGTGGAGGCGTTTCAGGATTTCTCGCGCCATGTATGCACCGACATCTTCGTGTCCAAAGAAGTGTACCTCGTTGTCTTTGACCGCTCTTGTACGTGGCTTGGCAATATCATGTAGCAAGGCACTCCAACGCGTCTTGAGGCGTGGGTCGGAGCGTTCGACAACACGCAACACATGTGCATAGACATCTTTTGTATGCGGCATACGTACAGGAGTCGGTTGCTGGCTCACACCACGCAACTCCAATACCTCCGGTATGATCTCTTCCATCAGCCCTAGCTCGACCAGCAAGTTCAAACCTTTATCGGGATGGTCTGAGAGCAAGAGCTTATTCATCTCGTCGCGGATACGCTCTCGACTAATCTTTTGCAGTTTCGACGCTTGCCGCATAATCGAGCGTTGCGTCTCCGGCTCAATAGAGAAATCGAGTTGCGCGGCAAAACGCACGGCACGGAGCAGACGTAGTGGGTCTTCGTCAAAGCGTTTATCCGGCTCATTGCCAACTGCGCGGATAATATGCGCGTCGAGGTCACGGCGACCACCGAACAAATCAAGTATTTGCCCATTCAGAGGATCGCGTGCCATCGCGTTGATTGTAAAATCGCGGCGCTGCAAATCTTCCGCTAAATCGGTACCAAAGCACACCTCTGGCTTACGCGACTCTGAATTGTAGCGTTCGGTGCGGAACGTCGTAATCTCGACAATGTTGGCATCGTAGTGGAGTCGCACAGTTCCAAAGCGTTCGCCCACCAGTACGATAGCGTTAGGATGTGTGGGTGCAACGATACGTTTGATCTCGTCGGGGTGTGCATCGGTTGCAAGGTCAGCGTCGGCGGATGTGCCACGATGCAACAACACATCGCGTACCGTGCCGCCTACCATATAAAGTTGTTTCTGCTGCACACGAAATGCCTGTGCCAGCGTAAGAATAATGTCTAGCATCTAAATATATATGTCCGCTTCGTTGTCGTGTGAATATGGAAGTCTCTCTGCTGTCAAGGGCTACCTCCTCAAACCTCTTGTGAAATAGAGAAATGAAGGCAGTGGAGTTCTTTTTAATGATGGAACTATTGTATCATGTTCGCATAGGGGTTGTGAATTGCATTTGACAACATTCAAGAAGTGTAGTAGAATACATCCAGTGACGCGGGATAGAGCAGTGGTTAGCTCGTCGGGCTCATAACCCGGAGGTCGCAGGTTCGAATCCTGTTCCCGCTACTTAACTTTATATCATGAAAGCAAAAAGAAATCGCTTGCGGCGGACGCCACAAGCGATTTCTTTTTGCTTTCATGACGAATTTTCCTTCTTTGCCAAAAAGTCGTGATATTGGTACCAAATACTCTTGACGGTTGCGTTATATCTGGTATACTTGCTAATAAGAAAATTTGTTCTAATTATTTGCAAACCGCATAAAAATCAACTTTCTGGAATGGAGGAACCGCGATGGGAACCGCACAAATCAAAAGGCAGTCGCGCCTGATACAAAACGATATTGAGGATGATGATGCCCTGTATGAGACGCGCACACCTTCAAGTGCGCGGCGTTATAAAGCGACACCACCTCCTGAACAGGATGTTCAGCCGAAACTTGTTACACGAGCGACGCGTGTAACGCCAGCGGTCAAGCCAACACCACAACCTAAGTCTGCACCTTTGCCTCAACAGGATATTGTGACGCAACGCGATACCGATGAAGACGAAGATGTAGAGGAACAACAGGACCCTATCACACAGGGCAATCCAGTGTTACGTCGTCGTTCTCACCTCGACTCAAGCAAGGTACAGGAGCGAACCCCACGCATTGTACGCGAGAAGGGTACTCCAATTACAGGTGCCTTGCCCGCACAGAGAAAATTTCCTCTGATTCCCGTCCTAATAGGCTCCGTCGTCACTATTCTGCTTGTAATGGTATTGAGTGCCCTCGGCTCCTGGTGGATCACCTATCAAAACGACCTGCACTATGGTCGTCCCCGTACCTCACAGCTAGACGCTGTTGTGGGACACTATGATAGCTCGGCACACCCAACTCACTTCATCTTTCTCAATCTCAATAGACATGTAGAAATTATTGAAATCTCCGGCGGAGATGACAAACACTCTCATATCTACTCTGGCCCCACTCTGTATGGCGATGGGCAAGACCTCGCACCGGTCACAGGCCAAATCACAGATGTCAACCACGATGGAAAGCCTGACCTCATCGTGCATATCGGCGACCAACAGATTGTGTATATCAACGATGGCACAACGTTCCACCAACAATAAGTAAGAGAAGAATGCAAGAAAGGCTAGCACACCGAACAAGTTCGATGTGCTAGCCTTTCTTGCATTCTTCTCTTACTTATCCAAAAGTCCCCAAAGCTTGCCACTGACTAAGCCGCTACTACAAAATGTTAAACAGGGCTTTCCGTTCGTTTTATGAAAATGAATGCTCTTACTACTTGACAAATAGAACAAATGTTCTTATTATTTATGTAATACCTTATTTTATGACGGAGGCAGAATATCTATGGCAACCGATTTCGCGCATCTTCATGTCCACAGTGAATATTCTTTGTTGGATGGCTTTAGCCGTATCAAGAAGTTGGTGCAACAGACGAAGGCGCAGGGGATGAACCACCTTGCGATTACCGATCATGGGGCGATGTATGGTGCTGTTGAGTTTTATAAGGCGTGCAAGGCCGGTGGCATCAATCCCGTGATTGGTATCGAGGCGTATCTGACGGAGGATATGTACGATCACTCCAAACGCTTTAGCGACGACTATCACCACCTGCTGATGGTTGCCAAGAATAACACAGGCTACAATAATCTGATGCGCCTAACGACTATCGCGCATACAGAGGGCTGGCACCTGCGCCCACGTATGGACAAAAAAGTGCTGGCGAAGTATGCCGAGGGTATCATCGTCACCACCTCTTGCCTCTCCGGTGAAATCCCCAAGATGCTGCTCAAAGAAGAGATCGAGAAGGCGTATGAGACTGCACACTGGTATCAGGATGTCTTCGGACCAGAAAACTTCTATATCGAGCTTCAGGAGCATCACGGCATCTTCGATGATGGGCAACCGTCGCCACAAGGGAAGCTCAATCAGCTACTCTACCAGATGCACAAAGACTTGCACATTCCGATGGTGGCAACCAATGACCTGCACTATGTCGAGTCGCACGACCATGCCTCCCATGATGTGTTGCTGTGTGTGCAGACGGGCAAGCAGCTTGACTCGCCCAAGCGTATGCGCTTCGATAGCAACGAATATTTCCTCAAGAGTCCAGCTGAGATGTCGCTGCTCTTCCCCGAACTGCCCGAAGCACTGACAAATAGTGTGCGTATCGCGGAGCAGTGCAGCGTTGA
>CAXUGH010000400.1:0-4387 GCA_964250365.1 uncultured Ktedonobacteraceae bacterium
CCTGTTGCTGCTGATACTCGCCCTTAGGCTGTTCGCGATTCGTGTCATCCTGACCACCTTGAGCGTTCTTCTGCGGATTATCATTCATAGATGTTTTCCTTTCTTTAGCATCACATACCAAGCAATTGCATCATTATTTCGTAGGGACCAGATGTATCGCGTCCGAAGCGCAATTCATTGCGCGAATAGGATAGCGGTAGGGACCAATTCATTGCGTCCGAGGGGTGGGGTTGCGGGGCACACGTCACTGTACAGAATCGTTGCCCACGCGTTCCCCTCCTCAACCCCACCGAGGACGCGATAAATCGGTCCCTACAGAAAATCAAACTACTCTCTGAGTAACACGCCTCAGCATCATCTCAGGTTACATATCTATAAATCGGGTACAATACGTATCATAAGCAAAGACAAGAATGAATTTTATGATTCTCATACATACCACTAGCAACATCGGAGGCACAGCATGCATATTGTTACCGTTGCACAGATGCGCGAACTTGAGGCTCAGGCCGAACAGCAATACGGCTTGACAAGTCACATTCTGATGCAGAACGCAGGTAAGAGCGCGGCAGACCTATTCGAGGCTCATCTACTCCCACATCATACTCTGAATGAGCTTGAGGTACTTTTCCTTATTGGTCCCGGCAATAACGGCGGTGACGGTCTGGTGATGGCACAGCATCTCACGGAGGCTGGTGCAATGGTAAGTCTGTATCATTGGAAAGAACACAAACTGACGGTGCGTGGCGAAGATATCAACGAGTCCGATACTGCCAAAGAGCTAGAGTCGGCGATAGGTAGTGCTGATTACGTAGTTGACGCGCTCCTCGGCACGGGCAACGCACGTCCGCTTACGGAGAATATGCGTTCGCTACTCTCGCGTGTCCAGCAAGAGCGAGAGAAGCGCGACGACCTGCGTATTGTCGCAGTTGATCTTCCCACTGGTCTTAATACCGATACGGGCGAAGTTGACCCACAGACGCTACATGCCGATACAACAATTACCTTTGCCTGTCCCAAGCAAGGCTTTTTCTTTTTTCCGGGACGCGATTACATCGGAAAACTCTATGTCGCGGATATTGGTTTCCCATCTGCGCTAGAGCAGAACATTCAAACCGAGATGCCAACCGACGATCTTGTACGCGCTCTACTTCCGCCACGCCCGTTACAGAGCAACAAGGGTACGTTCGGTAAGGTCATGGTGTTTTGCGGTTCGTTTCCCTATCCTGGGTCGGCGTTTCTCGCGGGAAGCGCATCGGGTCGCGTCGGTGCTGGTCTCATCACTCTAGCGGTGACGGAAAAGATGCTGCCTATCTACGCCAGTTCTTTTCACGAGGCGACCTTCGCTATTCTACCGCCCGAAGACAACGAGAGCTTCACGCGCTCAAAGGCGTTGACCGACAAGCTAGAGGGATACCGTTCTCTCTTAGTAGGACCGGGTTTGGGGCAGTCGCCTAACACACGCGAGGTCATCTTAGAGGTTCTCGAATACCTGCGTTCGCAACCCGACGACAAACGTCCGCATCTCGTAGTAGATGCCGATGGTCTCAACAATCTCTCGCAGCTCGAACGCTGGTGGACGCTGCTCCCCAAAGGAACGGTAATTACGCCGCATCCAGGCGAAATGGGACGTTTGTGTGGAGGTACAAAGGTGTCGGGTGGCAATTTCGACCGTCTGGAACTGGCACGTAGCAAGGCGCAGGAATGGCAACTGACGCTCGTTCTCAAAGGTGCCTGTACCATTATTGCCGAGCCAGATAGTCGCACGCGCATCAATTGGCTGGCAAATCCCGCGCTAGCCGCTGCAGGTACAGGCGATGTGCTGGCAGGAATGGTCGCAGGCTTCTTAGCGCAAGGTATGCATCCCTACGATGCCGCCAGTGCCGCCGTCTACCTGCACACCGTCGCCGCTGGCATCGTCAGCGAAAATATGGGACATGCAGGTATGCTCGCATCGGATTTGTTGCCAGAAATTCCTAGAGCAATGTATAAGATAGGGCATTCGTAGGGACTCGATTTATCGCGTCCCTACGACAAATTGCTGAGATTGCGAAAGAGGAGTCGATGAGTCTCAATTCGCAACCACATCTGATAGAGTGGTGGAGAGACAATCCTTCTGATCCCGACAGACCGTCTCTGAACAATCCTGATGTGCAGAGGTTGATCGCCGAGATCGCGCCAGAATCGCATTCTGCTGATCTTGGTGGCGTCATGAGCCTTAACGTCAAGTTGGACTCGGAGGGAGTTGTACTTCGTGTTCATCAGCCGTTTGTGTCGCGTCAACGGTTGCTCGCAGTTCAGCAGGTGCGGCTACGTCTTTCCGAAAAGGGGCTGATTGTTGCTGTTCCGTTACGCTGGCGCAACGCATCAGTCTTTCGCTGTGGGAGTCGCTGGGCAGAGCTAGAGAAATACTTAGCACATCATCGGCTCAAACAGAAGTATGACTCCTACGTTTGGCTGTTTGGTGCGATGGGCGTCTTACATCGGGAATTGGCGACACTCGATATAGCAGTTCCGCGACCTCTACTTGCCACCTATGCACCACCAGGGTCTTTACGTCGATGGCTGCCAGTTACGGAAGCTGCCGTTCAGGGGAATAGTGAGGCCGCTGATATCGTCCAGTTACTTCGTCGTAGCATTCGTCGCCTGCGCCTACAGTGGGTACCTGCATCTCAACTTCCGCAGCAGTTCGTTCATGGAGATGTGCGCCTGAGCAATGTGTGTCAAACATCAGAGGGCGAAACGCTCTACCTTGACTTTGGCTTTTTAGCACAAAGACCACGAATTTTCGATCTCGCCTATTCGCTTGCGTTTATGGTACGCGCACTGCATGGAAACCAAGCACTGGAAAGTTTCGCGTGGCGGAGCATTCCCCCGCTTATCGAGGCATACGAGGCCAGCGCGAACTCTCCCCTTACTGCGACGGAGAAAAAGGCTCTCGTTCCCTACACCGCCTCTGTGCCCCTTCACGCCGCAGCACTCGACGGATTTACCGACAATCCTGCAGGACATCTGCAAGACAGGTTGCCTTTTATGCGCCTCAGTGATTGGTTGCTGGCGCATCCCGATGCAATGTTGAGCTAATAAGACACTACATTGTTTTTTGCTAGAAAATATGGTACGCTTCCAGCACGGAGGGATAAGACGCCTCCCACTGTATGTTCTCTAAAAGGATTGACACAGCAATGTCAGATTTTCCGCACGACCTCTACTTTTCTATTCTGCCTCCGCCCGTTCGCGCCTGCTAGGGCAGCGCGGACAACGTGTGAAGCATAAATATACCTCACTCCTTCAATAACACATCGCAAGAATGTGTCTCTTCTCTACGTCCATCCTGCCCTCGTTGCCTTCGATTCTGTTTTTTACTCATGTGCATCTGAGGAAGGGATACTTTCATGTCTCGTTTCACGGCTTCTGATAGCTCTTTTCGGTTGAGCTTTTTGTCCATTTTTAGCGCGGCAATTGCATGGGGAACGGTGGGTGTTACAACGCAGGCACTCTATGGAATAAGTAGCACCAATCCGTTCTCGATTGGCTTTTTTCGCCTAGCAATTTCTTTTCCTATTCTGCTAATTGTCTGCATCTGCATGTTGAGACAGCGGATATTACAGGTGCGGAGACGTGATGTACTCGTTATGATGCTGATAGGTGTCTTGCTAGCACTGTATCAGGCTTGTTACTTCGCGGCGATAGCTTTTAGCGGTGTAGCTGTGGCGGCACTGATTACACTGTGTACGGCTCCCGTACTTCTTGCCCTATTCTCCTCCACTGTGCTACGTGAACGCCTATCGTTTACAACGGTTGTGGCTCTTCTTTGTGCTGTAGGTGGAACGCTACTCCTTGTTTTTGCCCGCTCTAATCTCAGCGCGATGAACCTATCGCTGGTTGGAGTACTGTTTGCCCTTGCCTCGGCCTGTGGCTATGCAGGGATTATTCTCTGTGGTCGATTGCTTGCGGGTAGCTATCATCCGTTGCACATCAACCTGTTCTCCTTCGGAACGGGTGCGCTTATCTTGTTAGGACTTGCGCTCTGTACAAAATTTGCGTATAGCTATCCCGTGCAGGGCTGGTTTCTCTTGCTCTACCTCGGCATGGTGCCAACCGCTCTTGCTTATGCTCTGTTCTTCTTAGGTATTCGCAAAATTCCAGCTACAATTGCAAGTATTGTGACGCTGTGCGAGCCATTGACGGCTGCTCTACTCGCATGGCTACTGTTTGGGGAACAGCTTGGAGCAATCGGGATACTTGGTGCCGTATTGTTGCTGAGTGCGATTGTTGTGCTTGGACGCAAGAAATAATGGTTATGATATCGTGACCGGCAAACACGCTACCCAAGTTTGGGTAGCGGGTTTGGCCGTGTCGATATAGTAGTTTAGAACGTTTGTTT
>CAXUGH010000401.1:0-4365 GCA_964250365.1 uncultured Ktedonobacteraceae bacterium
ATGAGTATGAAGCAGTTGGCACGACT
Source organism: uncultured Ktedonobacteraceae bacterium (assembly GCA_964250365.1). GTDB lineage: Bacteria > Chloroflexota > Ktedonobacteria > Ktedonobacterales > Ktedonobacteraceae > JBBQVS01. The sequence goes on from CAXUGH010000401.1 coordinate 27, forward strand.
GTCGGGTGTATCGTATAAAACTATTCGACGCCTGTGCAATGAGCCATTCCACGCGGGAAAACCTGCAACAATTGCTTTGATCGCACAGGCATTCGACCTTCCTCCATCTGCAATGGGCGAACTGGTATGTGCCACATTCGAGCTACAACCTCGACACAAGCGAACGAAGGCAGGGAAACGATGAAGCTTGAACCAATGCCACCAATTATTTACCCCTACTGGACTCCACGTCGCCTCGTACAACAGCAACCACACGATTTTCTTACATGGAGCTTTATGCAGCGCAAAGTCTTCGCACTCGTCGATGGCAAAAGAACGGTACTACACATCGCGCAATTGCTCTCGACCTCGCTTGACACTGTAACGAGAGCATTGCACGAACTACGAGCTATGAAGGTGATTACGTAGTGACAGGGAGACCGCAAGGGTCTCCCTGCTACACATGAGGAATGGAAAATGTAGGGGAGACCCTTACGGTCTCCCTGTCACTCGTGATTAAAGTAGTAATCATGGTCGAGGTCCGCGAGGAGACCGAGTTGCACAGGATGCCATCCAAATCGCTGTTGAGTCAACGTGCTTGATGCTGCAAAGTCCATTGAGAAGAAGCGTCCGAGCCAGCCGAAGTGGTCGCTTGCCTCCTCGACAGGTATGGAGACGACTGGGATGTTGAGGCGGCGACCAATAACCTCTGCGATCTCGCGCACCGGTATACCCTCGTCGGCGACCCCATGAAGTCGTGTGCCTGCTGGTGCGTTTTCCAGTGCCAAACGGTACAGGTGTGCCGCATCGAGTCGATGTACACCAGACCAGCGATTCGATCCGTCGCCTGGATACGCTGACACGCCCTTCGCGCGAGCAATCTGAATGAGGGCTGGAACAAAGCCGTGATCGCCCTCGCCATGTACCGACGCCGGAAGTCGGATGATCGACACGCGCACACCTTGCGAGACGAGTGATAGTGCTGCTCCTTCCGAGAGACGACCCACTCCAGAGTCCCTTACGTCCTCCTCCGTCCCAAGGCGACCTTGTACCAGACCAGATAGTCCGTCGGTCACGAGAAACGGGCGATTTGACCCGACAAGTACCGCGCCAATCGCCTCGATTGCACGCCGGTCCGCTTCGGCGGCCCCAGTATAATTGGAAAAATCGTGAATGAATGCTGTATGAATCACGGCATCCGATGCGGTCGCTCCGCTTCTCAGACTATCAAGGTCATCAAGCGTACCGCGTTGTACATCCCCGCCGACAGAGACGAGCGATGCAGCGGCCTCATCTGAGCGAGCGAGGCCAAGAACCTGATGCCCGTTAGCTAGAAGCTCGCGGACGATGGCGGAGCCGATGAATCCTGTTGCACCGGTAACGAAAACTTTCATGGAAAAATTCCTCCATTAAACGTAGTGTTAAGTGTACATCTGGCGTTGATTTCGCAACACCTTATCCGTCACTAGTGTATAATGAAGGGTACGACTTAACAATATAAGAGTTTATCCTGGAACTAATACTTCTAGTTTACGGTTCCGTCATTGAGTGGAGAATGTCACGTGTCTACAAATTCATTGGAGTTGAATCGCCATCACGAATTAGCCGCATTCTTGCGGAGCCGCCGCGCCCGCATCTCGCCAGAACAGGTTGGATTACCGAAAGGTGTACGCAGGCGTACACCTGGCTTGCGGCGGGGAGAAGTGGCTACGCTCGCCGGAGTCAGCCCTGAATGGTATACGTGGCTTGAGCAGGGACGCGATATTCACGTCTCAGTGCAATTGGTGGAAAGTCTGGCGCGAGTATTGCAACTGGACGGAGACGAACGCGCTCATTTATTTCTACTCGCACTCAGACAACTTCCGCCAGTAGAGACATTTTCACTCCCGACAGTTAGCCCAACGCTACAACAGTTTCTCGATTCACTTGGGACAAAGCCAGCATGCGCGGTTGATGTTCGTTTGAATATCGTGGCGTGGAATGCAGCCTATTGCGTCGTTTTTGGCGACCGACCTATGGCGTCTGAGCGAGAGCGAAACTTGATCTGGCGGTTATTCACTTCCCCTTTAGCGAGAAGAGGCGAGGAGTGGGAGGAAATTGCACGAGTGTATGTGGGGCAATTTCGCGCTGGATATGGTCGTTTCATCCATGATCCCTGGTGGACCAAACAGATAGCTGAACTGAACCGGATCAGTCCAGAGTTTCGGGAATTATGGCCTCGTCAGGATGTACTCAACGTGTCCGAAGGCCACAAAACGATGCATCATCCTCTTGCAGGAGAGCTAGCGTTTGATTTTCTCTGGCTCCAAACAGTCGATTCCCGAGATCTGCGCCTGCTGATTCACACGCCGCGTAGCAACTCTGAGACCGCCGAGAAAATCGAGCAACTCCTGGCCTGTGCATCTGAGGGAAGACGTTTCTAGGGACGCAATAAATCGATCCCTACAGATGAGCAACCCTATCCACCTGCTCGACAAGATGAGCTATAGCTCTCTCGTTCCCTTGAAGAGAGACAAGGCCATTCTTCATCGCATTTCTAAGCAACAGGCGTTGTGAAGACAGGGCATATAGTGTCTCGACAGTCATGTGCATTTCGACATCAGGAGCCGAGACATGTCCACGAGTCACCTCGACACCGTTCGCATTGACCTGAACGCGAAATGCTTCCTGAAATCGCTCATCCTCACACTGAATCTCGTAGGTTGCCTGTTCTCCTGTCATTCTCCTGAAGATGCCATGTAGAGCCATCATTACCGCGTCTGGTTCGATGACCTGCTCTGGCGTCAATGCTCCCAACGTTTGCGCCCCCCAGCGTGCAAGTGCGGAAAGAGGCTCTTCTAGCTGCCGTCCGTATTCGGTTAGCTCGTAGACCATCGAGGCGGCGGGCGGCGGCAAAAAGTGACGATAGACAACTCCACACTGCTCCAACCATTTAAGTCGTGCCGTAAGTATGTTTGTGCCAAGCCCAGGAAGTCCAGTCTGCAAGTCCACAAAACGCTTAGGTCCCACCAGCAAATCGCGGATGATAAGCAACGACCAGCGGTCTCCTACCAGATCAAGGGCATGAGCGACGGGACAATATTGATGATAACTATGTTCTGCCATGTCAATAGTATATCACCACTTGCAATTATTGTCTAATAAATTTCAAAATGAAAATAAGTACTTGCAATTTGAAAGTTAATAAGGTATACTCTATTCGTAATGTTGATCGACGAGGAGACATCCTTCTCGGCTTAGTAGGAAAAGGAGCATGTTATGAAAGCTATTCAAATGCAGCAATACGGAGACCCCGATGTTCTTGTCTATACGTCCTTGCCAGAGCCAGAACCAGGTCCTGGTCAGATATTGATCAAGGTCGAATCTGTTGCCGTCAATTACTCCGACATCATGCGTCGCAGCAATACCCCCTATCCTTTCCCAACGCCTTTGCCTTTCATTCCAGGAGGTGAGGTGGCAGGTACCGTCGAGCAACTTGGTGAGGGTGTAACGCAGCCCCCCATTGGTACAGCAGTATTCGCCCTTGCAGGACAGGGTGGTTCAACTGGTTATGCTCAGTATGCTGTAGCCGACGCCTCTCAGGTCATTCCAATTCCGCCTAGCCTCAATAAGGATGAAGCCTCTTCACTCATAGTGGCAGGTGCGACAGCCATGCTGATTGTGAGGGAGGTTGCCAAGTTACAGCCGCACGAAAGCATTCTGATACCAGGAGCCGGAGGCGGTGTGGGTAGCTATGCTGTACAGATAGCCAAGCTGCTTGGGACCGAAGTCGTGATTGGTGCCGTCAGTTCCCATGCGAAGCGTAAAGCTGCACTTGCCGCAGGTGCTGATGCTGTTATCAATTACATGCAGTCCGACTGGCCTGCTCGTGTACGCGAACTCACTAACGGTCGGGGAGTGGACGTTGCACTTGAAATGAGTGGCGGACACATCTTCACGCAAACGCTCGACTGCCTTGCGCCATTTGGTCGCGTCATTGTATATGGAATGGCGAGCTTACAGCCTCTACAACTCGACCAGGAAACTCTCATCAAATTCTTCTACAGTCCAGCATATAACCAGTCGCTTCATGTCTTCAACCTGGGACTCTGGTTCGGCCTTCGATCAGAAGCCGCAGGAAAGGCACTACAAGACCTGATTGGCTACGCCGCCTCTGGAAAGATAAAAGTGCCTGTTGGTCAGACGCTCCCCTTATCCAGAGCAGCCGAGGCGCATCGCATGATCGAAGATCGAAGCACAGCAGGGAAGATAATTCTCAAGCCCTGGGAAGATGCATAAGGAGAATATCACATGTCAATCGAACAGAACAAAGCACTTGTCCGCCGTTTCTACGAAGACGCCATCAATCAGGGCAACCTCT
>CAXUGH010000402.1:0-4333 GCA_964250365.1 uncultured Ktedonobacteraceae bacterium
CGTCGATCAAAAATTCTTGACGGGCGAACGCACGCCCGAAGGCTTCTTTAGAACACAACAGGGTATTGAGGCGGCTATCGCACGCGGCCTCTCGTATGCCCCCTACTGCGACCTCATCTGGTGCGAGACATCGGAGCCAAACCTGCAAGAGGCGCAACGCTTCGCCGACGAGGTACATGCACAGTTCCCCGGCAAACTGCTGGCCTACAACTGCTCGCCCTCGTTCAACTGGCGCAAGAAGCTCGACGAACAGACCATCGCCACCTTCCAGCAACAACTCGGCAAAATGGGCTACGCCTTCCAATTTATCACGCTGGCTGGCTTCCACGCCCTGAACTACAGCATGTTCGACCTCGCCCTCGGCTACAAAGAGCGCGGCATGGCGGCCTACTCACAGCTACAACAGGCCGAGTTCGCACGCGAAAGCGAAGGCTACACTGCCACTAAGCACCAGCGCGAAGTCGGCACAGGCTACTTCGACGAGGTAGCACAGGCTATCGCGGGTGGACTATCATCCACCACCGCCCTCGCTGGCTCAACCGAAGAGGAACAATTCCATTAAGATGAAAGAATGAAATGTTGGGAAAATTGGGCCTCGACCCATTTTCCCAACATTTCATTCTTTCATCTTAATATGAGATAATACGGCTAAATGACAACCCCCTTTTTCAATGTCGAGAGGAAAACCATATGACCAGCCCAACCCAATACGCGCCAGGAATCGAGATTAACGCGCCAATAACACCAGAGTTCGCAGAGATATTGACGCCGGAGGCGATGAGCTTTGTGGCGACGCTCGCACGCGCCTTCGAGGGACGCCGCGAGGAGTTGCTGGCGCGGCGCGAACAGCGACAGGCCGAGCTTGACGCGGGCAAGAAGCCCGATTTTCTGCCCGAAACAGCCCATATTCGTCAAGGCACATGGACGGTTGCACCCATTCCTGCCGACCTAGAAGACCGCCGCGTCGAGATTACCGGCCCAGTCGAGCGCAAGATGGTGATTAACGCCCTCAATTCGGGCGCGAAAATGTTCATGGCGGACTTCGAGGACTCGCACTCGCCAACATGGGACGCCACCATACAAGGCCAGATTAACCTGCGCGACGCCATAGATGGCACGATCACCTTCACAAGTCCAGAGGGCAAGCACTACAAGCTCAACGACAAGATTGCGACGTTGCTTGTACGTCCGCGCGGTTGGCATCTCAACGAGAAGCATGTACTCATTGATGGTAAGCCTATCTCTGGCGGTATCTTCGACTTCGGCCTCTATCTCTTCCACAATGCAAATCTTTTGAAGGCGAAGGGCAGTGGTTCCTACTTCTATCTGCCCAAGCTCGAAAGCCATCTTGAGTCGCGGCTATGGAACGATATCTTCGTGCTGGCACAAAAAGAACTCGGCATTCCCAATGGCACGATTCGCGCCACCGTGCTGATCGAGACGATTCTAGCAACCTTCGAGATGGATGAGATACTCTACGAACTGCGCGATCACTCGTCTGGCCTCAACTGTGGACGCTGGGACTACATTTTCAGTGCCATCAAGAAGTTCCACAACATCCCCGACTACATCCTGCCTGACCGCGCACAGGTCACGATGACGACACACTTCATGCGCTCCTATTCGCTGCTACTCATCCAGACCTGCCACAAACGCAACATTCATGCAATGGGCGGCATGGCGGCGCAGATTCCGATCAAGAACAATCCGCAAGCCAACGAAGAGGCTCTGGCGCGTGTGCGTGCCGACAAGCACCGCGAAGCCACCGACGGACACGATGGCACATGGGTCGCTCATCCCGGCCTCGTCGCAATCGCTATGGAAGAGTTCGATGCGGTAATGAAGACACCCAACCAGATTTACCGCAAACGCGAGGACGTACACGTCACCGCCGCCGACCTCATAGCCATACCGGAGGGCACCATCACCGAGGCTGGTCTACGTAACAACATCAGCGTGAGCCTGCAATACATGGAGTCCTGGCTCAACGGCAACGGTTGCGTCCCCATCTTCAATCTAATGGAAGACGCCGCCACCACCGAGATCGCCCGTTCCCAAATCTGGCAATGGCTCCACCATCCCAAAGGCGTCCTCGACGACGGACGCAGAGTCACACCCGAACTCTTTCACCAGTTGCTAACAGAAGAAATGGACAAGCTCAAAAACTCCATTGGCGAGCAGCAGTTTGCAAACCGCAAATTCCAGCTAGCCGCTCAGCTCATCGACAAAATCATCCTCGACGACCAATTCGTCGAGTTCTTGACGTTGCCAGCGTACCAGTACATCAACTAACGTAATAAAAATGTTGGATGATGCGCTGACAAAACGGCGTTTTGTCAGCGTATCATCCAACATCCGTACAAAATAGCCCAATTTTCCCCTTCCTACCACCAATTTTCGTGGAAAACTACGTGGATAACTTTGTGGATAACGGTGGATAAGTCGCCTATTGCGGTGGATAAGTGGGGGAAAACTCAAATTTTTACCTCTTCGTCTGGCTACTTACGCTCAACCCATCCAAAAAGATATCCACTTTTCCACATTCCTCAAAAAGAGGGGACGGTTGATTTAATCGCCTTTTTAGTCTACACTTTGGGAACACACAAGAGCGGAGAGCAAACACACACAACCGAGACCGTAGAATCTTCTACCCTGAAATCGAACGTATGTGCCAATTTGCGTGTTATAATGCACGTCAAAGAGCATGTTCGGTTCTCGTGTATCCAAAGAACTATTCTCTAAATCCGACTATCTTATTGTCAAAATATCTATCTAAAAAAAGCAAGCAACCTACGTATTATAAATTAGTAGCATATGTACTCGTAGATGGAGAGCCTACAAAGTGGAAAAGCTGTTACCGCAAAACATCGAGGCCGAGAGCGGCGTCCTCGGCAGTATCATTATCGACCCGGAGGCGATTGTGCAGGTCGCGGACTTTCTTCATGCCGAAGATTTCTACCGCGATGCACACCGCACGATCTACGAGGTCATTATTACTCTCTATGAGCAACAGCAGCCAGCCGACTTCATTACAATCTGCGATGAGCTAGAGGGGCGCGGCAAACTAGAGGACGTGGGTGGTCCCAGCTACGTCACCTCGCTCATCAATCAAGTACCAACCAGCGGCAACGCCGAATACTACGGACGCATCGTTGAGCGCACCGCCATTCTGCGCCGTCTGATTCACGCCGCCGGAGAAATCGCCGCCACCGCCTATCAGGAGAGCGACGCCGATGTCGCCCTCGAAAAGGCCGAGCAACTTATTTTCAACATCAGCCAGCGACACGCCCACGCCGACTTCTCGCCCCTACGCGACATTCTCACGGAATACATGTCCAAACTCGACCAGCTACACGAGCGGCGCGGCAGCATCGTCGGCGTCCCTACAGGCTTCGCTGACCTCGACCGCCTCACAGGAGGGTTACAACGCTCCGATTTGATTATTTTAGCTGCCCGACCGGCTATGGGAAAAACGAGTTTAGCCTTGTCGCTTGCTCACAGTTCCGCTATCAAGCACAAACAATCTATCGCAGTATTCAGCCTTGAAATGAGTAAAGAGCAGTTGGTACAACGCCTCCTATCAATGGATGCTGGCATTGACCAGCAACGCTTGCGTACAGGTTGGATCGAGGACGACGAGTGGGAGCGCATCATCTACGCAATGGGCACACTCTCAGAGGCCAGCATCTGGATCGACGACACAGCTGGCATCTCCACGATGGAGATGCGTAGCAAAGCCCGTCGCTTGCAAGCAGAACACGGCGTTGACCTGATTATCGTTGACTATCTACAACTTATGCAGTCATCCACTGGCGGGGCGCGTAACAAGAACCGCGAGCAAGAAATCTCCGAAATCAGCCGCAACCTCAAAGGCTTGGCGCGTGAAATCAACGTGCCAGTGCTGGCACTGGCGCAGTTGTCGCGTGCTGTGGAAAGTCGCTCGTCCAAAAATCCTCAACTATCGGACCTTAGAGAAAGTGGATGCATCACTGGCGACTCGCTCGTTTACCTGCCGGATGAAGGCATTTATCGACCAATTGAGCAGTTAGTGGGAAAGAGTGGATTTCGTGTCCTGGCACTCAACGAAGCAACATGGCAACTCGAACCACAACCAGTAACAAAAGCCTTCGCCACTGGAATTAAGCCAGTGTACAAAATGAAGACCCGTTTAGGACGTATCATTCGAGCAACAGCAAATCACAAGTTCTTGACAATACACGGATGGAAACGCCTCGATGAGCTTACAAATGACGAGCGCATAGCATTGCCACGCGTTTTACAAGGACAAACACAGGAAGGTTTAGGCAATGCCTATTGCGGTACAGGTATTTAT
>CAXUGH010000403.1:0-4319 GCA_964250365.1 uncultured Ktedonobacteraceae bacterium
ACCACCGCCGATTTCCAAATTCAATAGCCATTGAACATACAACATCCCAAATTGCCAACCTTTGGTCAGCAATTTGGGATGTTGTATGTTCAATGTGTTTGTGAGAAGATTTCTAGTTTTCCTGTGCTATTCGTTCGATCCAGTGCTAGAATGCGACCATCGTGGAGCCAGAGTGGAGACGCTACGTTTGTCTTAGGAAACGTTATCTGCTTGCCATGTAGCACATGTGCCGATAGTGTGCCATCATCGCTATAGACGAGCGCATTGCTATCAGGCGACCAGTCCCAACCAAGCAGTGTATGTCGTGGTGTGACAGTAAAAGCCTCGTGCTGCGTCGCAATATCTATGGTGTGTAACGCGTTTGCTCCTCCCGCTTGTTCGTAGGTAAGATAGCGTCCGTTGGGCAACCACTGAGTGGTACCAATTGCCACGTCGTTTGCTACAGAAAGTTGGTGTGTACTGTTTGTCTTCATATCTACAATGAAGATGGCGTTACCCGCCTGATTGAATAATTGAGGCGAAGGCGTAGTGCCCTGTGTGGTGACGAGTGCCAGCGTTTGCCCATCTGGAGACCAGAGTAGGCGTTGTACCAACGAAGAGGCAGGTAGCTGAATTGTAGTAAGAAGTGTAGCTTTTTGTCCTTTCTGTGGCGTGGTACTCCATAGCTGCGCGGTCGTATTCTGTTGTGTGACGAAGACAATCTCTTGATTGGAGGTAGGCGACCAGCTTGCAGCCAGCGCGACGTGTCCCAACGTGTCCATATACTGACCCGTGTGAACAAGGGCCAGTAGAGGAGCAGTTACTCCTGTGGGATAGATGGTTGTTACCAATGCGGAACCGTCAGGCGACCATACTGCATCGCGTGCATATTTCATCGCAAGCACATTGCTTGTAGTGGGATTGCTTAGATTGGCGGTGTACATCACTCCTGGCTCGTTGGTTTGATAGACGAAGTGTTGCTGTGTGGGATCAAGCGAGATTAGGGTTCCACCATGAGCTAATGCATCAGGCGTACTGAGCGATGTGGTCACGTCGTAATGCACAGAGGCTACATGAGGAGTAGGAGAAGTAGATAGAATTGGATAAAAGAGATAGGTTGCAAGTCCAAGAATAATGACAATCGCGGCGGCAAAGATAAATGCCGGTGCGAAAGCAAAAGAGGGTCTTGGATGTGGTGTAACACGCCGCATAATCTTTTCGCGTAGGAACGGTGTGAATTGTACGTGTTCTGCCTGATCATGCAATACATGAGCAATACGTGTTTCAAGCATAGTTTCGACATCCGTTTCTGTATGATTCGAATCACGAAGTTGACCCTGAGAATCCGCGCCGTGATTACTCATCACGCTCCCCCTTTGTGCAGACTGATATGGGACTGCACATTATCACCCGTCATTGATGAACCCTGTCTTCCTTTTAACTCTATCTGTAACGCGCGTCGCATCTTATCTAGTGCAGCTTGTAGACGCTTACGTAGCGTGTTTTCAGCAACACCAAGCAGAGTTGATATCTCTGGCATGGTCATGCGATGATAGTAAAATAACACGAGAACAGCGCGTTGGTCGAGCGGTAGTAGGGCTAGTGCTTGTTCAACATCTAGCCGGTCTTCCATTCGTCCTCGTGCGTAGTCCGCGCTTTGAATGGTGTCGTCGATATAGCTTTGCGTGAACTGTTCTCGTAGCAGAGTCGCTTTCCGTGCCCATTGTCGTTTCCAACTCATTGACTGATTGACGACAATTTTTAGCAACCATGCCCTGAGAAACGCTGGCTCACGCAACTTTTTCATATTTTTCCAGGCGAGAATAAAAGAGTCTTGCACAATATCTTTCGCCACCTCTTCGTCTCGTACTAACAGATACGCGGTACGAAGAAGTAAGTTTCCATAGGTATCAATAATCTGCGCGAACGCTCTTTCATCGCCCGCAAGACAGCGTGCTACCAGTTCTGCTTGCCAGTGGCTATCTATCTGTTCAGTCGCGTCTGCTTTTTTTTCTTGGCTCTCCTCGAATGATGGCATATCATCAGGAAGCACCAATTCATCATCTGGTAGTTCTTGCGACACGTCTCTTTCCTCTCGCTGGACACAAACGCCATAGCATACGCTACTCCGTTTGTTACGCTCAGACCGAGATGCTCTGCTGTTCATAACGCTGACGCATTACCTCTAGTAAACGGGTAATACTCATCTAGTAAACGGGTAATACTCATCAAAAATGACTTCGTAGGGACCAGATTTATCGCGTCCGTGTGTGATTTATCACACGAGATCATGTATGAGCGACCTGTAGACAGGGATGATAAAGATTTCTCTCAATAAATTGAGCCACCGGACGCGATAAATCTGGTCCCTACAAAAACCTTTGCATCAATACTGGCACATTAGTAGTACCTATACCAATTTTCGATAGCCTTTACTAGTTTTGCCAAAAGCAAGCGTCTATATGTCAGAACACCATCGGTGCATGTTCATCTTACTCTTTATGGAGTACTACTGCAAGATGTGTAGTACTGCAAAAAAACTTTTCCCTTTGTTCTTCGCTAAACAAACAACTGTATCAGGCCAATACATATGTACTAGCGGAGGACATCATGTCCAGTCATATTATAGATAGAGGAGTTTGTAAATTATGCGTGTTAAACACTCATTAGCAATGTTTGTACATCGCAGTGCGCTATTGCTTGGCGTACTTTCCCTTCTCACCTGCATGGTATTGCAGTTTACCCCCGCTTCCGCAGCCCCCGCTGATGGCACAGCATACGTTCGCGTCGTCCATGCCTCACCCGGCGCGGGAACTGTTGACGTATTTGTCGATGGCGCAAAGCTGTTGCCGAATTTCGCCTTTGGTACCGTCACTGGCTATGTGCCTGTTCCCGCAGGCGCACACAAAATCCAGGTTGCACCTGCTGGTAAGGGTATTGGAGCTTCGGTGATTACGCAGACCGTGACCGTTGCTGCTGGTGTACCTTACACCGTTGCCGCAATTGGTACAGCGGCAAGTGGTTTCTCGCTGGCAGCGTTCGGCGACAACAACCTGATCTCAGGTAACGTTGCGAAGGTTCGTGTCTACCATCTTTCACCCGATGCTGGTCCAGTCAACGTCGCTGCTGGCGGTAGCACCGTGATTAGCGGCTTGACCTACACCAATGCCAGTGGCTACCTCATGGTTCCTGGCGGCTCGTACACCTTCAATGTCACCGCAACACAGGCAGGCGCAACCGTTCCTGTTGCCGCGACTCTCACAAATGGTATGGTCTACAGCGTGTTTGCTGTTGGTCTGCTCAAAGGTTCGCCTGCATTGGCCTTCAAGCTTGGTGTCGTTGCTGGTGTTCCAGGTATGCCTGGTACGGGTAGCGATCCACGTCCGATTGTTCACGCCACCAACAATCCTGTATTCCCCTGGTTCTTCGGCGCACTCGCGCTTCTCTTGCTGGGTTCCAGCTTGGTCGCGCGTCGCTTCGCTCTTCAGAGCGAGAAGTAGGCCAGATTTTCTAGGAATGTAAATATTCTGGAGCAGGCTCGTTGTAGTACAATAGAACTACACGAGCCTGTTTTATAAGTAGTATCAAAGCATATAAGGACGTTATAGTATGCGTTCAACACAAAAAGTCTTTCTTAGCAGCATTGTTCTCTTGCTCTTTTTGCTTACTAGTTGTGGTACAACTACGCAATCAGCCAGTGTACCAAAAGCGAAGCCAACAGCCGCTCTCAAGGCAACACCTACACAGCCTAAGATAGTGCCAACATTCATTACCTCGCCAGTGGTGACGGTTACGGCAAATGTGCCAGCGCGTCTTATCATCCCCAGTATCGGTGTCAATGCGTTGGTCGAGAACGTTGGCATACAGTCAAACGGCGACCTGGGAACGCCACAGCAACGTCCGTGGGAAGGCGTGGGCTGGTATAATAACGGTCCGCGTCCTGGAGAAGCCGGTAGTGCTGTGATTGATGGACACCTGGATCGTCCTGGCGGTTATCCCGCCGTCTTCTGGTATCTAGGCAATATGCATGTCAACGATGTCGTGATGGTTGTGGATAGTAGTGGCAAAACGCTCAAATTTCGCGTCACACGTACTGCAGCATATCCACCACAGCAAGCTCCTCTACAGGAGATTTTTGGCGACGCCGGTGGTAGCTATCTCAATCTGATTACCTGTGCTGGCACCTGGATTCCTGCACAGCATCAAACAACGCTACGCTTCGTAGTATATACCACCTTGATTCAATAACAATTTCATAAAGAAGAGGGCGCAAAAAAAAAGTTTTTTGGCCCGCTTCTTTATTAAATTTTTTTTAAATCAAATATGTAAAGATAAGTTTG
>CAXUGH010000404.1:0-4319 GCA_964250365.1 uncultured Ktedonobacteraceae bacterium
AGTTTCCCCATCCACATTACTCGCCGCCGAAGGCGGCGAGTAATGTGGATGTTGACGCAAGGAGAAAAATCTTTGATCGACAATCTTTTAGAGGTACAAGACCTCAAAACCTACTTTAAGACGAAGGCGGGCTATATACACGCCGTCGATGGCGTCAACTTTGCCATCAAACCAGGAGAAAAGGTCGCCATCGTTGGTGAAAGTGGCTGCGGCAAAAGCGTGACCGCCCTCTCAATCATGAAACTGGTCGCGCAGCCGCCAGGGGAGTACGTGGGTGGCTCTATTTTCTTTGATGGGCAGGACCTACTTGATATGCCAGAGAGCGCGATGCGTAAGGTGCGCGGTGGCAAAATCGGCATGATTTTTCAAGACCCGATGACTTGTCTCAATCCTACAATGCCGATTGGCAAACAGATCGAAGAAGGTCTGCGTATTCACCTCAAACTATCGGAGGGACAGGCACGCAAACGTGCGATGACGTTGCTAGATCAGGTGGGCATCTCGGATGTGTCCGAGCGCATCAACTCCTATCCACATCAGTTCAGCGGTGGTATGCGTCAACGTGTGATGATTGCGATTGCGCTGGCATGCAATCCAAAACTGTTGATTGCCGACGAGCCGACCACAGCCCTCGATGTGACGGTACAGGCGCAGATATTGGAATTGATCAGCGGAATTTGTGAGGAGTTTGGCACCTCGCTCATTCTCATCACGCACGATCTTGGCGTCGTTGCTGGCATGACTGACCGTGTGATTGTGATGTACGCGGGCAAGGTCGTCGAAGAGGCTCCCACCGAGGAACTTTTTGCAAATCCGCGTCATCCCTACACGCTTGGCCTGCTCTCGTCTGTGCCGCGTCTCGACGAGGTACGCCACTCCGAGTTGAAGACTATCGAAGGCACTCCGCCCGACCTCCTCAATCCGCCAAAGGGTTGTCCCTTCGTGCCTCGCTGCTACTTCGCTCGCGCTATCTGTAATACCATGCCGCCGCTAGAAGCATTACCAGGGAAAGCGACGCATCTGAAAGCATGTTGGCCTGATATTACCGATCCTAAAGAACAGGCATATGCGGAGCGGCGTCGAGTAGCGCGTGTTGAATCGCAGAAAGTTGCTAGCGCAGAGGCCGCAGAAAAAACTGTGCAAAAAACGTCGTAAGGAGTACAAGAATGGCAACACAGGTGGCGAGCGATACGTTGATTGATGTACGCGATTTGAAAATGCACTTTCCTCTGACGCGTGGCCTTGTGCTACAACGGGTCGTTGGATATGTGCGTGCCGTCGATGGCGTAAGTTTGAGTATTGTGCGTGGGCAGACACTTGGACTTGTCGGCGAAAGCGGTTCAGGGAAAACCACGATTGGGCGCACGATTGTCAGGCTCTATAAGCCAACAGAGGGGCAAATCCTTTTTGATAATCAAGACCTTGCACAACTGGACGGTGAGCCGTTGCGACAGGTACGGCGCCGTGTGCAGATGGTGTTTCAAGACCCCTTTGCCTCGCTCAATCCGCGCTTTACCATTGGCTCCCTCATTGCCGAACCAATGCATATCTATAACCTTGGTTCGAGTAGCGAAATTCGTGATAAGGCGGCGGAACTTCTGCGCGTCGTCGGGCTGCGTCCAGAATACATCGACCGCTACCCACACGAGTTCAGTGGTGGACAACGGCAACGTATCGCGGTAGCTCGTGCCCTCTCAATCAATCCAGAATTTGTGATTGCCGACGAGCCGGTTTCTGCACTGGATGTCTCGGTACGCGCCCAAGTGCTGAACCTGCTGCAACATCTGCAACAGCAATTCAACTTGACCTATCTTTTCATTTCGCACGATTTGAGCGTCGTGCGCCACGTCGCCGACCGTATCGCCGTCATGTATCTCGGCAAAATCGTCGAACTGGCAGACCGCGACGAACTCTATGCCGCTCCCAAACATCCCTACACAAAGGCACTGCTCTCCGCTGTCCCGATTCCCGATCCTATTTTAGAGAAAAAGCGCAAGCGTATCATTCTCTCCGGCGATCTACCCAGCCCAATTCACATGCCATCAGGCTGCCGCTTTCACACACGCTGCCCAATGGCACAACAAATCTGCCGCGAAGTCGAGCCAGCATTCGAGGCGAAAGAGGGGCACGAACACTTTGCCGCGTGCCACTTCGCCGATCAGGTTAGCCCTGCATTGACATGATTATGGTTTTGCAGTGAACCGTGAACAGGTGGGTTACAGGGAGACCGCGAGGGTCTCCCCTACACGTTAGGAATTAACATGAAATGTAGGGGAGACCCTCGCGGTCTCCCTGTAACCTGCCTTGCGCCTTAATCATTTCTCCCCACCAGCATCCCCAACTATTGTTCGCGTATCGCTCTCATCTGTTTCAGAGCCTCATTGCGTCCTGCCGATGGTACCATCATCTGCCGCATCAGCCGTGCGGAGCCTTGCAATGCATTCTCCAACGCCCGTATCTCTGCCGTCGTAAGCGGAATCATACAGCCATCAGTGAATAGTATTGCTAGCATGCGCCTGTGAATCCCTGCTAACAGCACCATCTCAGCGTCGTGTTGCTTCGAGGGCAAGACGCCCTTTCGCAAATACACGAGATAGCTCCCAATCAGCGTAGAGAGAACCTGAATATCTTTTGTTAATATTAGTTTCTGTTAGTGTCGCAAAGTTTCTAATTAAAGATAAAAAGTTGACAAAAGGAAACTCTTTTGCCTATAATTCATGGCATGAAGTCTATCATAAAGCCCATTACTTCAACTAACTATAGGGTGCAGATATATCTATGGCTGTCATTCTCTCCTACATCCAGACGCAAGCTCTATTGGAGGCACGGAAGAATCATCAAGGCATGACCGAAATATCGCCTGATCTTGGCATGAGCAATATTACTGTTAGCTTGAATTCCGAAGGAGTGAGCTTTGCAAAGGGCGAGTTTCTGGATTGGGCGAGTATTGAAAGAATCAGTCGCTCCAAAGACCACTGTTACCTCATTGACGAGAGAGGCATGCAACCAATTCAGACCTTCTCTGAAACAACGAATCGCGTTTGTAGTCTGTTGCCCACGCAAGGGACTCCTAGCCTCCTGATTTCTGGTTTTGCGATGCATCGTATTAAAGACATTGATCCCTGGCAACACGCGCAGCGTATGCTCTCGGCTCTTGCTCCAATAAATGGGTCTGTCCTCGACACAACGACAGGACTAGGATATACAAGCATCTTAGCCGCCAGAACAGCAGAACGCGTGACAACTATCGAACTTGATGCGGGCGCACAGCATATAGCTCATCTTAACCCCTGGTCACAGGAACTCTTCACCAATCCCAAAATCACGCAAAGAATGGGCGATGCTTACGACGTGGTGCAAACCTTTGGCGATGAGAGCTTTGACCGCATTATGCACGATCCCCCAACGTTGAAGATGGCAGGTGAACTGTACTCAGGCACGTTCTACCATGAACTTCATCGTATTCTCAAGCAACGTGGACGGCTCTTCCACTACGTCGGTGATCCTAATAGTAAGGCAGGCAACATCACGCATGGCGTCGTGCGACGCTTACAGGAGTCGGGCTTTTCGCGCGTTGTGCGGCATGCGGAAGCTTATGGAGTGGTCGCATATAAATAGTGAAATTCAACAACTGTAGGGGCAATAATTCATTACGCCCTCGTACCCGTTGTTTACGTTCCCCGTCATTGATTCTGTCCCTCAAATCCTATAAACGTGATCAATGGGTACGAGGGCGTAATGAATTATAGTCCCTACCACATCCTTGACATCCGGCAAAGTTGATACTATGCTAATAAGAAAAAGAGGGATTACATGATGATAGATATACGACGTTTCTGGGGACAAATCTCCTTGCTGGTATTGTCGCTGATAGGTATCGGCATCTCCATTTACTTGACCTCGGTCCATTATGAAAATGCGCCGCTCATCTGCTCTGCTAGCGGAATCGTCGATTGCGCGAAGGTACTTTCCAGTGCGTATTCCGTTGTTCCTGGCACCACTATTCCGATTAGCGTCCCTGGCTTGCTATGGTGCATCGTCATGGGTGGACTGGCCTTTACCGCATGGCGCATTCTACCCGAACGTCGTAGCCTGCTGATCGCCGAACTCGTATGGTCGATCACGGGTATTGTCACGGTTCTCTATCTCGTCTTTGTCGAACTTGTGCGCTTGCATACTATCTGTGCGTGGTGTACTGGACTGCACTTCATCATTCTCGCCATGTTGCTCATCTCGATTGTGCAGCTACAGCAATCTAGTGTTGTGCTGGAAGATGAGGACGAAGAGGAAGAGGCTCCTTCCGTTGTCTCACGACGCGG
>CAXUGH010000405.1:0-4304 GCA_964250365.1 uncultured Ktedonobacteraceae bacterium
TACCTCATATTTCACATCTTCGCATTTGTCGCTCCTGTTTCGAGTGCGCCAGCAAGAAAAGTGAGCAACCACGCACGCTCATCGCGTCCGGTCTTTCCCTTGTTTGTATCCTGAACAACGCGCCTCCCCTGATTTGCCATCAACAAACTATGGGTGCGCTCGAAACGCCACCATAGTTCATCAGGAGGCAGAGAAGGCAATGCGCGTCGTAGAGCCTCGTAGTAGCGGCTCGTGACCTCCGTACCATTCTCACCCTCCATAACAGCAGAGGTCGAGCCTATTGGCGTGGCGGTTCGTATCATTATCAGTGCCTGCACCCATTCGCGTCCGCGTGGAGAGTCAAAGACATCAAAGATGGGCGACGTATAGGCGATAAGAAGCTCTTGTACTGAAGGTATCTGCGTTTTGGCCTCGATATCTTCGAGGCGACGCAATTGTTCTTCGTTCACACTGCGAAAGAAACGTTGCGTCATTGCCTGCAACAACGCCCCTTTCGAGCCAAAGTAGTAGTTGACGGCGGCGATGTTGACTCCCGCCTCTGCTGTGACTGAACGCAGCGAAACGGCGTCTAGCCCTTGTTCGGCAAAGAGACGCTCGGCAACTTCAAGAATGCGCTCTTTGGGGTCACTACTCATCATTCCTGCCAACTCTTCCGCTGCTTCTATGCTTGCTTCACGTCTACGCGCCTCACGACGTTCGCGGAATCTGCCTTTCATATAGAAACCTCTCTCGTTTTTTGAGCAGGGAGACCGCAAGGGTCTCCCCTACACATAGGGTATGCGAATATGTAGGGGAGACCTTTGCGGTCTCCTTGCCCTATGATCTTGACACATTATAGCAGGTTTTGCTATGATTAAAACGCGTTTGAAACAAGTATAAATCATGAAGAATATTTTTCCAAAGGAGCTACTATCATGTCGTTTACTTTTCACCTACAAAACTGGTTTTTAGCAGAACAGGCGAAACTCTCATGACCTCAATATTGCAGATTGAACGCATTCAGCGTCGTTTACGCATTGTACGCATAGCTGCCCTCGTCGATCTCGTCCTCCTGATAATACTCGTGTCCGCTGCGCTTACTGGGCAGAAAGATATTGTTCATGTTATTGGACCTCTGCACGGCATCAATTTCCTGCTCTTACTGGTGATTGTAGGCGTGGCAGCGGTAGATGGGCTATGGGGCTGGTGGTTTCCTGTCGTGGTCTTGCTAACTGCTGGACCGCCAGGAGCCTTTATCGGTGAGTGGATTCTGCATCGACGTGTGAGAGAGAGCGTAGGCAGGGAGACCGCAAGGGTCTCCCCTACACGTAGCGGTGGGGAAGATGTAGGGGAGACCCTTGCGGTCTCCCTGCACGATGTTCCATTGCCAGCGGATATCGCGCAGAACAAACGAGAGGAAATTGTATAATGTTGTTTCTTTCATGGCTCATTAGATACGGGCATGTCTTATTCGCGGCAACATGGGTAGGCGGTTATGCACTACTTGCATTTTTCATCATTCCGCTTATCGAGAAGGGCGAGAGTGAGATGCTGGTGCGACTGGCAATTACCACCGTGCGCTTTCTCACGTATGCGGGAACGCTAACAATAGGCTTCGGTATCGTGCTGATTACGAGAACGAACGGCTTTGCCAATTTATTTGGGAGCGTATGGGGTGGCTTCATCATCACAGCATTTGTGATTGCGATTGTATTGCTGGGCATTGGTGATGGTGCGTTGCGCCCCGCGATTCTCAAAATTAAGAAGAATGGGAGCATTGCGGCGCGGCGCTGGGCAATCATCGGGTTTGTGCTGACGGTGATTGCTGTGGGGGTGATGACGGGTGCGACGTTTGTGGGGTAGCAGCATGACAGGGGCAAGAAAGCATGACAGGGGCAGAGCCGCTGTCACTACTATATCCTGTAATGCCGCTGACGCGTCTATAGTAGTGACAAGGCTTGTCCCTGTCATGTCTATACACTATGGTAAACTAGGAGGGATGTATGAAAGAAAAGAGGTGACGCTCATGGTAGAGGATGGAGCAATTTAATTTGTAGGGGTCATAATTCATTACGCCCTCGTGCCCATCGATTCCGTTTCCCATCCATTGATTCCGTGTATCAATGATTGCTTACATCGTAGACCAGCACGAGGGCGTAATGAATTATGAGAGATAGTGAGCAAAACTTTCAAGTGTTTGCTGCCATCCGTCAATATGACGGTCTCGCGCGGCAAGAGAAAGAAATCCTGTATGCACGAGTGACAACTGGGTTTGTGTGTCGATAGCCTTGAAATCGACGGTTACAACTGAGTCCTCGACGAGAAATATTCCTTCGGCCTCTTGCCACGTCCATGTGTATACAAGGTGTTGAGGGATATCCACCTCTTGGTAGGTGCCAGAAATGATGATTGTGAGATTTCTCTGAGGAGCAGTACTTTTGATGCTATAATCTCCACCAACGAGGAGATTTATTTGAGCACTCTCAACAGTTGTTCCACCTGGTTCCCACCAAGAGCGAAGCCCTTCTACATCGGTCCAGGCTGAAAAGACATCTTGTAATTGTGCTTTGAAAATGCGAGAGGTTGTTAAAGATAGGTCGTCGTTTACCATGTTTTCTCTCCTAGAGATAGTAGATGAACAAATATTCAGCGAACTCAAGTCCATAGGTTCACGAAATTGACAACAGCATAGTACCATTCGTCGTGATGCCAGATATGGCGCACGTTTATATCTTCTCCAACTTAGCAAAATCCATGCTCAACCGCTTCTTGCCATGTCTACCAGAGAACTGAACCTCTACAAACTCGGTACCAGCCTCCATCTCGCTTTTGAGAATCACGCCCTCACCAAAGAGGCTGTGACGCACTTTCTGTCCGGGCTTGAACTGTTGCTCTTTTGGTTTTGCGGGTTGCGCTGACTGGGAGAAGGTGCCTTTTGATGAGATTGATGGCGGAACGCTTGGTGGCGACGAGTAAGTGCGTCCACTAATTGTTGGCTGCGTTCTTTTGGGAGCTATGCCGCTGCCGAAGACGCGTCCGCCCTCGCTATCGTCGTAGGGGTCTTGGTTGTAGTCGTCTTCGTCCCACTCAGTTCTACGTGCCACCCGTCCACTGCTGTTGACGGAGAGGCCGGAGCCGCTTTTGGGATTTTGCTCGTTCGCCTTCGAGATGAGACGGGCGGGTATGTCTTCGAGGAAGCGCGATGGCTCCGTCGAGTGCGTCTCGCCCCAGAATGAGCGGCGAGTGGCTCGCACGAGGTAGAGGCGTTTCATGGCACGCGTGAAGCCAACGTAGGCGAGGCGGCGTTCCTCCTCTAACTGCTCTGGATTGAGGACCGAGCGCGAGTGTGGTAACGAGCCTTCGTCCATACCGACGATGAAGACAACAGGAAACTCTAGCCCCTTAGCGGCATGGAGCGTAATCAGCGTCACGGAGTCGCTATTCTCTTCGCGCACCAGAGAGCCATCTTCGCTGGTCTGTGCGGTATCGGCACCGCCGACGAGGGCGACGTTTTCCAGGAACAATTCGAGGGCGGCACTGGTCTCGATCTCCGAATAGTTCTCGGCGACGTGGCGCAACTCAAGCACGTTCGCCCAACGGTCTAGCTCCTCTTCCGGCACGGCACGAAGCTCTGGCCCGTAGCCACTACGCTCGGCAATACGATCAACCAATTCTGGTAGTGAGAGTTCGTGAAGAGCCTCCGAGAGATCAGCGATGAGTTTGGCAAACCCTTCGATAGCTACCTTTGCTGCCTTGCCAAGCGTAGGATGCTCGTTGATGCGTTGAATAGCGGTAAAAGTTGGAATGTTTTGCGACGTTGCCCAACTCTGCAATTCGCCGAGCGTCTTGGCACCAATTTTACGGTTTGGCACGTTGATGATGCGTTGCAGGCTCAATTCGTCAGTGGGATTGGCAAGCAGACGCAAGTAGGCAATCATGTCTTTGATTTCTTTGCGCTCGTAGAACTTGCGGCTGCCGATTACCTTATAAGGAATGTTGAGGTGCAGGAATTGCTCTTCAACGGCACGCGATTGGGCATTAGTGCGATACATCACGGCAACATCGCTGCGCTTCTCGATATCGCCACGTCCAAGTAGGCGTAGTATCTCGCGGGCGGTGTATAGACCCTCCTCCTCTTCGTTGTAGGCGCGATGCAGCACAACCTGTTCGCCCTTACCCTGCTCCGTCCACAGCTTCTTGTCCTTACGGAAAGTATTGCGCCGCACAACGCCTTGAGCGGCGTCGAGAATGGTCTGCGTGGAGCGATAGTTCTGGTCGAGGATGACTGTCTCGACCTCTGGAAAGTCGCGCTCGAAACGCAGAAC
>CAXUGH010000406.1:0-4296 GCA_964250365.1 uncultured Ktedonobacteraceae bacterium
TAAGTATACCTCTGCTGTTCATGTTTATACTAGTAATCTGCTGCCTCGCCCTCACTCTGAAATTATCAACGGAGAAGCCGCGTGATGTACCACTCATCAAGCCAGCAGCATGGGATATTCCCCTACGCATGATTGTCGCAACCGCGTTTGTGCTAACGCTTACTGGCCTTGCCAATCTGCTCGGTCCGCGCTTGAGCGGCTTACTTGCGCCCTTTCCAATTTATGCAACCATTCTCGCTGTCTTCACACATCGCGTACTAGGAGCATACTCTGCACGCCGACTTCTACGCGGTGTTATCACAGGAGCGTTCTCATTCGCTATATTTTTTCTCGCTATAGCTGAACTTGTGATTCCGCTTGGTATAACGCTTGCATTTAGTCTAGCAACATTGGTAACTTTGTCGATGCATGGTTGCTCATTGTATTTGTTGCGAAGATATAGGTTTGCGCGGTAATGATATGCTCTTCTTTAGTATAAGAAGGTGTTTCACGAAAATATTTAATGGGCATTTAGAAAGGTTTGAGCAGATTTATGCAAGAGTGTGAGATAGTTAGCGTACCTGACGGGTTGCTCTGGACGACCCGTCAGGGGAATGGACTCCCGCTAGTGTGTTGTCATGGTGGCCCCGGACTATGGGACTACCTTGCACCAGTGGCAGAGATGGTCGATGATCTAATGACAGTCTATCGTTACGATCAACGCGCCTGTGGTCGATCTACCGGAGGACCTCCCTACGACGTGACCACAGCCGTTGCCGACCTTGACGCCTTGCGTGACCATTGGAATCTCCCGCAATGGACCGTCCTGGGACATTCCTGGGGAGCCACGTTAGCACTTGCATATTGTCTCGCACATCCTTCCCGCGTCCGTGCATTGATCTACCTCTCTGGTACAGGTATTGATATGTCTTGGAAGGAGGAATATCACCGTAATCAAGAGGCACTGCTCACGCCTTCCGAACACCGTCAACTTGCCGACCTACGCGCACAGCTCTCTGTTGTGCAAGGAGTCGAGTTTGATGCCGTTGAGCGAGCATACTGTGAACTGTCCTGGTCAACTGATATCGCTGACCGTTCAAGGTCGCGGGAACTAGCTCGACAGCTTTTTGTCGATGGCCTACATATCAATTTCCAGGTCAATCGAGTTCTTGGAAAAGATAGCGACCGCTTTACTCAGCAACCGACTTTGAGTAAGCAGGTTGCCACCTTGCGGATACCAACCCTGATCATTCATGGTGCGCTCGATCCACGTCCTGCCAGAGTAGCCCAGCATCTTGCGAAGTTGATACCATCTGCCAGCTACCTTGAACTTCCTCACGTTGGACATCTGCCGTGGATAGAACAGCCAGACCTCTTGAGAGGCATTCTCCGATCATTTCTGACACGCCTCTTGTGAACAATGAAAAAGTAGATTAGGAGTCGAAGCCCTAGAAGATCCGCTACGTGCTGGTTCTCCTTTTGGTTACTCCTCCAGCGAGAAGTACGCTTGAAACATACAGTATTCTCGAAATCCCAAACGACGATAGAGATTAAGTCCCAAGTCACCTTGCTTTTTCCACTATTCTCAGGTATATTTATTATGTCAACTTCATGATGAAGATACACTCCTCTCACCGTTTTCATTCTCCATTGTACCAGTCGGTAATGATAGTAATATCGGTAATAATGGTAATGATTATCTCTAGTAAAGTGCCTAATCTGTTTCTACGATATCCGCGTATACGTCACGGCTCCCCCATCCCCCACATTGAGACGGTATAATATCCTTCCATGATACACCTTTTGCAACTCTGCATAATCATGCGGATTGCTTGCCAGTGCATAAATGACGCTATTATGAAGGTAGGGATCGTTGAGTGGAAAGAGGACGAACTGGTAGAGCGCGAGGTCATCTGTGACGACAATCGCGTTATGCATAGGTGGATGATAAATTGCTTCCAGGTCAATCTCTGTACCAGCAGGTAGTCCTGTGTAGTTTTGATGTAGCTCGATTTGACGTGGCATGAAATACAAGAGATTGCATGCGACTAATAGCACGACTAACACTAGAGTAATAATGCTTCTTGTCGGAGCAGGTAATTGTGTAGTAGTGGATTGTTGCCGCACTTTTTGATACCACGCCCGAACGCCTGCACCTGTCTCCCCAAGTGTGATAATGCCGCGTGCTGTGAGTATAAGTAAGAAGGGGAGCGTCTCGAAGAGGTAGCGTGGTCCGAGATAGATGCCATGATAGAAATAGCCGATGTAAGCACCTGTTGTGACTATCGTGACGACCAGCATAAACCAATCTGCACGTATGGCGCGACGGGTCAAGAATGGCATTACAAGAAAGGCGAACGAGAGATAGAAAGGCCAGCCATACAGGTCAATCGCTAGAATGGTGAGCAGTTCATCCAGGTTGACAAAGCCAGCCGCAAGCGTGTGTTGTCCGTAGAAGCCAACATTTTGTCCGAAGCCCCAGGAATCACCCACGAAGAACAATGAGCGTGGTGTCACGTAAATGCTGCCCGTCAATACCGCATTGAATGCGAGACTGATTCCAATAAAAAAAAGGCCAACGACGAGAAACAATGCACCTCCTACCAACCAGCGTCTCCACTCCTTTCGTACTAAACGCCAGTAGAGCAATATTACGCCAGGGACGAGAAGCGCGACAAAGAGCAGCGATACAAGGTCGCGTGTGAGACCCGCCATACCGAAAAGCGCGGCGGAGAGTGCCATATACCATGCACCACGACCATGCGTGAAGCGGAGCAATGCCCACAATGCCCACACTATATAGAACAGGGCGATAGCATGACTAAGATAGCTGGCGGCAAGATAGGTGTAGAATGGCGAGAGCGTCCCAAGCAGAACTGCCAGCGTCGCCACCTTGCGATTATAGAGCCGGGCCGCGATCAGCCCTACGCCTAATAACGCGCATGTTCCCAACAGCGGCTCAATAAGCCACGGAATTCCAAGCCATATACCAGGAACGAGCGTAAGCGCGGTTCCAGGCGCATACTGCCCAAACCAGTGACCATGATACTGAATCATAAATGCCCCTGGAAAGCGGTCGATGGCTGGTGGTACGGGAACTGAGAGATGTCCCTGTGCGTACATCTTTGCGGCGAAAAGGTATGCGCTGGCATCAAAAATATGTGGTTCACCATGATACTGCACAGCCGCTACCCACGCCACAAAGAGAAATGATATTACAAGTGCCACTAACGCTATTGGATGCAAGGCTTGCGTGAGTTGCCGCCACACACGCAACGGTAGGGACCGATGTATCGCGTCCTCAGTGGGGCTGGGGTGGGGCAACGCGTCGGCGACGATTCGTTGTGGTAACGAGTGCCCCACAGCTCCCTTTGGACGCAATACATTGGTCCCTACCGATGGAAGGGCAGCAATAAGCGTCTCTCCCACCAGCACAGTCAACAGCAACACTGTAGCCCAGAGCGTAGTGCGTATGAGAGTATCGAGAACCATTGCGACAAATGGGGCTGTATCGGTTGGGAAAAAGGCACTTGCTACAGTAGTTGTACCTTGAAAGATGCTATCGCGTGTCACGCTGATATGGCGGTTGTTGCGGTCAAGAGTGATATGTAGAGTGACACCATCTTTCGTAAATAAATTGAGTGTGAGCGGCGTTTCTGGTCGCTGCACCTGCACCTGAATGCGTAACGGTGAGGTTAGAGGCAGTGAAATAGTTGCACCCTCTACAGGCCAATCTTGCTGTATTTGTGAACTACTGCCAGATGTGATACGGAGGCTGCGCCAGCGACTTGTACCGTCAAGGTTACGCATCCACGCTTGAAACTTATAATAGGGCGAGGAGGCAAAGTTGTGAAGATAGTCGGTATCGAGCGTAAAATTATTGGTGCTATCTGTTCCGTCGATTTGATATTCATGAATAACTGGGTCTTGAGGTGCGAATTGTAAGACCGTAGGTGTGTCGATTTTCCCTAATGCGAGTTGTGTTGAACCAACGTGTAGCGTTGCGACAGTATTTTGTACATCAAGCTCTACTGGAAGCGTAGTTGCATAGCACCATTCATCACCCAGCAAAAGGAGTACAAATAAGAGTAGCAGCAATGCTATCTCGCGCATAAAACGCAATCGCAACCATTTCAAAATGCAAATCCTCCATAAAATGCATAGCGGGGATACAAGGGGCAGCCGCCCCAGACCCCAGTCAAGGGGCGGCTGCCCCAGGCTTCCCTCTCACTCGTCGCCACAGGCGGCGAGTGACGACTCAAAACCGTTGTCGATTGTGACATAAAAGAGACCTCTAGTCGAGAGCATAGGACTGAT
>CAXUGH010000407.1:0-4279 GCA_964250365.1 uncultured Ktedonobacteraceae bacterium
AATATTTATATGACGACGCCATAATCATTGTAGCTTATTCGGTGTGGGAGGGCAACATGCATAAAGGCATTTAGAGTTAAAACCAGGGCGCCCGCAAGGGGAACGCCCCTCCCATATACGGATACGTCACCGAAACAACGTCATATGGGAGGGGCGTTCCCCTTGCGGGCGCCCTGGTTGCAATGAATAATTTTTACATCATTTGAAAGCTGGACTTTACATCACGCTTCTGTTATACTACATATCAAAAGCAATACACATCAAAAGCGATGATGGGAAGAGTACGCGGAGAGAGACTGGACAGAGAGAAGAGGCCACCGACTGCAAGCCTCTTTGCGGGAGCCTTCGCCGAAGTTCATCCCAGAGCAGGCCGTTGAAACATTTCTGTAGATAGCCTCGGTAGTCCCCGTTACAGGACGGTCCAAGCGGAATGTGTTCGCACTTCTTCATGAATAATCAGGTGCGACAGATTCAATATGGGTGGTACCACGGAGTTTTCGACCGACACTTCGTCCCTGTTGACGATGCGTCGGTTTTTGATTTTTGGGAGAAGAAAATTATGTTGGGACAACTAGATGTCTTGCTGGGGCAGCTCGACGAACTCCGCGGACGCGCAATCGCGGAACTGGCGTCGATTGAGACCTCGGCGGCACTCGACGAGTGGGATACACGCTACCTTGGTCGCAACAAGGGCGAACTAAAAAACCTCTCCGCCGTGATGCCGAAACTGACGAAAGAGGAGCGACCCGTTGTCGGGCAAAAAATCAACGCTGTCAAAGCCGAGTTAGAGCAGCAGTTGCTCGCTCGGCGTGAGTCGCTGAAGCAGCGTGAGCTGATGCAAGCGTTGGAGCAGGAGCGTATCGACGTGACGCTACCGGGACGCGAACTACCAGTTGGTCACATGCACCCTCTATCACAGGTGATACAAGATGTGTCACAAATCTTCGTAAATATGGGCTTCCAGGTTGTGCAGGGGCCAGAGGTCGAGACTGATTACTATAACTTTCAGGCTCTCAACCTGCCAGCCGACCATCCCGCACGCGACATGCAGGATACCTTCTGGGTTGTGCCAGGGGAATTGCTGCTACGAACACAAACCTCACCGATGCAGATTCGCACGATGGAGCAGATGCATCCACCTGTCCGCGTGATTGTTCCTGGCAAGGTGTATCGTAACGAGGCCATTGATGCCTCGCACGAGGCCATCTTCCACCAGATTGAGGGGCTACTGGTCGATGAACACTGCACGATGTCTGACCTCAAGGGATGTCTTGAGCGTTTCGCACGCGAGATGTTCGGGGAGAAGCGACAGGTACGTTTCCGTGGCAGCTACTTCCCATTCACCGAGCCGAGTGCGGAGGTCGATATCGACTGTCCCTTCTGCGAAGGTGAGGGCTGTCACACCTGTAAATATACGGGCTGGCTAGAGATTCTTGGCTCCGGCATGGTTGATCCGCGTGTGCTGCGACAGGTTGGCTACGATCCCAATAAATATCGTGGTTTCGCCTTCGGCATGGGTGTCGAGCGTATCGCCATGCTCAAGTATGGCGTCAACGATTTGCGCCTCTTCTCTGCCAATGATTTGCGCTTCTTGCGCCAATTTTAACAAACAAAGTTTCGTAGGGAAGGGAGAATATTATGCGAGTACCACTGGGTTGGCTCAGAGAATACGTAGAGATACAACAAACGCCAGAGGAGCTAGCGAACACGCTGACAATGGCGGGGCTAGAGGTCGAGGCCATCGACTACATTGGCGCGGACTGGGGCGACAAGATTATCACCGCGCAAATCACCTATCTGGAAAGAGTTGAGAAGTCGGACCATTTAAACTACACGCATGTAGATACGGGACATGGTGAACTGGGCGTGGTGTGTGGTGCCCCGAACATTAAGCTTGGCGACAAGGTGCCACTGGCTCTGGTTGGGGCGAGAGTTGGCGATATCACGATTAGCGAGAGCAAGAAGATGGGCTATGTCTCACAGGGTATGCTCTGCTCGCCGCGCGAACTGGGACTGGGTAACGATCACTCAGGCATCTATATTCTCGATGCCGATACGCCACTTGGCGTGCCGCTCGTCGATATTCTCGGTGAGACCGTGCTGGATTTCTCGATCAAGGCGCATCGCGGCGACCTGTCTTCGATTATCGGCATTGCACGCGAAGTGGCGGCTCTGACAAAGCAGGAATTGCGGATTCCGCAACCGGTTATTCACGAACAGGGAACACCTGTAGAGCAAATGGCACAGGTCTCGATTGAGGCACCTGATTTGTGTTCGCGTTTCTCGGCTCGTGTCATCAGCAACATTCATTTGGGACCTTCGCCAAGTTGGATGGGTAGGCGGCTGCTTGCGGCTGGCATGCGTCCAATTAACAATATCGTCGATATCACCAACTATGTGATGATTGAGTTCGGGCAACCCCTTCACGGCTATGACTATGATCTGGTGCGTCAACATCATCTGATTGCACGTCGCGCTTCCGAAGGCGAAACGCTGACGACGCTTGACGATGTGAAGCGCAAACTAACGCCGAATATGCTGGTCATCGCTGACCCTGAAGGTGTGACGGGTATTGCGGGCGTGATGGGTGGTGCAGTGAGCGAGGTGAACGACAAGACCACGACGGTCTTGTTGGAGGCGGCGAACTTCAACGCCGTAAGTATTCGCCGTACCTCAACTACGCTTGGTTTGCGCTCGGATGCTTCGAGCCGCTTCGAGAAGGGGCTTGACCCAGAATTGACGCTTGTGGGTGCTAACCGTGCAGCACAATTGATGGTAGAATTGGCGGGTGCTACGGTGAATTCTGGCGTTCTTGATGTCTATCCTACTCCCGTTTCGCCGCGCACGATTGCCTTCTCTACGCATGAGGTCGAGTGGCTCACAGGACTCAAAGTGCCACAAAGTGAGGCTATTGAGGCGTTACAGGCTTTGCACTTTCAGGTGGAGGCCGATCCCGACGAACTTGGCGACAAGATGCTGGTCACAGTACCAACCTATCGTACCGACATTGAAGAGGGTGCTGATCTGGTCGAAGAGGTGCTACGCATGATTGGCTACGATACCATCGTCGGCACGATTCCGACGGGTCCTTTGCCGGAGCCGTTGGTTGAGTCATGGTTTGACCGTGAGCAGGAGATACGTTCGCGTCTGGTCGGTGCTGGTCTGAACGAGATTATCACGTACTCCATAACGAGTCGGGCGCGAATGGTAAATCTGTTGGCACAGGCCGATACAGCCTCAATACGTTTTCTGGCAGGTTCGGGAACTGCATCTCCGAACGGTAAATCAGAGCAAGCAGTCGTAGCGGCAACGAATGGCAAGGCGGTTGCGCCATTCGACGTTCGCAATGTGCGAGCCGTTGTGCTAGCAAATCCTTTGACAAGCGATCTCGAAGCTATGCGCCTAACACTTATGAGTGGACTCTTGGAGACGGTACAGGAGAATAGCAAACGCAACAAAGCAGGTCTGCGCTTCTTCGAGATTGGACGCCGCTATCTGCCAGCCGACGATGTGCATAAGCAGCCGGACGAGCGGCGTAGCGTCGGCATCGCTTTATGTGGTCCGGCAGAGATTTCGTGGATACCTGAACTGGGGCGTTCTGCCGACTTCTATGACCTCAAAGGGATTGTCGAGGGGCTACTTGATGGTTTGCATATCGCGTCCTATCGCTTTCCGCCGACACAGCATCCCACGTTCCATCCTGGACGTTGTGCCTTAGTAGAGGTTCCACGCCGTACCAGCACTGGTGAAGAGGTGTTCAGTCCGATTGGAGTACTGGGCGAGGTGCATCCGCTCGTGCAACAACGCTACGACTTGCCGCATCGCACTTACCTGTGTGAGTTGGATCTGGAAATGCTCTACGCCGCCGTCCCTGCGCGTCTGACCTACCAGACCATCCCACGCCACCAGGAACTCACGCGCGACCTGGCAATTGTCGTTGATGAGCAACTTCCAGCCCAGGAAGTGCATGATGCAATCGTTGCCAACGGGGGAGAACTGCTACGCTCGGTAACGCTCTTCGACGTATACACAGGAGAGCCAATTCCATCGGGCAAGAAAAATTTGACTTACTCACTTGTCTATCAAGCCACCGACCGCACGCTTACAGATGTCGAAGCCAACGCTCTGCAAGAGAAAATTGTGCTTGCACTGCATAACGTCTACGATGCAACGCTACGCTAAAAGAGTCATTCATCCTATTCAAACAGGACAGCAACAGATGTCCTGTTTGAATAGGATGAATGACTCTTTTTTCCTACTGTATCGCTTGCTTGAGTGA
>CAXUGH010000408.1:0-4251 GCA_964250365.1 uncultured Ktedonobacteraceae bacterium
CCTTTTATGTAGATATACGTATCTCAACGTATATTACCAAAAACGGGGCTTTATGTATACACAATCCCCTCTTTATCGCTCACTACTGCGGTATCCCAGTCGAGGACATCGGCGAACTCGGCTTTGAAGGCGTCCATCTCTTGTTGCTGTACAGTCTCGTCGGGCATTTCGCTATCCTTCCAGACGAGCCAGATGGTGAGAAGGTTGGGGGCTTTTTTGTCTCTGAAGATGTAGCGTTGCACGCTGCCCGTGAGCCGATGCCGCTCCGCTTTGAGCATCGCCCGTAGCTTTTTCTGTAGTGCCGCCTCTTGCCCCGGACGGATGCATACATTTATCTCTGTGCCGAGCAGCCTGATACTGCTGCGATACACACGCCACTTGGGAGCCTGAGAGCGTGCGCGTCCAGTCGGGGAACGTCTAAATTGTTCTACCGCCTCTATGGGTATCATGAGCATTCTTGATACCCGTTTGCTTGGTAGTCGCCCTGACTTCGTAAATTGGTATATTCGGTCTTCCGAAACGCCAAGCATCTCAGCAGCCTTCTTTGCTGAGACGTGACCAGGGATAGCAAGGTACTCGTCTAACTCTTTCATGAAAACATTCTAATTAAAACGATATTTTTATGTAAAGTATCGTAATGAGACGATGGATATTGAAATTTATCGTTTGTAATGCTATAATCCTTATCGGTACATGTTTGGGATATCAATAACGATCAACAATGTAGGCAGGAATTGAGGAACGTGTTCAATAGATGGGAGACGGGATCGATGGGGACGAGGGTGTGATGAATCAGACCCGTACACCGTTCTCCACGTCCTCAATGATTCGGTATTAAGGGCATAGGGAACGTGTGTACGGGTCTGATTCATCACATCCTGTGAGCGATTCGCAATGTTGGCAGGAATTGAACAGCGGAACATGATGAAAACAAATCCAATTCGATAGGGAGAAAGGACAAACCACAATGACGCAGATCGAGCATCGAACGAAACTTTTGCGATTGAGAGAGACCGAGGATGATGTTGCACACCTTTTGACGTTGCATCGCGCGTTGAGCGCATGGATGGGTGGAGCGTTGCCTCCGACGCTCGATACATCCCGTATACGCCGTGTTCTCGATGTTGGATGTGGGATTGGGGCGTGGGTTCGGGAGGTGGCGCAGGGCAATCCGCGTATGCAGGTGTTTGGAGTTGATGCGAGCAGGTTTTGCATTGAGCAGGCGCGAGAGTTGACGCGCGAATTGGATAATGTGACGCTGTTGGAGCAGGATATGTACAGGCTTGAGGAGGTTTTTGATGTTTCTTCGTTCGATCTGATTTCTGTGCGTTTTATGGCTGGCACCGTCTCCGTGACGCAATTTCCGAGGCTGTTAGAGGTGCTTACGCGTTTGTGTCGGCGCAATGGGGTGCTTATTTTGACGGAGGCGGAGTTGCCACTTACCAGTAGCCATGCATGCGATTATTTGTCTTCGCTCGTTCTCACTGCTATGCTGAGGGCTGGTCTGGCCTTCACTCCTGCCTTTTCGCCACAAATTGGTCTCATGTCGCGGCTACGCTATTGGACGCGTGCGTTGGGCTATACCTTTCTGCGCGATGATACACGCTACCTCGATGTCTCGCACGCTGTTCCTGCTCACAATATGCTTTTCAGGCAACAGGTTGCCCTCTTTATACAGCAAATACGTCCTTTTCTTCTCGCCTCACAGCAGGTTTCGCCGACAGAGCTTGACGACCTGTTTAGCCATACACAGGAGGAGATTGCCGAGCGTGGTTTTTGTGGTGCTTGTCCGGTGCAAACGTTGGTGGCAATCAACTAAAAAAAGAGATAGTGGAGTTGCGGCAACGGCTTCACGCATGTCATGTAGCTCACCAAGCCCTTGCCGTTATTCTACTGGACTTTTATGAACGCAACGCCGACGCTTCAACAAGGGCCGGTACCTCTACGTGTGGGTGTTCCTCCAATGACTCTCCATCAATCGTTTGTTGATTGACTGGTGGCAGGAAGAGCAACGTGTACATGACGGCGAAAATGGGCAGATGACCGAGCAGTTCTGTTGGTGGCAGGAATGGCAATGTGAGGTTGAAGGGCACAAACATACCGAAGATAACAATCTTGGGCAGGATACCGCTAATCAGGGCAAGGCCGATAGTGAGTTCAACTGCTCCCGCCGCCAGGATAAAACGCTCGTTTGTGAACCATGTTAGGCCGATAAGCTGGGCAGCATTGAAGTTTGGATGCGTTTTGAGGAATGCTAACGCAAGGGCTGGATCAATAAGTTTTTCTGTAAAGGCTAATACTCCGATGGAGACGCCAACCCCGATGCGTAGCAATAGAGGAGCGATGCGCCAATAACGTGCGAAGCGAGAAAGCGGTTCGCTATGAGGTCCTGGCTTCACTAAGCCGCGCCCCATGATGAGCAGGTAAAGGGCGATACCTACATAAACGGTCTGCTCCAATACTGCCCACGCGGGGTACAAAAAAAACGAAAAGAGAAAAAGCGCAATCAGCGCAATCGCGCCAACGCGGGTCAAGAGTCCACTGATAAAACTAAAGGCGACAAACACCTCGACTCCCGCGAGAATAAAGCCCAGCACGTTGGATCCCCCATTTAGATTTGGCGCAAAGATGTGGAGCGTTACCGCCACTGCAATCAAGCTGATAGCGGTCTGGACCGCGAGAATAACCTGATTCGAGCGGTCATAATAGCGCAAAAATCCAATCTCTGGGAAGCGATTGTTCCCTCCTACGAGGCGGCGCAGCAACGCGAGTACCCCAATCCCTAAGCACGAAAGCCCGATCATACCTAGCACAGGTAAAGTAAAGATGAGACCAAATTGTGGAGGATAGAGTCTGCCATCAACAAACCATTTCTCGTGTGCGGAGGCTACTCCTGGTACAAGCAACATAATGACAAAGACTAGCCCAAGTCGCAATGCTACGCGTTGCATACGTGTACTGTTGCGTATGGCTGATAATTTGGTTGGTAAGTTGTGCAGGTAAGACATACAAGCTCCTGTATCATGAATGGGGCGCACGTTTTTTCAATAATTATTTCCTATGTCTAGCATAACAGACCAAAGAGTTACAGGAACAAGGTGAACAGTGAGACCCTTGCTTGACACCCCTTCTCACAACATGTTAGCATGAGCGTAGATACCGCGCTGGTATCTATGAAATAGAAGGGACGTATTGTTATGGGGCTGGAGCGGGCAACTCTGCTACAGATTTACTACGATATGCGCCTCACCCGTGTTATGGAAGACCGCACCCGCACATTATTTTTGCAAGGGAAGGTTGTGGGCGGTGTCTATACGGCACAGGGGCATGAGGCGACAACTGTTGGGGCAGCAATGACGCTGCGCCAAGATGACTGCATTGTTCCGCAGCACCGTGATCTGGGAATGCATCTGGTACGAGGTGGCTCACCGCGTGCCGTGATGTGTCAGTGGTTGGCTCGCGGCAACTCTCCAACACTTGGGCGCGATGGACAGATGCATATCGGCGACATGCATGCTGGCATTGTGCCAATGATTAGCATGCTTGGCGAATCCTTGCCAGTGGCGGCGGGAGTCGCTTTGACGATGAAGATGCGGAAACGCTCAACCGTTGTGCTGGCCTCGTGTGGCGACGGTGCGACCAATACGGGGCAGTTTCACGAAGCCATGAACTTTGCCTCGGTACAAAAAGTGCCGATGGTGCTGGTGATCGAGAACAACGGCTATGCCTATTCGACGCCGACGACGAAACAGTTTGCCATTCAAGACCTCTCCGAACGCGCCAAAGCCTATGGTATACCAGGAGAGACGGTCGATGGCAACGATGTACTGGCGGTAATCGACGCCGTGGAACGCGCAGTTGAGCATGCGCGTAGTGGCAATGGACCTGCACTCGTCGAATGCAAAACATTTCGTGTGCGTGGTCATTCAGAGGCGGATAAGGCCGATTATGTGCCACAAGCTCTACGCGAAGAGTGGCAGGCCAAAGACCCGATTAAACGCTTCAAGGCGTATCTACAAGAAAACTATGATTTTATGGAGCGCGAAGAGGCTGAGATTGAGGCACGCGTCAAGGCGGTTGTCGATGACGCCGTACAGTTCGCAGAAAATAGTCCAGCACCCGATGAAACAACAGTTGCGGAATACGTCTTCGCTCCTGATGGTCCCATTGCTATTATTGGTGAGCCAGGAGCCGAGGATAGCCGCTACGTCAATGCTCTTTATAGGCGTACAGGTCAGCCCTTGACGACAA
>CAXUGH010000409.1:0-4221 GCA_964250365.1 uncultured Ktedonobacteraceae bacterium
GTGAGCGGGTGTGTGAAGTTGAGTATGAGCATGGGTACTTTCCTCTGCCTTTAGATGCTATTTCCAATAACTTTATGCCAATTTGAGGCAAATCCTCTCTTTGAAAAATTTTAACTTGTGCGATCTCAGCACTAATATTCAAATTCTCGACATTCCACGACCTGTCATTTGTAGAGGCGTTAGTTACCACAGCTTTTACTACAAAATTTCCACCGAGTATGTTTGCTACAGAAACTAGTTGATGAAATGTTTTACTATAAAACGCCTCGGTTCCTGTTTTACACTCAGCAATAAGCAGTTTTCCTTTATACGTTGCAGCAACATCAAGTTCATGAGGTTTAGTCTTGTGAGGATTGACCGTCTTCACCATAATTTCTTTTCCCCATTCACAATCAAAAAACTCTCCTAATTTTTCAATCTCATTCCATGTGTAAACTTCAAGCCAAGTACCACTAAGAAATTGAAATTGGGGAGCTGATAAAGAGATTTCGCAAGAATCACCACTACTATTCCAGTCATTAACTATACCAAAGAGTGAAGCTTCCTCTAACAACGATATAGCACTGGGCAAAGCTTTTATTTTGTATTTACCTGATATGAAATCATATTTTACTTGCGAATTTGGGGATTTTCCCTTCTTTCTTTCACCATTTTCATGCTGAATTTGCTCCATAACAGGCTTTAGTAATAATGACAATTCCGGTTTTTTTCCTAATTTTTGTGCAAACGGCAACCAAAGTGTTTCTTGAGTTTCCCTGTTATCTTCAGTATCTTTTCCCTTTTCCTGTCTCCCCTTATCACTCGATACACAATAATAGGCTTTTAAATATTGCTCGACACTTATAGCATATACTTCTTCATGCCTTTCTTTGCCAGAAGATGTAACAATGCTAGTATCCGCAGTATTCAGATACCACCATCTCACTTTATGTGAATGAGATTGTGCTACCTCATATGCACCCATACTCATCATTTTTGTAGCATTGGTAATATTAAAAAGCCAAGTCGCATCTTCATATTGCCCTATAACTTCTTGACAAACGGCCTTTACTTGATCTACATCAAAAGCATCAACCAGAATTGTGTTTATTAGCGGCTTCTTATCCTGCAATACATCACTGATCGCATTTTTTAGGAATGGAAGTTCGCTTTCCGCATCCTTCGATGTAATGGCAACAATAATATCTGGCTTCTCATGAAGAATAGTCAGTATATTGGGTATCGATCTTCCACCAACAAGTATCAACTGCGCTTGCTTAATCTCTGTTGTCATTTTATTTCCCCTTCCAACTATTACTGATATCCCTATCCAAAAACTCGCGTGACCCTTTAATCCCCCGGCTACAAATTTCTAGTATCCTGAATACGCGCCTGTGCATGCTCTTTGAACCAGAGTTGGCTTGGATATGCGTAGGTTACGGATGAGTCGGGAGGCCATTGCCAGATGCGATGCAGGTTTTGGAGTGATGGTTGCGTACTGAAATGTTGCCAGTGTTCGTGAATGCGCGGGTCCTCGAACGAGGCCATCTGCTCATACACTAAGTTGGTTGTTTGATCTAGGTCGTATTTCGCTATGCCACCATTGACACGAGATTTTGTGTAGCGTTGTGTGTAGTCCACTAGCGCGAGTTCGGTTGCGTCGATGCGGACGGTGCCCAGGCCGATAGGTTTGCCGTAGCCAATTTTGTGTCGCATATCGGGATGGAGCGCGATGGCGAGCATGAGGGCGGCAAACTCGTCGGCTTCGAGGTTGGTGAAGTCGAGACGAGCCGAAAACTCTGTGCCACTATCCAGCGGCTCGATATACGAGTTACGATATTCTCCTGGTCTATTGCGGATTTCTAGCAGACGATTCTCGGTGCGCGGATTCTCATCATGATGAAAGTAAAACTTTCGACCCGCGATATAGCGTTTCTGAGCATCGAGATAGAAGGCCGTGTGGCGCGGTTTAGGACTGTCCAGCACGGCGGTATAGATCGGTTTGTAGTAGTGAAGGGTGTCCTCATAGACCAGCGCATCACCAATATTCACCTTGCCGAGAAACACTCCCCCATTGCTTTGACCGGATTGCATCATTCCGAAGAGGCGACAGGCGATACAGAGCGAGGTGTTGTTCTGGCAGTATGCAAACCCCGGCGGCACAGGGTTTTGGGTGTATTCGCGCGGCGTATGAAACACACCGAGGCAACCGCTACATAGCGTCTCAACAACGGTTCGTAGTACGCCTTTGATCGATGTGCCAGGAATAATGTACATGCCATCCTTCCTGTAGATGTATTCCGCAGGCTTATCGGGATTTTGCATCGGAGACGTTTGCTGCGACGAGTCGATATGAGGAATGAATAAAGGCGTCTCTGCCTTAATGTACAGGTTGAGATAGCCAGAGTAGAGCTTCTCAGGATGCTCCTTGTTTGGTGCAAGCACATTGTGCCATACGGGTTTGCGTCGCTGCGGGGGATGGGCAGTATCTACTGGTACAAAGTCGTAAGGATTCATGGGCGATTCTCCTCCTGTTATCTCTCTTGTTTGCGCTTTTCAAAAGGCTCTAAGGACATGCAACGATAGCCTACATTCAGTCCCGTTGACGGGTCGATGTATTCGCGCATAGCCAGTTGTACGCGCTCCGCGCCTTTTACGTTAGACAGTACGGGATAGCGTAGCAGACGAGGAATACGAACCTCAGCGAAATCACCTTCTTGTGCCGCCGAACCAATACGTCCTAGTTGCTTATCGTCAAGCCTCGTGCCAAACAGAAGGTATGCTCTATCATCTATAACCTGAAATGTATCCAGAGCGATTTCATCTATTTTTGGAAGTTCGGGTTTGTATTCCTTATGCCCTGTGTACACAATGTCTATATGAAATTTTTGTCGCTCCCACCGTAGCTCGCCTAACTCATGAAAGATGCGTCCCGATGTGTAAGGCGTGAAATCGAAGTCGGCATTGAAGGACGCAAAGTGTAACAAATCCTGGCATTCACTCTGCTCGATATCTTGACGCGGCTGCGACTCTAACAGCATGAGTGTAGTGGCACCCGACGGAATTTGATAGCTTTTCAAAAACGGGACGAAATCTGTTTCCTGTAGAGTTGCTGCGAAGAGCAATTCGCCGATAGCCAACTTGTGTGCTGTTTGAGTCATCGCTGGCTCCTTTGCGGCTCTGGCGCACTCACCCACGTCTGCATACGTTCCACAAAGACATCAATGCATTTTTCTTTGAGGCTTTTCAATGATTCATCTTTGAATGTGCGTGTATAGCGCACACCGCTTTTTTCATGTGATTCAGACGATGTTAATGCAAGGGAATCGTTACGAGACGTGCCATAAATCGCTGCCTCATCGCCAAGCAGGTGTCCGAGACCCCATAGCTCATTGTCTGGCTCTGTCTGTTTGCCTGTACGTGCCGTACTAAGCAGAACGCCGCCCTGATACAATCCTGCTGATTGCTCGCTAATAGTAGCCTTGACCTTGCCCAGTCCACGCGAGCGACCAGAGCCGATACGAATCAATTCATCCTCCATGTCCTGGATAATGACGAAGAGCATGCCAAGCTGCCATATTTCGTAGTTGCGAAGATGAATAGTTGTGGTAAACGTGGTTCCCTCTGTCACCGCTTCGAGGTCGAATTTCGCGCCACCACTGGTGCCGCCCGTTAGCCTGTCGATGGCGATACCATCACGATGCTCAATCAAAGATTCGCGCCCAACCGAGCCAGCGGGCAAGTAGGCATCCTCGACGGCGATACGGCTGCCGAACGAGGTTGAGCCAAAGAGACGACAGGTGGGGCATGACTCTGCGTATACCTCGTAGAGAGGTGTTTTCTCGTTGAAGCGTGTTCCACACGAAACGCGGTAAAGGTGCCTATCGTCTCGCAGGTCTCTATCATTCGGGCGCGAAAGTGGGTTACAGGCGACCTGTGACTGAATGCTATTCACGACCTTTTCGATATGACTGCGAAAGATACCTTTGAGTGTACTCCCAGGAAGAAAAACCTCTAGTTGTCCGTTGCGATTCGTCAGCACGGGAGCCATGTCCGCGCCTATCACGGTTGCAGAGCCAGATTTGACGAGTAACGGTCCTCTTGTGGTGATATCGAGGCGTAGTTGTGCCTCGTTGACCAACGCTTTTAACATGCTTTGCGCTCCTCTATTGCTTGCTCGCTTGCGCGTCCATTGCGTCAAACAGAGTGTTGATGTGTCCGTTGAAAAATTCCTGCGTATCC
>CAXUGH010000410.1:0-4209 GCA_964250365.1 uncultured Ktedonobacteraceae bacterium
GTGAGGGCGTTGTGGTCGGAGTCGATGTTGATGATGTCGCCGTTTTGGACGATGGCGATGGGGCCGCCGACCTGGGCTTCGGGCGCGATATGGCCTACGACCATGCCGTGTGTACCACCGGAGAAGCGTCCATCGGTGATCAGTCCGACGGTTTCGCCGTAGCCTTGACCGACTAGTGCGGATGTGACTGCGAGCATTTCGCGCATACCAGGGCCGCCCTTTGGTCCCTCGTAGCGAATGACCACTACGTCGCCATCGGAGATATGATGGTTCATGATGGCGTCGAAGGTCTCTTCCTCTGAGTTGAAGACTTTGGCAGGGCCACGATGATTGGTTACTTTGAGACCTGCGATTTTACAGACGGCACCCTCTGGCGCGAGATTGCCTTTGAGTATGACGAGTGGTGCGGTTGCATGTAGTGGCTTATCAAGCGGCATGACGACGGTCTGGCCCTCAGCGAGATCGGGGGCGGTTTCCAGATTTTCGGCGAGCGTCTTGCCTGTGACGGTCATCGCGTCGCCGTCGAGATAGCCCGCGTTGAGTAAGAGCTTCATCACGGCCTGAACGCCACCAGCACGGTCAAGGTCGGTCATTGCATATTTGCCGCCGGGCTTGAGGTCGGCGAGGTGCGGTACTTTGCCGCCAGTGCGTGTGAAGTCGTCTATGCTTAACGGAATGTCGAGTTGACGCGCGATTGCGATCAGGTGCAGCACGGCGTTGGTTGAGCCGCCGAGTGCCATTACCACCTTGATAGCGTTCTCGAAAGCCGTTTGTGTGAGGATTTGTCGTGCCGTGAGACCCTGCTCCACCATGCGTACAATTGCCTGACCAGAGTCGTAGCAGTCCAGTATCTTGCGCGAGGTCACGGCTGGCATCGACGAACCGCCGGGGAGACACATACCGAGAGCCTCAATCGCGGATGCCATTGTGTTCGCGGTATACATGCCACCACAGGAGCCAGCACCAGGAATCGCGGTCTTCTCCACCTCGTCCAACTGTTCGCGGCTAATCTTGCCCGCGCTGAACTGCCCCACCGCCTCGAAGACGCTGATGATATCCACGTCCTGTCCGCGACACACTCCTGGCTGAATGGTGCCGCCGTAGACAAAGAGCGTTGGTGCGTCGATACGTGCGAGTGCCATCAGACAGCCGGGCATGTTCTTGTCACAGCCACCAATCGCAACCACGCCATCGAAACGTTGTGCATTCGCCACCAGTTCGATTGAGTCGGCGATTACCTCACGACTCGGTAGCGAGAACTTCATGCCCTCAGTACCCATTGAAATACCGTCGCTTACTGTGATGGTGCCAAATATCTGGGGTACACCGCCACCGACGCGCACACCCTCGCGCACCTTTTCGGCGAGCCGATTGATATGCGAATTGCACGGTGTAATCTCGCTCCAAGTGCTGGCAACGCCAATCAAGGGCTTCTGAAAATCCTCATCGGTCAAGCCAACGGCGCGTAACATCGAACGATTGGGGGCGCGTACCGCACCCTCCGTAATCATCTTACTACGACTATTCAAATTCTGTGTTTCTGGCATGGTGGAAAAGCTTCCTTTCTCTCGATGAAATATCGTTCTTGCGAGATGTAGAGTAGTAGAAAGAACCGTCATCGGTTTACGAGGTTACACGCCATTGTGTTTGTGATTGTCGCCTATTATACACGAATATGGGGATGTGTAGAAGTAGGGGAGAGCGTGACAGAGGCAAACGAAATCATTATCAATGCGGGTAGATTGATTTCGTTTGCCTCTGTCAGAGTTCTTCTATGTAACGGTTACACAATCAATGTCGTATACATAACGTGACTCATCGTTATAAAGAAAAGGAATGTGCATCTTACAGAAAGGAATCGTGATGGCTTTCACCGCTCCCCTCTGGCTCTGGATTGGTTTTAACGTTTTTGTATTGACGATGCTTGCGCTCGACCTGGGCGTTTTTAATCGTAAGGCACATGCTGTCTCTTTAAGGGAA
This sequence comes from uncultured Ktedonobacteraceae bacterium, assembly GCA_964250365.1. Lineage (GTDB taxonomy): Bacteria > Chloroflexota > Ktedonobacteria > Ktedonobacterales > Ktedonobacteraceae > JBBQVS01. Next base: position 1,981 of record CAXUGH010000410.1, read on the forward strand.
GCTCTGACGTGGAGTTGTGTGTGGATTGCGCTCTCTCTTCTCTTCGATGTGGGTCTGTACTTGTGGCAAGGACCAGATGTTGCAGTACAGTTCTTAACGGGCTATCTCATCGAGAAGTCGTTGAGTATCGACAATATCTTTATCTTTGTACTCATCTTCGCCGCCTTTAATGTGCCAGCAGCGTATCAGCATCGCGTTCTCTTCTGGGGTGTCCTGGGTGCGTTGGTCATGCGCGGTATCCTGATCGCGGTTGGCTCTGTTCTGCTCGACGATTTTCACTGGATTCTGTATGTATTCGGGATATTCTTGATCATAACAGGTATTCGTATGACGGTGCAGAGAGAGACATCCGTTCACCCGGAACGCAATCCAATCCTCAAACTGGTGCGGCGTATTGTGCCAGTCACGCAAGAGTATGAGCGAGATCGTTTCTTTGTGCGTAATGCTGGAACATTGGCGGTGACGCCGTTGTTACTGGTGCTGATTGTCATTGAAACTACCGACCTCATTTTCGCCGTTGATTCCATTCCGGCAATCTTTGCCATTACCAACAACCCTTTTCTTGTCTACACTTCAAACGTTCTCGCCGTTCTTGGGCTGCGCTCACTCTACTTTGTCTTTGCCAACATCATCAACCAATTTCACTATCTCAAACTTGGGCTTGCGGTTGTACTGGCCTTTGTCGGTGTGAAAATGGTGCTAACCGGTGCCTACCATATTCCGAGTTGGCTATCGCTTGTAGTGATCGTGGTTGTACTTGCTATCGCTATCGTGGCCTCCCTTCTGCGTACACGGCGTCTGAATGCTAAACAGACAGGAAAGAGGAACGAGCCTTCACCTGGATATCCTGATGCATGAGTATATTCAGTTTTGCATGATGTACTTTTGACGAAGAAGGCTGGTAGCGTTGTTTCGGTACAGATATATCGAGACAAGTAGCAACAAACCGTTCGCGTAACGCTTGCCGAATTGCCGACGAGCTAGAAGAGAAGTACAGTGAAAGATTCAACGATGGAGAGAGAGAGACCGCAAGCTGAAAAGCATGAGCTAGACAGTACGCCGCTTGCCGTGTGGACGCGGCGACTGGTCATTTCCACAACGGTTCTCGTCTGGATTGTTCTGTTCGGAGTATTCTTCTGGCTTGCGGGACGAATGGCGCAGGCGTTTCTCTTGCTCGCTATCGGCGCAATCCTGGCCTATACCATCTATCCGTTAGTGAGGCTATTGCAACGTGTCCTGCCGCGTCCCCTGGCGATTGCGGTGGTCTATCTGCTCGTGTTGGGTCTGCTCAGTGTGCTGGTCTACTTCATAATAGTGACACTGGTCGATCAGCTAACATCGCTAATTCAGTATATTCGCTCGGTTATCAATGGTAGCCGAACGAATAAGCTACAGCCCGTGCTAGACGGGCTAAAGCAATTGGGAATCTCACAAGATCAACTACGCGGTTTTGAGCAACAGATATTGGGGCAATTGCAGGGCGTGGTTGGCAATGTAGCACCTGTGATTACAAACGTGTTCAATGTCTTTTTGAACACTGTCCTGGTGGCGATGCTCAGCATCTACTTTTTGCTGAGCGGACCACGAGTCACGCAATGGTTGAGAACAAAAACACCCGCAAGCCAACGTCCTCGAATTCATTTTCTGCTCGACACGCTAGCAACAGTCATCGGTGGCTACATTCGTGGCAACGTGCTCATGGCGACGGTTATCAGCATTCTCACAGGCATCGGCATTGCTATCGTTGGCGTTCCCTACGCATTTCTCCTGGCGGTACTCGCGTTTGTCCTCGAATTCATTCCAATCATCGGTATCTACATCACAAGCGTTGCAGTGGTGCTGCTTGCGCTTACGCAAGGATGGGTAACAGGTGTGCTGGCACTGGCGATTGTGCTATTGTTACAGTTGATCGAAAACAATGTGTTATCGCCGCGCATAGTTGGGCGTGCCGTTGGTATCAACCCCATCGTAAGCGTCTTCGCCCTCATTGCAGGCACCAACCTCTTCGGCATCGCCGGAGCCTTCTTCGCCGCACCCGTCGCTGGCATCATTCAAGCACTCATACAAGCGTTCTGGTTGCACTGGCGCGAGCAACACCCGGAGGAGTTTGTTGAGGAGGGGAAGGAGAGCGAATAATGAGAGTGTACATGACAGCGGCTTAGCCGCTGTCATGGTTTTGTTTGTCATGCTCTACCCTACTATCAAACGTGATGTAAAAATTCTCAATTA
>CAXUGH010000411.1:0-2361 GCA_964250365.1 uncultured Ktedonobacteraceae bacterium
CCCCCGCGCCCCCCGCGCGGGGGCGGGGGCCCCCCCCCCCCCCCCCCTCCCCCAAATTCTCCGCCGCCGGGCGGCGGCGAGTCTTGAAATGAAGTTCAAAAAGCTACCTATTTAGCGAAGGGAGCAAAGAATATGATTACAGATACACTACCGCGTGGTTTTGTACTACGTCGCCCGACGATGGACGACCTGCAAGCCGCCCTGGAACTTATACAGATTGGCGAGATTGAGCGCGAGGGCAAGCCAGAGACAACGGCTCATGAAATGCATCTCTGGTGGGAGTCACCCGACTTCTCGCTTGCCAACGACTCATGGATTGTGTTTTCGCCGGAAGGCAAAGCAGTTGGTCTCGCCAATGTCGAGCATCGCCAGCATGCCCGCATCTTTATCGGTGGCGATGTACACCCCGACTATCGCAGACGTGGCATCGGGACGCATCTCTTGAAGCTGAACGAGCAACGCGCACAGCAGCATCTCGCCGAAGCAGAGCCAGATGTACGAGTCTCGATACTGTCATGGATTGACGAAAAGAATGCGGCTGCAAAGCATCTACTTGAGCAGCATGGTTATAGCTATATCCGTTCGCACTGGCGCATGAAGATCGAACTGAACGAGGCACCACCTACGCCAAAGTGGGCTGAGGGTATCACAGTACAGACGCTTGCCGACAATCCGAGTTTGTTTCGTGCTGTGTATGAAGCCGATGACGAAGCTTTTCAAGACCATTGGGGCTATGTTTCGCACACCTTCGAGGAATGGGAACGCTGGATGAGCAAGCGCGAGAACTTTGATCCATCGCTCTGGTTTCTTGCGATGGACGGCAACGAAATCGCTGGCTTCTCGCTCTGTGCAGACGAAAAAGAGCAGGGGGGCTGGGTGCATATTCTCGGTGTTCGCCGCCAGTGGCGACGTAAAGGTATAGGAGAGGCACTTCTGTATCAGTCCTTTGGCGAATTTTACAAACGTGGCATACACGAAGTCTATCTCGGCGTCGATGCGTCAAGTTTGACTGGTGCCACAAGGCTCTACAAGCGTGTTGGCATGCATGTTCATCGACAATCCGACACGTATGAAAAAGAATTACGGGCAGGGAGGGAAATCAGTACACAGTCTGTCGAAGTTTAGAGAGCCTGTGTCCTAGCCTTCCTCTTCCTCGGCTCGAAAATAGAGGGTATGTACATGCAGTGTGCATGCTTTCAAATGGAGAGCAAACGGTCATGATAGTACGTCTACACAATCTTTCGGCGCGTGTCCCGACGTTACAGGATGCACAGGCCGTAACCGAACTCATGCAAGCATGCGATATCGCCAACTTTGGCAGTATCGACAGTGCAAGAGAGGACGTAGTGAAGGCATGGCATAGACCATTCTTCGATCTCAAAACCGATGCATGGGCAATCGTCACACGGAAGGGACAGCTTGTTGGCTACGCTGATGTCCGGCAAAGCCGTTGTCACGAACAACTTGTCTGTTTCGTGCGTATTCATCCCAACTACCGCGGACGCGGTATCGGGACTCTATTCACCTTGCTCATCGAAGAGCGAGCGCGTCAGCTTGCCTGTGACGCGCATCCACGAAGACGTGTTACTCTGAGCGTCACCGTATGTGTTCGTAATCGTAGCGCACAGCGACTTCTTGAAAGAGAGGGCTACATGTCAGTAAACCGCTTCTGGCGTCTGTCCATCACTGATGGCGACACCCAAGAGACCCTTACCGCCGACCTGAACGTCGAGGCACAGGACCTGTTCGACGAGTCGAACCTCGTTGAGCGTACAGGCTTCTATGTCGCGCGGCAGTACGAAGTCTTCGAGAAAGAGTTGCGTCCTGACGCCGACGAGTGTAGCGATAGTGATGAATCGGAGTCTCATGTTACAATGGAACCACTTGTAGTGTAAGTTAATGTTCATCTCTCGTTTCTCGTAGACATCAGAGATGTCTACGAGAAACGAGAGATGAACATTAGAAAGAGTATTGCATGACCTCAATTCTAATTACTGGCGCGAGTGGCAACGTTGGCGGCGAAGTCGCCAAACAACTCACATTGAAAAACGTCCCTTTTCTTGTCACAACGCATCGACCGCAGGAAGCGAACGAGCAAAAAATCTATTTCGATATTGAGAAACCCGAAACATTTTTACCGGCCTTCGCGGGTATCGACAAACTTTTTCTTGTGCGACCACCAGAGATATCCGACGCTAAAAAATATTTCCTGCCGCTTGTACAGGCGGCGCAGCAACAGGGCATTCAACACATTGTATTTTTATCAGTACTGGGCGTCGAAAACATCAAATTTGTACCTCATGCTAAGATTGAGCAATATATTCAAGAGGCGCACATTCCCTACACCTTTCTGCGTCCAAG
>CAXUGH010000411.1:2461-4184 GCA_964250365.1 uncultured Ktedonobacteraceae bacterium
TTCGCCAAAAAGGTGACGCAAGAGCTAGCCCTACTGCTAGGCCGTTCACCCAGAACTGTGCGCGACTATGCACGAGATTTTCGGGAGCAACTTTGAGTTTGGCTATCCTATACCTTTTCTCGTCTGTTATGATAGCAAGAGTAGCATAGTAGGTGTTTAGCAGAAAGAAGAGAACTTGTAGCGTATGTTGCGTCGTCCATCGGTGGCTCCACTGCTTCTAGGTACATTGATTCAGCGCATGAACTCAGGTGCTGGAACGATTATCTATGGTCTCTTACTGGCGCATATCTCAACTCACTCAAAGCGCGGAATTACAAGCTTACAGGTCGGCTTGTTGCCCGTTGTGTACTACATTACAGAGCTATCGCTCGCGCCACTCATGGGCAGTTTGAGCGATCATTTCGGACGACGCAAATTTCTCGTGAGTGGTCCGTTAATTGGTTTGCTGCAAGCTCTTTTGCTTATTTTTACACCCACCGAAGGTGCCCTACCATATCTCCTCTTGCTCCAGGTTCTTGCAGGACTATCGAGCGCGATTCTCACACCGATAGTTCTTAGCTATCTCGCCGACTTTACCGCGCTCAATGTGGGGCGTCGCATGCGCGTCATGAGTTTTTATGAGCTTGCCACTAGTGGTGGCGTTGCCATTGGAACCGTTGTAGGTGGTATTGCGTGGGATCGTTTTGAGCGCAACGCGTATGTCCTACTCGCGGCACTCTATTTCGTTGTTGCCGTGTGTATGTATGTTTCACCTGTTGTCAATCGGGTAATCGAGCGCGGTACGTTTATTGGAATTGCCAAACGCTACTGGGGTATTTTACGCACACCGCGCCTCTTCGTCTTTATGCCAGCATGGATATGTATCTCGGCTCTTATCGGCGTATGGTTCGGCTCGCAACTTACCTTTATCCTCTCGAATCCCGTTTCCAATTCGCAGCAGGTTTTCATGGGTAGCACGAGCGGTCCAGGAGGTGGGCATCGTCTCAGTCTGATACTTGGAGGATTTGTCCTCTTCTTTGGCCTCTGTCTGCTCTTCTGGGCATTTTTCCTTAACCGTGTGCCGCGTCTACGACTGATGTTGACCTCAATTGCAGGTGTTCTTCTCGCATGCATCGCGCTTGCAGGCTTAAATCATCGTGGAAGCGACACTCTTCTCTGGCTCTGGATTTCTCTGCTTATGATTGGTGTGTTTGCGGAAACCAGCTTTGCTCCCGCCGCTCTTGCCTACCTCGCGGACATCTCAGAGGAGGCGGCGCGAGATCGTGGCCTATTGATGGGTCTCTATTCGATTTTTCTCGGTCTGGGGCAAATCATTGGCGGTGGCTTTGGCGGCCTCTTTGCACACGACTTTGGCTTCGATGGCCTGATTTATTTGACTGTAATACTTGCCTGCGTTGCGCTCCCTTCGCTGCTCTGGTTGGCGTGGTTTGAGCGAAAGTCGCATTTTTCTTTACGTTCGCCTATAGTGCTAGAGCAACAATCCCCGCAACAATAATGCCTGCCGCAAGGAGACGACGCTTTGTCTCTCCTTCTGCAAGCAGTTGCGTGCCTAACAAAATACCGAAGAGCACGCTGATTTCTCGAAAAGGCGCGATGTAGCTCACAGGGCTAAAGGATAGGGCGGTCAATACTAGGACATAGGAGAAGGTACCGAGAACAGCAATGCCGAATGCCTCTAAACGATGCATCCGCCAGTAAAAACGAACCTCTTGCCAGTGACGGA
>CAXUGH010000412.1:0-4181 GCA_964250365.1 uncultured Ktedonobacteraceae bacterium
GTTTAAGGGTGGGGCGGGTACGTGGGGATGGTAGTTAGAGCCTAATAGCAACACATAGAGGCGGAAAACATCTACTTGCTTTCCGCCTCTATGTGTTGCTATTAGGCTTTGTCTTTATGAGGTAGGATACCCTCGACAACACCCTTGATGGATTGTGTGATGATGTTTCCCTCGTCTGGATCACCTTTCAGCAGGGCCGAACTGTACAACTTTGCCTGCTCGACTGTGATTGATGGTGGAAGCGTTGGTACATTCGGGTCGGTGTAGACATTCATAACGACAGGCCGATTGGCTGAAAGTGCCCTATCAAAGGCGGGACCGAGGTCCTCTGGTTTATCGACACGAATGCCGATGAGACCAATCGACTCTGCATAGGTATCATAAGGAAAATCGGGCAGAGATTGTGATGTAGGAAATTTCGGATTGCCTTCCTGCACACGCATTTCCCACGTAACTTGATTCAGGTCGCGGTTGTTGTAGATGACGAAGACTAAACGTGGATCGCTCCACTCCTGCCAGTACTTGGCAACATTGATGAAGCCGTTGATTCCAAGCATTTGAACTGCACCATCGCCTGTGAGACAGACAGCAGGGCGGTCTGGATAGGCGAATTTTGCCGCTATCGCATAAGGTACTGCCGCCGCCATAGTTGCGAGGCCGCCAGAAAGAGAGCCTTTCATGCCCCTTTTGAACCGAATATCGCGCCCATACCAGTTCGCGGTTGTGCCAGAGTCGGCACTAAGTATGCAGTTGTCGGGAAGGCGTGGAGAGAGTTCCCATGTCACACGTTCCGGGTTAATTGGGTCTGCACTTTGCATAGCGCGAGCCTCGGTCGTCTTCCACCACTCTTTGATGCCCGACTCGATCTTCTCGCGCCATGAACGATCCTTTTTACGTTGCAGTAATGGAATGAGGGCTTGCAGTGACTGCTTGCTATCGCCGATGAGAGCCAGTTCCATAGGATAGCGCAGGTTCAACATACGCCCGTCGATGTCGATCTGTATACCGCGAGCCTGTCCCTCTTTAGGAAGAAACTCAGAATAGGGGAAGCTGGACCCGACCATGAGCAGCGTGTCGCATTCCATCATCAAATCCCAGCTTGGCTTGGTGCCAAGCAAACCGATAGCACCTGTGACAAAGGGTAGGTCGTCAGGTAGCACCTCTTTGCCAAGCAGAGCTTTGGCGACGCCACATCCAAGCAGTTCGGCGACCTCGATAACTTCGTCGGTTGCATTTTTCGCACCCGCTCCGACAAGCATTGCAATCTTCTTGCCCTCGTTGAGAATATCGGCGGCTTTTTGCAGGTCCTGTGGAGAGGGAAGAGTAACTGGCGTGAAGAAACCTACACCTGTATGGACGGTGTTGTGCTTGTGAGGCGGCTCTGTTACGGCGTCTTGCTCTTGTACATCTTTCGGGACAATAACGCAGGTGACGGTGCGTTCGGCGAGTGCGATGCGTAGGGCACGGTCAATAACCTGACGAGCCTGAACAGCGTCGGTGACGGTCTGCACATACTCGCTTGCCACATCTTTGAACAGGTTTTGCAGGTCAACCTCCTGCTGATATTGACCACCCATAGCGGCACGAGCAGCTTGACCAACGATTGCCACAACGGGCTGATGGTCCATCTTCGCATCATACAAGCCGTTCAGTAGATGAATAGCACCAGGGCCAGAGGTTGCCAGACATACACCTACCTCGTTAGTGTATTTGGCATGAGCGCAAGCCATGAGCGCAGCTTCCTCTTCGTGGCGAACCTGCACAAATTTTATGAGACTCTCGTTGCGTTGAAGTCCACCCAGGATGCCATCGATGCCATCGCCAGGATAGCCATACATCAGCTTCACACCCCATTCCGCAAGTCGTTTTATAAGAAAATCACCGACTTTATCAGCCATAAGTTATCTTCCTTTTCCAAGTACTCAATTCCGTGAATTGAAACTATTCAAATTGACAAACAAAAAATGTGTGTATTGCTCTCACTACAACTAGAAACACGCTTAACACACTGTAGAGGTGACAGATTTCCGTTGTAGAGGTCTCATTTTTGCCGATTTTCTCTTTGTTAATAGGAAAGCCGTCGGCATCTAGTATACATTTTTTCAAGTAAGATAGTATTAACAGTAGTTTGGACTGTATTCTCGCCTACTACGAAGGTAAGAGATTTGACACAAGTTGTAAGTGGTGGTGAGATTTGATGTACAATTCAAGTCAAGAAAAATTTGAATGGATGGAAGAATGAAAATATGCGAAGACGCCTTATCGGGAACATTCCAAACCTTGCGCTAGGAGCTACTGCGCTCGCCGTCGCAAGCACGCTTACAGCAAGAGTAGCGGGGCAGAGATTTCTACAGGAAGTGAAGGCTCTGCCATCTCATGAGGTTGCGGATTACGCTACTGCCATGACAAAAATCGCTCGTACACAGGAGTTTGAGCAGACGCTCCCATTGCAAGATATCTGTCATACAACGGTATTAACGCACGGCAACAAGGTAAAACAGGCGATTATTTTGATGCATGGCATGACGAGTTGTCCGCGCCAATTTATTGAGCTTGGTACGCTGCTGTTTGAGCAGGGCTACAATGTGCTTATTCCACGCATGCCTTATAACGGGTATACAGATAGAGATACAACTGATCTCAAGCACCTTACCATGAAGGACCTGCGCGATAGTTGTGAAACCACTATTGATATCGCGCATGGTCTGGGCGAACGCGTCACCTATGCGGGTCTCTCGGTTGGTGGCACAATGGCGGCGTGGGTGACGCAATATCGTGCTGATGTCGATAGAACAATTCTTCTCGCTCCCGCCTTCACCATTGATCGGCACCTCGGCGTCACTATTAGCAAGCTGGTCATGTACTTGCTCTATCTGCTCCCTAATCTTATGACGCAGAACTTCCGGCATGGTCATGGCTCTCCGTTTGGCTATCGCGGCTTCGCAACTCGTAGCCTCGGCGTGATGATGCGCTTTGGATTTTCCGTCTATGAGGCGGCACGCAAAACGAAACCAGCTGTGCAGTCGGTGCTAGTTGTCGCCAACGCAGCAGACCCCTCTATGAACAACGCTATCATACGTAGTATAGTACAGAGATGGCAGAAGAACGGACTAAAATATTGCGAGGTGTACGAGTTCGACGCAAGTCATCGTTTACCACATGACATTATCGGCACGAAAAATCCACATGAGCAGACCGCCTTTGTTTATCCTATCCTGCTCGACCTCATCACGCGCAAGCAGAATGTAGAGGACACCGACCGACATAAAATATAGACCTTGTGTTCTGTATGGGGTTGCGGTATCTTTGATAAAGGATACATATTGACAATTTTTCGTAGGGACCAGATTTATCGCGTCCGAGGTCGATTTATCGGCTATAGGCTACATTATATGCGATAAATCGCACGACGGACGCGATAAATTTGGTCCCTACGAAAATCTTTTTGAATGCTATGAAAGGAAGATGCACATGAGCGCAATAGAGACGGTACAAAATTTCGTATCAGCAGTGGAAGATAGACGTAATGACGATGCGGCGAACGCGTTGAGCGACGATTTTCTGTTCACAGGCTGGACGCCGAAACCGCTCAACAAAGAAGATTTTCTGACCACGATGAAGGAACTCAAGTCGGGCATACCCAGTTTGATGTTCAATCTGCACAATCTGGCGGAAGAAGGTAACACCGTCACGGGCAGTATTCAGATCGCAGGCTATCAGAGCGACGCGTTCAGCATTCCACCGCTCAGCCTTCCTCCCGTGCCACAGATGGCGCGTAGCATCTCTCTTCCCGTTGAGGATGTCACCTTAGGAGTCGAAAACGATAAAATCTCGCGCTGGGTCGTTCATCGCGTTCCAGGCGGTGGCATTTCGGGCTTGTTACACCAACTGGGATTCGACGCGCCAATCATCCAATAAAAACAAATGGTTGTGTTACATGGCACCGACAAACGCATTTGTCGGTGCCAGGTAACACAACCATTTGTTTAGCCTCGCTATAGTTCCAAACGACAGAGCGTTTCATAACGTTTTCGAGCGTTCAAAAGAACGCTTACTTGCGCCATTGCTTGCCTTCTGGCTTCGTGAGGGGAACGACAACCTCACCGGATGGACTACTAGCTTGTGGCCTTTCCCATCCTCTACCCCCTTTGACCCGAAGGCATCAGGGGCTACTTTTCTAA
>CAXUGH010000413.1:0-4174 GCA_964250365.1 uncultured Ktedonobacteraceae bacterium
GTTGTGATTTATCGGACTATGTGGAACGCTATTCTCAGTATCGAAAAGTATTACTTGCTAGACGTGGCGCAGACCCAGGGGAGCATCCCGCCTCGGTCGTCACAACTATTTCGCTGTGTATGCAGCATATCGAACAACGCTATCCCGAAGCAGCGGAACTGCTACGCTGTTGCGCCTTCTTTCCACCCGACAACATCGACGAAACACTGCTACGTATCGGTGCAAGCGCATTAGGTTCCGTACTCGCAAAAGTTATTCCTGATTCCTTTGCTTTCGACGCTGCTATCGCGCAACTACGCACACTGTCGCTACTGTATCGCAATACAACGGCAAAGACATTGACCGTGCATCGTCTCGTACAAACCGTAATTCAAGACGGTATGGAAGAAGCTCTACAACGGCAGTGGGCAGAGCGAGTCGTGAGTGCCATCTGCCTTGCGTTTCCAGACGGAAAGTCAATGGATGACTTGCTGCAACGTGAACGATACATATTACAGGCATCTCATTGTGTAGAACTTATTACACAATGGCAGTTGCACAGCATCGACGCAAGCACGCTACTTTACAGAGTAGGTCATTACTATACACAACGCGGACACTATACACAGGCGGAGAAATTGCTCTCTACTGCGCTTCCCATGCAACAGGCGATAGACGAAAAAGCATTGGCGGTTGCTACTACATTGAATACATTGGGCACGTTACGCGAGCTACAAGGCAGATACGTAGAGGCAGAGCAGGCATACACACAAGCTTATACGTTACAGGAAGAGAAACTTGCTCCTGGACATCCTAACGTGCTTGAAGTCATTGCTAATATCGGCAGGCTGGAGATGACGCGTGGCAACTATGGGCAGGCGCAATCATTGCTTGAACATGTGCTACGCTTGAAACGAGAGCGGTTAGGAGAGAATTCTGTACAGCTTATTCCTATTCTGCACCTTGTCGGCTCACTATACCGACAAATTGGCAAGTACAGGGACGCATTTATTGCTCTACAAAAGGCGTATACGCTTTGCATGCATGCATTTGGAGAAACCGACTCGTATACTATCGAAAGTCTAGGCAAGTTAGTCTTTCTCTGTAAGATGCTGGGATTTGATGACGAGGCCCACTATTTTCGGCAACATATCATCACAACACTCACTGAGGCCACCGTCATAGATACGCTCACTGTTCCCACTCTCCGTAGTTTAGCGGTCATGTATGAGCTAGAGGGAAACTATTCACAAGGGGAGGCGTTGTTACGTCAAACGCTTGCGATTTGTGAGTACACATTCGGCAACGTACATCCTGAGACTGCCGAGAGTTTGCGTCGCCTGAGCGAGGTGTACAGAGTGCAGGACAAGTATACAGAGGCGGAAGAAGCGTTGCTGAGAACAAAGAATATCTTTTTAGCTATCTTTAGTCCCATGCATCCTGATATTGCGGAAACGAACAAAATGCTTGGCCTTGTCTACGGTCTGCAGGAGAAGTTTGAGATCGCCGAGAAGCTCCTGCAACAAGCGATGAATATATATTCAGAGGTCTTAGGAGATACACATCCTGAGATCGCGGAAACGCTGATTATACTCGGCATGACGCATACGCTTCGCCATGATTTGAGCGAGGCAAAGCGTTCTCTACAACGAGCATTGGCAATACAAAAACAGGCATTCGGTCCCACTCATCTTGATGTAGCAACGACTCTGCATCGCCTCGCAAATCTCTTTATAGAAGAGCGAAACTTCCAGCAAGCAAAAGAACTTGTACAGGAGGCTCTTGCGATTCGCCAACGACTTTTGTTAGAAGAGCATCCCAAAATCAAAGAGAGCAAAGATATTCTATCGCTCATTGCCGAGATAGAGAAAGACTCTATGTAGACAGAAACGGTTTTTAGGGCGATGTGTTAATAGGCTCTAAAAACTGTTAATAAAACTGATAGTGTTTGTTCTTTTCCTCCGTTAGCCCTCTCCCTTATAGTATGAGTTGGGAACCAGGGCGCCCGCAAGGGGAACGCCCCATATACGTTCACATAACGAAACAATGGGAACCAGGGCGCCCGCAAGGGGAACGCCCCTCCCATACACGAACCTTCTCCACAAGCCAACGCGTGGTATGGGAGGGGCGTTCCCCTTGCGGACGCCCTTGCTTCGCCATCACATTGATAGAGAGAAAGCAAGAGGAAAGGCACTATGACAGACATCATCGAGAGAACTTCACGTCCCAATTTAGAGTTACAGGAGTCCTTGCCACGCAATGATGTCGGTCATGAAGTCTTTACGCTCACGATAAATGGCAAGGTGATGGAGGCGTATGTCGGACAAACTGTTCTGAGCGTTGCGATTGATAATGGAATCAGCGATATTCCGAATTTGTGCAATGATGAGAAGCTAGAGCCGACCTCCGCCTGTCGCATGTGCCTTGTGCATATTGAAGGTGAAACACGTCCACTCCCCTCTTGTAATATAGCGGCTCAACCTGGGATGATTGTTACCACACAGTCTGATGAACTATTCCATATTCGTCGCACAAACCTGGAAATGATGCTCTCCGACCACAATGCCTATTGTCAGCCACCATGTCAGGTTGATTGCCCGACGCACATTGATATCCCTGGCTACCTAGAACTGATTGCGAAGGGATCGATGAAAGAGGCGGCACGACTCGTCAAAGAGGTGCTGCCGTTCCCGTATATTCTTGGCTTGACCTGTCCTGCCCCCTGTCAGAAAGCGTGTCGGCGTGCGCTGGTGGATGAGGAAATTGCTATCTGTCGTATGCATGGGCATGCCGCCGAGACCTGTTTGCTCGACCCGCCCGTGCCCTATCTCAAAGACCTCGACACGGGTAAGAAAGTTGCTATTGTCGGAGCAGGTCCTTCGGGATTGACTGCTGCCTACTATCTCGCGTTGCGCGGACACTATTGCAAAGTCTTTGATATGCAGCCACAACCTGGGGGCATGTTGCGCTATGGTATTCCAGAGTATCGTTTGCAGAAGGACATGATGGATCGTGACCTGGACTGTGTGTGGCAACTTGGAGTAGACTTCCAGGCCAATGTCAAGCTGAGTCGAGATTTCACAATCGACGATTTATTCGCGCAAGGTTTCGATGCGGTGTATCTTGCAATCGGTGCATGGACGAGTAATCCGTTGGGTACACCGGGGGAGGATGCCGAAGGTGTTGTCAATGCGATTCGCTTTCTAGGCGAAAAGGTCGAGGGGAAACCTGTACCTGTACGCGAGGGCGATGAGGTGATCGTTCTGGGTGGCGGCTTCACCACGTTCGACTGCACACGTACCTCCGTCCGCTTCGGTGCCAAAGTGCGTACAGCCTATCGCCGCTCACGTATGGAGATTAGCGCGACAATGGAGGAGGTCGAGGATGCCGAGGCCGAGGGCGCGGAGATTACCTATTATGCACAGGCAATTCGAGTGGTCACTGAAAATGAAAAGGTGAAGGGACTTGAGTTTATCAAGAACAAGCTTGGCGAGCCAGATGCGAGTGGTCGGCGTCGTCCCGTACCTATCGAGGGATCGGAGTATGTCGTACCTTGCACAACAATTATTCCCGCCTATGGGCAGAAGCCTGACAAAACGGTCCTCGATGAGCAATCAGGAGTTCGATGGACAAAATATAGCACCATTCAAACCGACCCGCATAATCTGATGACAGATCGCGTCGGCGTCTTCGCCGGTGGCGACTGCCAAATGGGAGCGCAAACTATTATCGAAGGAGTAGCGCAAGGCAAACTAGGTGCCCGTTCTATTCATGCTTACCTGATGGGCGAGGAGATGAAAGAGGTGGCTCGCCGCTTGGAAATCGAGGAGCGACGCCCCGACCTGTTTGACATCGTGCCCTACAAGCCCGTCGAACCCAAAGTCAAGATGCCCATGCTGCCCTACGAGGACCGCACCCGCAACTTCAAACTTATCGAGTTGGGCTATCTACAAGAACAAGCCGAACGCGAATCGGCTCGCTGTCTGCAATGTGCCTGTCCCGCTGCCGGTCAATGCGACTTGCAGAAGTACAGCATCGAACATGGTCTTGCCGACAATCGCTTCCACGATGGCGAACCCACCGACTATCACGACTACGACGTAGACCTGTCGCACAGCTTCATTTTGCGCGACCCCAACAAGTGCATCAACTGTACACAGTGTGTACGAGTCTGTCACGATGTCATCGGTCCCGA
>CAXUGH010000414.1:0-4172 GCA_964250365.1 uncultured Ktedonobacteraceae bacterium
CTTATCTCCCACAATGTGGAGCGTGGCACGATCCACAGGCGTTGACTCTCCTGGCGACGCCCATAGAACTCTTTTGCATAGTGAATGGCGAGTTCGGAATCGGGCGCGAGCAGATTACCACCATGATGTGGTGCGGGGTCTTTCGAGTCTTGCTGAAAAACCTCGAAAATCTCACCGTCGTCGGCTCTGTTCATTGTACTAGTCCACTCTCGCCGAAAGCGCGGCGCGGCGTTGCTCCATCAAGGTACGTACCCATTCGCCCTCTTCATACGTCATGCGGCGGAAACCGATACGTTCCGCAGACGCTGGTCCCTGATTACGCGCAATCGCACGTAGCTCATCCCAATGCGGTTCGCTGTAGACCCAACGCTGCTGTTGCTCATCGTAGCGTAGCTCAGGATCGGGAATGACGAGACCAATTTCGCGTAGACGTGGCACCTGCGTATTCAAAAACTCCTGGCGTAACACCTCGTTCGTCTTCGATTTGATGCGCCACTGAATATCTTTGTCCTTCTCAGCGGGAGTATCGGGACCGTGAAACACCATCAACGTAGGCCACCAGCGAGTAAGTGCCTCTTGCGCCATCTCGCGCTGCTGTTGAGTGCCGTTCATCAGAGTAATGATGATATCGCGTCCATGCATCATATGGAACGACTCTTCCCAACAAATTTTCTGCATCGTGCGAGCATAAGGGGCATAGCTACTATCACGCAGTGCGTGTTGCGAGACAATCGCGGCTGCGTCAACGAGCCATGCGATCATACCCACATCACCCCACGACTTCGTGTTGTAGTGGAACGTGTTGTGGAACTTGCCCTTGCCAGCAACGAGGTCGTCGAGACAGGCACTGCGCGACTTGCCCAAATCCTCGACGAGACGATAGAGTAGTTCAGCATGTCCAGCTTCGTCCTGAATCTTCGCCGTCAATGCCAGCTTTCTGTGCAGAGTGGGGGCACGCATAATCCAGTCACGCTCCGGCAAAACGCCCATGAGTTCGGAGTTCGCATGCATCTCAATGAAGCGGATAAGCGCGTTACGGTACTCATCAGGCATCCAGTCGGTTACTTCAACCTTGCCACCATTTTTCACATACTCGCGGAACTCTGCGGTGCGCTCTTCAACACTGGCTTCTTTGAATTCTATCGCCATGAGATACTCCTTAATTATTTGAACGATTGGTATAATTATACCCAATGAAACGTTGAAAGTCAATGTTTTTATGCAAAAATTTGAACGGTTGGTAGAAATTTCAACAAGGCGAGGGAAGCAAGCCGTTCTCAACCATACCCGTAAACATCGAGGCAATCTGCTGTGGCGTGTAGCGACCCGAAGGTTGGTACCACTGCGAAATCCAGTGGCACATACCGAGAATACCAAACATGAGAATTTTGGGGTCGCTACCAGCTTTGAACGCTCCTGTTGCTATACCTTCCTCTATAATATGCTCGAAGTGACGTTCGTAATCCTTCTGGCGCAGCGTAATCTCCTTGGCGAACGGGCCAGTTAGGTGCGGATGTTCGCGGTAAAACACAGTGATCGAGGGCGATCTATCAGCCGAGACCTCGATATGATGTTCAATTGCCTTGTGGAGCTTCTCAGCGGAGGACAAATTCGACTCCACAATGCGACGCAATGGCTCCTCCGCAACGTTCAGCACGCTGAGGTAGATGAGGCGCAAAATCTCTTCTTTGTTCTTGATATGATAATACAACGCGCCCTTTGTGACGCCCAGCACTTCGGCGATGTCGTCAAGACTTGTGGAGCCAAACCCTTTTTCCGCGAACAGTGTAGCAGCGGTTGTCACAATCGCTTTTTGTGTCAGGCGTACCCGTTTCCCTTTTTCGCGTTTCTTGCTCTCTGCCTGTGTCATTTCTGCCGGTGAATTCATAAATCTCTCCTCTGTATACTCTTTCAAAAATTTTACCACATGGTCAATTAGAAGGGAAGAGACATTGACATTTGAGCATGCATCTTGTACCATTTAACTAGCCATTCAAATGCCATGTGGATGGATGCTTCCATCTACTTCCAATATTTATGCAAAGAAGCCGCTTGCAGGAGGAGGTACTATGACAAGTATTATTCAGGAGCAAGGAGTAAGGCCGCCAGAGCCGATTAGTATACTGGCTCCCGACGGGTCTATCCGTCCTGGTGAACGTGTTGAGGAGCCACAAGAGCTACTATTAAACATGTATCGTTGGATGACGTTTGGTCGTATTTTTGACATTCGCCTCCTCAATCTACAAAGGCAGGGGCGGCTGTTCACCTACGCACCGATTGCGGGTCAGGAGGCGGCGCAGGTTGGTAGTAGTCTCGCGCTTGAACAAGACGATTGGCTTTTTGGCTCCTACCGTGATGGCCTTGCCTGCACTATTCATGGCTTGCCCTCCGAGCATATTCTCCTCTTCTTTCGTGGACATCCAAAAGCGGGCGTCGTTCCACCGAACGTCAACGTCTTTGGACAACAGATCGGCATCGCTGAACAGATACCCCATGCGGTTGGTGCCGCATGGGGCATGAAGTTACAGCATAAACAAACAGCCAGCCTTGCAATCTTTGGTGAGGGCGCAACCTCTGAGGGTGCATTTCATGAGGCCACTAACTTTGCTGGTGTGCTACGTGCCCCCGTTGTACTAGTCTGTCAGAACAACGGCTTTGCCATTTCAGTGCCACGCTCAGCACAGACCGCGAGCGAGACTATCGCGCAAAAAGCTGTCGCCTATGGTATCGCTGGTCGCTACGTTGATGGCAACGACGTACTGGCAATGTATCGTGAAGTCGGTGCGGCTTTACGTCGAGCGCGTGCAGGTGAAGGACCAACATTGATCGAAGCCGTAACGTATCGCTTAGGTCCACACTCCGGTTCTGATGACCCCAAACGTTACCGCTCAGATACTGAATTAACCGAATGGCAAGACCAGCGCGATCCTCTCACGCGTATGCGTATCTATCTTGAGCATGAGGGTCTCTGGGACGAAACGAAACAGCAGACACTTGAGGAAGAGGTGCGTGCCGAGGTTGCCCAATCTGTCACCAACGCCTTCACCGAACCGATTCCTCCACCAGAATCCATGTTCGAGCATGTCTACGCCACACCTTCGCCACTATTAGACGCGCAACGACAGGAGTTGTTGGAGTACATCAAGGCGACCGAGAAAGGAGTTACCTTTCCATGACACAGCGCAATGTGATTGAGGCAATCAACGACGCCTTGACGGTCTCGATGACCGAAGACGAGCGCGTACTGGTACTGGGACAGGATGTTGGTCGCAACGGCGGCGTATTTCGCGCTACCCATGGCCTGATCGAGCGTTTCGGCGAGGAGCGCGTCGTCGATACACCGCTTGCTGAGGTAGGCATTGTCGGCACTTCGATTGGTCTCGCTACTTATGGCATGCGTCCCGTCGCTGAGATACAGTTTCTCGGCTTCTCTGTGCAATCTTTCGCGCAACTGTTGGGGCAAGCAGCCCGTATTCGTTCGCGTTCGGGTGGTCGCTTCACCTGCCCAATGGTGCTACGTGCGCCATTTGGCGGCGGTACTCGCGCCTTCGAGCTACACAGCGACTCACTTGAAGCACATTTCGTACACGCTCCTGGCCTCAAAGTTGTGGCACCCGCCACTCCCTACGATGCGAAAGGTCTCCTGCTAGCCGCGATTGAAGACCCCGATCCCGTTGTGTTCCTTGAACCCCTACGCCGCTATCGTGCAGGTCGTGCCGAGGTACCAGATGGTCACTACACAGTGCCTTTAAGCAAGGCTGCTATTGTACGCGAAGGTACGGACGTGACGATTGTGGCATGGAGTGCTATGGTGCCCGTTGCGCTAGAGGCCGCCGAAACATTGGCGGACGAAGGCATTCAAGCGGAGGTAATTGACCTGCGTACCCTATCGCCCTTCGATGCCGATGCTATTATTAGCTCCGTCGAAAAGACTGGACGCGCCGTTGTCGTTCACGAAGCACAACGCACAGCCGGTGTTGGCGCGGAGATTGTAGCAACCATCAATGACCGTGCCCTGTTCTCGCTTGAAGCACCCGTTGCTCGCGTCACAGGTTACGATGTCATCGCACCCGTCGTTCTGGAAGATTATAGCCTACCCTCACCCGCCCGCGTTGTGCAAGCGGTACGAAAAACGATGAATCCGTAAACATATAACGTAACAACGCATCCTT
>CAXUGH010000415.1:0-4151 GCA_964250365.1 uncultured Ktedonobacteraceae bacterium
AATGATTCCGTACTTCACTGCCTCTTCCGCACTCATGTAGAAGTCGCGGTCGGTGTCGCGTTTGATACGCTCCAGGCTCTGGCCTGTATGCCGTTGAATGATGCCGTTCATTACATCTCGTGTGTGAAGCATCTCACGCGCAAAGATGTCGATGTCACTTGCCTGTCCGCCTGCTCCGCCTTGAACGAGCGGCTGGTGCATGTGAATACGCGCATTGGGCAGGGCGCGTCGGCGTCCTTTATCTCCTGCAAGCAGGAGAATTGTGCCGAAACTGGCGGCATAGCCGACACAAGTGGTTGCAACCGGGCAAGGGATGAGGCGCATCGTATCATAGATTCCTAATCCTGCCGAGACTACTCCTCCTGGCGAACTGATGTACATGTTAATTTCGCGCTCTGAGTTTTCCGATGCGAGGAAGAGCAGTTGCGCCACAATCAAGTTCGCCATGTTTTCCTCGATTGGACCATTGACCATTATGATACGCTCTTTCAGAAGGCGCGAGTAGAGATCGTAGGCACGTTCGCCACGTCCAGTAGTCTCGATAACAGTAGGAATAACAGAATATATGTTGCTCATTGCAAAACTCCTTTATTTCGCTTTTTGACGCGCAAAGTAGTAAGAAACTATAGCAGTATCGCCTCTCGCCCCTGAATTCAGCACGCCGACGAGAAGCCAGCCCTCACGTCCTAGCTCGTTCAGGCGTTCCTCATCGGGAAGCGACCTACTATTGGTATCAATGGTCAATACATGATAATCCCAGGAGACAGGCTCCAATGGAATATCCTCATAAACTTTCAGTTCTGGCACAAATCCAACTGCTCCCTTCTCCACATATCGTATGAGAGGGGATGAGGTAGTAAACATAGTTAATGCTCCTTTACTGGTACATTTGCCAACGGAAGAACGGACATTGCTTCGCTCGTCCGAGGGTGCGATAAATCGGACCCCTACGCCTGTTTTGGGTGCGATAAATCGGACCCCTACACCTATTCGTAGGGTAATTTATCGAACCCCTACGTCTTCCTGTCTTGAATATAGCATGCTGTTGGTTTATACTGATAGAGAAAATATATGCTGTTGGCATATGTTTATACGAAGGTATGCTGACAGCATAGAAAAGAGAGAAATCTATTATGGCTGAAGAAGAGAAGACGTTGGATTTGCAGGAGGTGATCGGGCGCGTGGTGCGCCGCGAACGCCAGGATCGCCGCATGACGATTAAAGACTTGGGCGATAAGGCTGGTCTTTCAGAAATCTATGTGGGTGAGATTGAGCGCGGTCAAAAGTATCCTTCATCCAAAGTGTTAGAGGCACTTGCGAAGGCATTAGAGCTAGACATGGCGGAATTTTTAGAGTTGATGGCGGAGGAGATTCGCAACGAGCGGGAGCCGCAGCTTGCTAACGCGATTGGCTTTGTGCTACCAAGCACACCCAACCAACCGCGCCGCATGGTGGTGAAGCGCATCGTCAATATGCTCAATGAAGGGGATGTGGAGAGCGTCGCAAATTTCAGCGCGTTCCTGCTCTCTCAACGTCTACCTGGGCAAGAATAAATGGGGCATCTGCTAGTTACCAGAACAATGTGGGGGCTGATTGAGCACGCCCTCGGACGTGCGTAGCAATGTCCGTTTGTCTGCAATGGTTAGCAGATACACCAATAAAGCATGAAACGAGAGTATCTCATCCTTTTCATTTCGTCTCTACGCTGATGCTTCCGCCTTCTTTAGCAGGAGACCCCATCCATTACAAAAGAGGTCGATTTGGAAATTCTGAGCATCAAGCACTTGAAGGCCGATTTGTTGACAAATTTCCTGCATCATGAAATTCGTGTACAGCCGAACGTGCTGAGGGTCGTAGATTTTGATAAGCTTTTCCAATATTTTCTGAGAAAAAGCAGGACCACGAAGGATGTAATCTTCCATCACGATCTGTCCTGTAGGGGCGAGTATATGCTTTAGGTCTTGCAGCACTATAGGTAGATTGACAGCATAATGCAGAGTATTCGCACAAGTAATCATATCAAAGAAAGCTGGTGGAAAAGGAAGTCCTGCTCCTGCTTTCTCTGGAAGCGACGCTCGTGATAGATGAACCTGAGTATTGTCTCTTAGCTGATGATCAGCTTGCCTCAGCATTGATTGACTTGCATCAATGCCATATAAGTCGGTATCTGGATACATTGAGGCAATGCTTGCTAACAATATCCCTGTCCCACAACCAACATCCAAAATGCGAGGAGAACGTTCCTGCTTTCCCGCTACTTGCTGTAGGCTTGATTTCACAAAAGAAAGCACAACCTCGTGCGTTTTTGCGGAGAACATTCGCCACGTTCGATTGTAATGCTGTGCGTGGGCCTCCGTGTAGTACGTCTTCATTCGTCCTATTGCCCTTTTCCCTCTTGATCTCTGCGATGGTACCAAACATGTGCTGCTTTTCTTATCACCTGACCTCAGAATATTTCGTTTAGATATCCACCAACTCTCTTTGTCTCCATCATTTCATCTCGTCACGGTGTGATATATTTTCGTTCTTGGTCGCCTCTGAGTCTGGTTCATAATAGACCAGCGTTTCAAGAAATTGCTTTGCCTCTTTGCGAATCTCCTGCCGTTCCGCATCCTTAATATGTCGCAAGCCTAGCACGTTCTGGCCTGAGCGTGGGTTGGCGCGTAGCTTCGCCTCGTTCTCAATGAGGAAGTTCCAGTACAGATAGTTGTAGGGACAGGCATTCGGTCCGATCCTTTGCTTGTGCGAGTAGTGGCAACTTCCACAATAGTCGCTCATTTTGTTGATATAATTGGCTGAGGCTATATAGGGCTTGGTTGCAGTCTTGCCACCATCTGAATTCATACCCATGCCAATGACGTTCGGTAGCACTACCCAGTCGTAGGCGTCGAAGTAACAGGCGAGAAACCATTCCGCGACCTCGGCTGGGTCAACACCTGCTAACAAACAGAAGTTACAGACGATCATGAGTCGCTCGATATGATTTGAGTAGCCACTATCCAACACGCGATTCGCAACGTGGTTGATACAGTTCATCTCGGTTTTGCCGTCCCAGAACATCATCGGCATGGGTCGCTTACCATGCCATGAATTGCTGGTACGCAACTCTGGCATCTGGTGCCAGTATTGCCAGTACATAAACTCGCGCCATCCAATCACCTGTCGAATGAAGCCCTCAGTAGAGTTGAGCGAGGCATGTCCTTGTCGATACGCGGCTTCGGCAGTCTGCACCATGTCAAGCGGCTCCAGTAAACCAATATTGACGTATGGCGAGAGTTGTGAGTGATAGAGGGCACTTTCGCGTGTACTCATAGCGTCTTCATAAGGACCGAAGTCGTTGAGGCGGGAAGCGATAAAATCGTCGAGTGCCTTCTGTGCATCTTTGCGCGTCACGGCAAGGTCGAAGCCTTCCGCGCTACCAATGCCATGCTCTGAGTCGGCAACCTGCTTCATCACATCAAGCGTAATCTTGTCAGGTGTAAATCCAGGAGGCGGTGTTAGCTCGAACTGATGTGGCAACGGATTCCGATTCATCTCATCATAGTTCCATCTTCCACCAACAGGTGTTCCATCCTCTTCCAAGAGCAGATGAAAGTGCTGGCGTATATCACGGTAGAACGTCTCCATAATATAGTGCTTTCCAGTTTGCGGATGCGGATTCGGGTTATACTGCTCGACCAGAAATTGCGTGTTCGGCAAGACCTCTACAGGCAAATCTAATAGACGCGACAGTTCGTTCTGTTGCATCTGCCGCGCATCGTATTCGCTCGCCGCCATCACAAACAGCCGCTCCGACTTAGACTTCTTGAGATGTTGTTGTAAGCCCTCGATAAAGCTTTCTGATGAAATATATTCAACGGTATAGCCAGCAGTTTGCAGTTCCTCGACATAGTGACGCATCGCACTCAGCAGCAACACAATCTTCTTGCGCTGGTAGGGCAACAGCCCAATGCGTTGCGTACTTTCAATCAGCACGACACGCACGTTATCGCGTCCATACGCTTGTTCAGCGGCGACGAGAGCCGGATGTTCCTGCAAGAGTTGGTCGCCAAGTATCCAGACGGATGCTAGTTTTTGAGTCATGTGTATTCGCCTTCTCCGTTAATTACACAATGCTTTTCTATGAGACGCATTAGAGAGCAGTGTGGGAT
>CAXUGH010000416.1:0-4102 GCA_964250365.1 uncultured Ktedonobacteraceae bacterium
ATTCTCCTCCATCCATGCACTACCTCCGCCGCCACCACAGCAGAAGCTCTTGTTGCGGTTACGGCGCATCTCGGTTAAGTTGTCGCCGTTGAGTACGGTCAATACGCGACGCGGCTCATCGTACACATCGTTGTAGCGACCGATATAGCACGGGTCGTGATAGGTCAGCTTACGCTCGTCAAAGCCTTCGGGCAACGAAATCTTCTGATTGCTCAAAAGCGAGTCGATATACTGCGTGTGATGCACCACTTCGTAATTGCCACCAAGCTGTGGATACTCGTTCTTGATGGTATTGAAGCAGTGCGGACACGCGGTAAGCACGGTACGCTTCTTTGTAGCGCCGGCACTATGACCATCGCTTGCGGAATGTCCATTACTGGCATCCGCCGTATTGAAACCGTAGCCGTTGAGCGTCTCGATGTTCTGTTGCGCCTGCATCTGCCACAGGTACTCGTTACCAATGCGTCGCGCCGGATCGCCCGAACAGGACTCTTCGGGACCGAGGATAGCAAAGTTGACGTTTGCCGCCTTGAGTACCTTCGCCACTGAGGTTGCGACGCTCTTATTGCGCTGATCGAATGAACCCATGCAACCAACCCAGTACAGCACATCGGCATCGGGATTTTCGGCGAGCAGCGGAACATCCATACCAGCCGCCCATTCCGCACGCTTATCGTTGCTAATCTCCCACGGATTGCCGTTGCGCTCAATATTGTTGAGAACCGAAACGGTCTCCTCTGGGAAATCGCTCTCTTCCATCACAAGATGGCGGCGCATATCCACAATCTTAGGAATATGCTCAATCGCAACCGGACATATCTCCATACACGCCATACAGGTCGTACAAGCCCACAACGCATCATTCGAGATAATGCCCCCAACCATCGGCTTGTGGTGATCGGAAATCTCTGTTGCCGTCTCATCGACTTTGACGCCCGCTACACCAAGCTTGCTGTACAACGACTGCTCACCGAGAATCGCAGGACTCTCCACAAAAAGAGCCTCTTTGACGCCCAGGATAATCTCTTTCGGGAAGAGCGGTTTGCCCGTATTGCTCGCGGGACACACAGTATTACAGCGTCCGCACTCCGTACAAGCATAGCCATCGAGCAGTTGTTTCCATGTGAACTGCTCCGCCTTAGAGACGCCGTAATCTTCGCGCTCTTCGATGTTTTCCAACAGAGGTAGCGCACCCCGCGGCTTGTAGTTGCGGAAGAAGACATTGAACGGCGTCGCCATCAAATGCAGATGTTTGGAGCGCGGCAGATAAATCAAGAAGCCAAGCACCGTACCAATATGTAGCCACCAGAAGATACGATACCAGATGATATTCGCAGATGTGCCCAACCCCGCGAAGAGCGGACCAAACACCGCACCACTGGGTGTCCATGCCACACCGTTGCTTGCGGCATACTCGAAACCCTCAACCAATGCCAGCGTAACAACAACCAGCAAAATCAGTCCAAGAATGATAAAACCATCCCACGGACCATGCAGAAAACTGTTCAACTGTCGAGGTCGCACAATACCGCGTCGAATCGCAAACACAATCAGCGCGAATATGACGAATACAACGAAAATGTCGAGTACCCACGCAAAGACACGATTATCGCCTAACAGGGGCAGTGAGCCATTGAACGCTCCAAGTATAAGGTTGAGGAGTCCAAACTGAATGATGATAAAGCCCCAGAAGGTGAAAAAGTGTGCGAGACCAGGAATTGGATCACGTAGCACCGCGCTCTGCCCAAGCACAACCGTAAAAATCTCGCCGAAGCGGTCATCGATGTGATCGGTGCGATTCTCTCGCCGCGCCTTTGCCAGCAGCGTCACCAGCATACCAGCGCGAATACCAAAGAGAACCAGTGCCCCCACAAACAGAAGCACAAAGAGAATAGTGCCAAATAATCCCCCGGTGGGTGAGATAATAGGGGGTGTCATGATAGTCTCCGTTCCAAATTACCACTGTTCAAATTCTGAAGAGTCAATCTGCTCACAGTCTTCTATAGCCTTCTCCATTGAATCAATCTCTTGTGGAGACATTGAAAAGTGGAGGTCTAACAAAGTTTTTCCAGATGTGCCAGAGGGAAGTTTTGATGTAAACAAACTCTCTCCGCTTGTTTGATCAGGCTTACCATTTATTGCACGCTCCATTGCCTCGGCATCTTCGTGTGACAAAGTAAACTTTGTTAGTGCAGAACCAGGAGTCCCTGTTGGCAACTTTGATACACGTCTGGTCTCTTGATGCCCTTGAGACAACTCTTCAATCGAATCTAAAACCTGTTGTTGATCTTGAGGCGAGAGCTTTTCGACGAGTGTATGAATTTTTTCGACGGTATTTGACATATTTAGACTCCTGTCTTCTCGGAATACTCTGCGCCTATTATACATCAGGTTTTGAAAGGTATCATACATGGAGACCGCAAGGGTCTCCCCTACATGTAGACACGTAGGGATGGCAAAGGTGTAGGGGAGACCCTTGCGGTCTCCCTGCCTTCCTGCTTACGATTTACGTTTTTTTACTTCCTCCGTCAACTTAGGAAGAATAGCGACAGCATCACCCACGACGCCATAGTCGGCTACCGCGAAGATGGGGGCATGTTCGTCTTTGTTGATCGCGATGATATATTTGGAGCCTTTCATACCGGCGAGGTGTTGAATGGCACCACTGATACCTGCCGCGATATACAGCGTTGGCTTGACGGTCTTGCCCGTCTGCCCCACTTGATAGCTATATGGCAGCCAGCCAGCATCGACGATAGCGCGGGTCGCACCAGGGGCACCTCCAAGCACCGTCGCAAGCTCCTCGACATAATGGAAGTTCTCAGCCTTGCCAAGACCACGACCACCACTGACGATAACGGCTGCGTCTTCCAACGCTGGCCCATCGCTAGCGACATCGACGCTCTCGACGATTTTGATAGACTGTGACTCCGCGCTGACAGACGCGGAAATCATCTCGACTTCTGCAGTACGTCCCTCATACTTCTCTAAGCCAAACGCTTTTGGACGTGTCAGCACAATACCCGTGCCACCGTGAGGATTTGTAGCAGTCACTACCGTTTCGCCGCCCCACGGCACCGTCACCTTGACGCCATCATCTGCGTAGGCAAGGTCGGTGGCGTCCGTAATGAGTCCGAGATTGTTGCGAACGTTGAGACGCGCGGCGATATCGCGCATATCATAGGTCGTGGCGAGCAACAGAATCGAGGGTTGATGCTGCTTGAGTAAGTTACTGAGTGTCTCGACTGCTGGCAATGTCAGGTAGTTATCGTAAGCGGCGTCGGCGTGGACATATACCTTCTCCGCGCCGTATTCGCCGAGTGTCGGAGCGACCTCAGCGGCGGCTGCACCAAGCACAACGGCCTCGGCTCGTCCAAGTTTCGCCGCCTTGCCAAGCACTTCTAGTGATGAGCGAACAGGTTTGCCGTTATCCAGTTCGATCAGTACCCAGGTTGTATTTGCCATGTCTTTTCTCCTTATGTGTACTAGAGCAACTGATAACGCTGCAGGAAGTCCGCGATGCTTTGCGCGGCGTTGCCATCATCCTTGACGATCTGACCGGCAGCACGAGCCTCGGCAGAACCAAGCGTCAAGACACGTTCGCGTGCCCCTGCCTCGCCAACCTGTGACGCGTCAATGCCGAGGTCATTGAGTGCAAGCTGAGAAAAGGGCTTTTTCTTGGCACCCATGATACCCTTCATCGTCGGGTAAATCGCCTCGAACGAACCACTGGCAATGGTCACAACGGCAGGTACAGGTGACTCAACTGTCTTATAGCCAGTTGGCGTGACGCGTTTGATAACCGCTTTGGAGCCTTGTATCTGAATCTCGCGGGCAAAGGTCAATTGTGGCATACCGAGAAATTCAGCGATGCCAGCGGGCACCATGCCTGTATAGCCATCGGTACTCTCAGTCGAACACAACACGAGTTCAGCACCCTCTTTTTTAAGTACTGCGGCAAGCACACGCGCGGTACCAATCGCGTCGGAGCCAGCTAGAGCAGGGTCTGTCACCAGAATGGCGCGATCAACACCCATCGCAAGGGCGCGGCGCATCGCCTCCTGAGCGGATGCAGGACCCATGCTCACCGCCGTAAGCTCGC
>CAXUGH010000417.1:0-4063 GCA_964250365.1 uncultured Ktedonobacteraceae bacterium
CTTATCCCCATGATTCTCAGTAACATCAAAAACTTTGAGCCTCATGCCAGCACTCGGAAATTTGAGCAAGGGCGACAGGAAGCATTGAAAAAAGAGCAAGAGGTATTGAATCGATTAAAGCAATTACCGGATGGTGAGCAAAAAGCTAGAGAGACACAACGCAGAATCGACCTCATGCGGAATTTCATCGGGTATCGTGAATATCCGAAATACGGTATGATGAGTCGCTACTTCGTGTATAAGCAGGCTTTACTAAAAGAAGCCGACCGACTCGTACAAGCCAACGTTCTTCATGAAAAAGAAGATATCTACTACCTCACTTTTCAAGAACTACGTGAAGTGGTACGCACACATACACTGGATGACCAGATTCTCAGCAAACGCAAAGACGAGTACACATTCTATGAAAAACTTACTCCCCCGCGTGTTATCACGTCTGATGGTGAAATCATTAGAGGGAAGTACAAACGGGAACATCTTCCAGCCGCAGCTCTTGTAGGTCTACCCGTTTCTTCTGGAGTGATAGAGGGACGAGCGCGTGTCATCTTCAACATGGAAGATGCTGATCTGGAAGATGGAGATATAGTAGTCACGCCCTTTACTGACCCTAGCTGGACACCATTGTTTGTATCCATAAAAGGTCTCGTCACCGAAGTTGGTGGACTGATGACTCATGGAGCAGTTATCGCGCGTGAATATGGCTTACCAGCAGTTGTCGGAGTAGAAAATGCCACCACGCTAATAAAAGACGGGCAACGAATTCGCGTGAATGGAACAGAAGGTTATGTAGAAATCCTCTGAACTTTTCGTAGCTCCGCTAGCACAACCGCCTCTGGCACCATCTGTGGCGAAGGATAGCGTTCTGGTTCGTGCAAAATCACGACACCACATTCTCCAAGCAAGGCAACACTTTTCGCGAAAACTGGGTGTCGCACCAAATCCATTTTGAGGCATGGCACAGTAATAATTGGCGTCGTGCCACCCCCCAACGCTTCACATAAAATACTCACCGCCAGCGTATCACCTATACCACCAGCCCACTTATTGATCGTGTTGAAGGTTGCAGGCATTACCAGCACAGCATCAGCTTTGGGCAACGGGTCTGCCTCTCCTGGCAATTTATAATCGCTACGCACCGCATAACCCGTTAATTCAGTCAGAAGTTGAGCATTGATAAAGCGCATCGCCTGTGGTGTCGCAATGATGCATACGTCCCAACCGTTTTGTTGTACTTTCACAACAAACTCCTGTATATGGTGTGCAGGTGGTGCGGCGCAAACGATGAGATAGAGAATTGGTTGGTTCATCACTTTACCTCATAGAAGCACATTCTACATATGTTTTTCTACGAATGCATCAAACTTAGCTTTAAGCTCTTTTGCTCTTTGTTCTGACTCGTCTATGGTCATGTGCCTACACTCATAACCCAGCATTTCTCGTAAAATAGACATTTCTTTCTCTGCAAAATATATTGCCCCTTTATCATCAATTTTTTCTATTCCATCCAAGCATTGACCTACTTCATTGATGTAAATAGCTTGCGCCATCGTCAGATTGTCGGGTAGGATAACTTCCACGCCTTCTCTAGTCACTTTCACTGGATAACCACCAGGAAGACCGTTTGGTCCAGGGGCATGTGTAATTTGCCCTGAATCGTTTACCATACCATCAAAAACAACAGTAGCAGATGCCGCTGTCATGAGATTCCCAACCGGACCTCCTAGACGTTTGAATGTTGTAGGTAGCAATTCAAAAATTGTTTGCATATCAAGCAATTCAGTTATGTCATGACCGCGCAAAAGCACTGTGAGATGGAATGGTATATTTCCTGCATTTCCTTGTCTTGATATTCTATGGCTTAGCTGCTGATGGGCTACAAAACGTATAGCTATATGTTCCAGTGTTTCGCTGAGTTTCAATGCAACAGACTGTCTTAATGCTGGAATATTATTTGCAAGATTTCCTATGCCTGTTGTGGGTGCCAAGTTGATTTTACTCAATACTGGATTGACAACATCAGAATATGCTGCATTTATTACCTTTGGAGATAAACCAGTTTTTTGTATTGCAAGCATCAATTTGTATACTAATGTTAAATGAAATGGTAGCCAAGGACCGAGTTGAGCCTGATACAATCGTTCGTAGTATCGTTTGGGAAGTTTTGCAATCGCCATCCAGGGTTGAAGGGTAACAGCGCAAAAAATAATATCGGGCTGGAACTCTGAGATAGTATTTGCAGTTTGATCTATGTTCCATAAGTCCATATAAGTGCATGAAATGTTTGGATAGAATCCTAATTGATTTGCGGCTAGCGTTGAGAGGTTAGTTCTTTGACGTAGGTATGTTTGATCCCTCCCTCCAACAAGAAAGTAATGTTTTCCAGAAACGCGTGTGAACGTATCAAGAACGTAGGAGCCTAGACCACCAAGTCCAACAAAGAGTATTTTGTTTTCTTTAGGAATGCTCATTTTTCTATTTGAAACCTCTCGGCTATGTGTTTAATATGCGGCTCTTTCGACCATCCTTGTGGCATATCTTGATGAAAAACAGTAAGTGCTTCATCAAATCTCTTCTTACTTTGAATAGCGACAGCACCCTTGATACCCTCTTCTAAACAGAAAGAATATTGCTCTAAGTCGTTCAACAAGATAGCTGCTTTACCTCTATGATTGATGGTTTCGAGTCGGTTACGTTCTGGAATTGGTGCTACCGAAGAACGTTTTTTGTGGCTTTCAAATGCTCTCTCCGCCTCCTTAGGCTTGTTCATTGCTAGGTACATAAGACCTTCATAATAAGCAAGTATGAAGGTACCGTTATCAGCAGACAAAAAATTTGGTTCGCCTTCTGGATTGTCAGGAAAACTTTCGTAGGCAAGATGCATGTAAAAATCCGCCTCTTGCATACGTCCTTGCTGAGCAAACATCGCGGCTGAAGCAGCGTAGAGACGTGAACGTACTAATGGTGATGCTTGACTACCATAATATATAGCCTCTTGATACGTTTTTAAGGCATCTTTTTGTTGATGTGTATATTTATACGCTATAGCTAATCCATCTAGTGAGGCCGATAGCGTATCGTAATTATCAGAAATTCTCGCGTATTTTACAGCTTTTTGACATAAAGGAACCATATCGAAAACTCTAAGTCGATGAGCGCTTAAAATACTTTGAAGCCGAAGGCCGTGTGCCACAAGTGCCGTTGCCTCTGGCTGGTGCGGCGCAATATGCATTATTTGTGGTAAAAAGGTTGTAAGCGTCTGATGTGCTATGTCCATTTCGCCGTTATTAGTCAGTCCCCAACATCCTTCTAAGAGTTTTTGAAAATGATCGAGTGTTTCTTCGTTCATTGATGATGGTTTTGATGGTGCCTGAAAAAGCCTTTCCCATGCGTCGGTATTTGTTTCTATTTGAGGTACTATAGCTGTCATCCCGATTACTTTACAAAGTTGTTCCAGTGCTTTTCGTCTTGATGAATCAAAGTGAGGCATATTGTTGTATTCTGTTTCTAATATGAGAGAAAGTTGAGTTGCTTGCTCTACAGATAAGCGCATTGTTATTTGATCTTGTACCATTGTTGATGTAGATGAGAAACTTTCCTCACCATCATTCGCTAGCCCCAACTCCTCCGCACTCATCCCATACGCCGTACACACGAGATCGAGTGAGGCACCGCGTGGTTTCTGCTCACCGTTCTCCCATCGTGCGATGCTGGTTTTGCTCACGCCTATCTGCTCGGCTGCTGTCTCCATCGACCAGTGCTTTTTCTCTCTGGCGGCACGCAACTTCTGGTTGAGCATGGATTCCCTCCTTCGTTCCCTTCTCATTGTATCGACTTGTTCAGATGTAGGTCAAGCATAACTAACGGTTAGAGATAGGTCTACGGCGAAACGATAACAAAGCGATAACAAAGAAATTGCTTACAATGCGACTACAGAGCGATTATTGAGCGATGCTGTTTTCTTCTCGCTTTTACTATACCATTTCAGCAGGGACACACAACCGTAGTTCGCGGCAAAATAGGCGTAATTCGATTTTGCCGCACGTTTATACTGTATAAGAGAAAG
>CAXUGH010000418.1:0-3966 GCA_964250365.1 uncultured Ktedonobacteraceae bacterium
TCTGCTGTTATTGTTCGGTAACACTACCGACAACATCGCCTGTACCAGTAGCACCGCCAGCACCTGGGACGGTTTGTCCTGGTGCAGAGGCGGGTAAGCCAGGGGGTATATTGGCTGGATCACTAAGCTTATTTGAGTCAGGATCGGAAACCTGAGCATTCGCCTTTTTCGCTACAAGCCAGTTGTTCAGTGCGTTAGCCTTGAGGCTCGTGAGCGTAGCACTATCCACAGCACGCGATGGGTCGATGCCCAGGATTTGTATAATGTGGAAGGTGCCGTTCTCAGCAATGACCGGGCTTAGCTCGTTGAGTTTGCGCGATGGATCAAAAATCCAGTTTTCTACGCCACCTCTCGCATTTGTAGCATAGGTCTGGATGTACTGTCCGCGTGCCAGCCAGCCGAAATCGCCGCCCTTTGAATTTGTCTGGCTATCGACCGACTTGCTCTTCGCCAGTTTGCCGAAGTCCGCGCCACTCTTGAGTTGTTTGAGCAGGTTGTTCGCATCTGTCTGAGTGCTAGCGGTAATGCCGCGTGCCAGAACCTGATAGGTTGGTGATGTCACCAGCGAGGTCACATAGGTCTGCATATTGTTGCGGCGTAGAGTTAATGCAATCGCTGCATGTACGTCGCCATCGCTGACATTATCAGCACTCAAAAACTTGCTATAGCTACTACCCGCCGGAAAATTGGCGGCGAATGCTTTGACTGCATTATCAATCGCGCTAGAGCTAGGATTGATACGTGCGTTAATACTGCCATTCTGCGTGGCTAGCCATTCGCGGATGATTTCATCGTCCTGCAACCATGTCGCGCTATCGCTCGTCTGCTGTGGTTGTGTGTACAACTGTTGCTCAAGTGGAATGGTGTTTTTGAGCATATCCTGATACTGGGCGGAGACGGTATCGTGCGCTTTTTGCTGGTCGGCGAGTTGCTTTTTTAGTCCCGCGACTTGCGTCTCTAAATTCGAGCGTTGAGTGCTGGAACTAGCGGGAAGTGCCTTAATCTGAGCATTGACCGTATCAATCTGCTTCGTTGTGGCATCTATATCCTTTTGCTTTGCCGCGACCTGCTTATTGAGAGCGTCACGTTGTGCGAAGAGACCATTTTTACCCTGAATTTTATTGAGTTCAAGCTGGGCTTTGACCGCGAGTAACTTGCGGTAGTCGGCCTGTGGAATATTATGACCATTGACGGTCGTAATTGGTTGGGCAGGGGTGATAATGTTGAGATTCACCCAGAAGCCAACAAGTACGACAACGATGAGCAACGCGGTCAGAACGGTAAGAGACCAGACTGCGCGTCGTTGTAGCTGAGCTTTTTCGCTACGTGAAAGATGACCCCCCCAACCAAAAATAAGAGGTTTGCCATCGCGTCGAGCCTCGACACGTGCCGTCTGTTTCACGTACTTAGTTGATTTGGCAGGTCGCGCAGGTCGCTTGCTATCAGGCCGACGCGCTGTCTGACTATTCATTGAAAACCTCCGTTACATGGATATGAACGATACCCGCGACTGCCTAGCTGTCTGACGGGGGGAAGAATCGGTAACACTCAATTATATAAGAAAGAGGCAAGAGAACAATGTCTTGTTGTCCTCTTGCCTCGGTATTTCCTGTTCAGGAAGTTGCACCGCACCGAGTAACGGCTGTTCCAGCGTAGCAGGTATATTTCCTGCTATGCCGCTACATATTGCGAATATGTTCTGCGGTGTATGGGAGCATCGCCATGAAGCGTGCCTGCTTCAAAGCTGTACTCAGGCTGCGCTGATGCTTGGCGCAGGTGCCCGTCTTACGGCGGGGTTCGATCTTCCCACGATCAGAAATGTAACGTTTTATGAAACGGTTTGCATCTTTATAGTCAATTTCGCGCACATGATCATGGCAGAATTGACATACTTTGCGGCGCGATGAGCGCTCGCCACGTCCACCCTCGCGTCTCTCGCGGCGTGGACCACTACTTTCACGTCTTTGCACGGACTTCTTTCCCTTTCAAAACCTAGAAGGGGTGTTCGTCCAAATCTCCAAGCGCATCGTCTGCACCACCTCTGAAGCCAGAAGAAGAGCCAACTCCTTGTGCATCTCTGGGTGTAAGGTTTTCCATTTCACCCATTATGACATCAAGAGAGATACGTTCCACACCATTTCTATCGGTATATTTACGTGGTGTCAAACGACCATCAACGTAGACCTTGCTACCTTTTTTCAGATAGGTATTGCTTGTCTCGGCTTGTTTGCCAAATGCTGTGATGTTATACCACCATGTCTCTTCTTGTCTTTCGCCACTTTGTGATTTTGAATAATGATTCACTGCTATGGCGAATTTTGTAACAGCGAGTCCATTGGGGGTATAGCTCATTTCTGGGTCTTTCCCCAAATGTCCGATAAGTGTAACCTTGTTCATGAGTCAAAATCCTTTCGGCACGGTTTGTTATACACCCCAGCTCTTTATTATAAATTCCTGGAGATTCGATGAACGGACCCAAACGTATGACATAAGTGCGAAGGTCGCAAGCGACTAAGCTTCGACCGTTTCTTCGATAGCAGGTGGAACCTCGCCAAAGTCCTCATCGGGAACTTCTGGTGTTTCTGGTGTCTCCGGCGTTGCTGCTGTCTCCTGTGTCTCCACAGTTGCAGGAGTCTGCTGCTCTTCCTCAGCTGTGTTCGCCTCAGTGCTTGCGGGAGCAACTTCAGCATTGGCTGCTGCTTGCGCGGCTGCCTCGGCATTGGCTGCCGCTTGTGCGGCGCGAGCCTCGCGCTCTTCACGCTCCTGCTGCACGACTTTGGAATCGCGTCTCCTGAACATGTGGCGAAGAACAGTCTCGGAAACCTTGAGGTTACGTTCGAGTTCGCTCACGGTCTCAGGTGTCAGAATCAAATCGATAAAAACATAATAGCCATCGCGGTTGCGCTCGATAGGGTAGGCCAAGCGGCGACGACCCCATTGCTGAACTCTGACGACCTGACCATCATAGGGAGCGATGATCTGCTCGACACGGCTTAAAAGAGCCTGTGTCTCTTCTTCGGTGACTTCGGGGTTGAGAATCATACCTAGTTCGTAATCTCTACTCACGAAGCAACCTCCTTCCTCTGGGTGTGCTTCCGGTCAGGTGTCGGTCAATACATCGTTGACCGCTAAATCGCTGCCGGAGCAGGTGGAGCATCAACACTGCGCTGATGCATAGAACAGATACCGCACTTACTAGCAGTCCTGCTGTGTTCTCTCCTTGAAACATTGCTATTCTGGGGAGTCAAACACCGCGCTATTATATCATTATTCGCTACATCTGACAATAGAGCCGAGGTTTTACATTGCAAGGGCACCCGCTACCTTCATCATTCCCCGAATGCAGCTCGGGGATGCCCCTACATATACTTCTGGCACCTCATTCTTTTTGATTAGCACAAAAGCGGAAATGCATTGACAGGTATCGCTCTTTCCTGCATACTACAGCCATGTTGTAACCGGCTCTCATGTCTATCCGTCTGAAACATTTGTAGCATAGCAGCGTTTGTACCTGTAGGGCATTTCAAAACGGCTATAACAGCACCACACTACTCTTCTAAAGACGGAGAAATCATGCAGCAACGTCCTAATCAGCTTATGTCACCTACTCCGCCCCGCCCTACAGGATATTCTGGCAGGACTACTCGCATAGGTCGCACTCTGCTGTCACTCTTTCTATATGCCCTTGTGTTAGAACTGCTCTTCCTCGCGCTCTATCCTCTCATTGTCGCTATCACGAGCGCGGATAGTGCTGGACAGCAGGTACAACAGGCACTCCCCGGCTTGTTTCCCTGGTTGCCGTCGTTGTACTGGACAAATACTTTGCCATTCTTGCCGCAACTCTTAGCGCACGTTTCCTGGCTCGATATCTCGAATAAGACTACTGGTAGAGAAGCCAACGTCTTGCTCTCGGCGTTGCTCTTATTGCTTGCATTCTGTGTCATGCTCCTGGCTGTACGCCTACTG
>CAXUGH010000419.1:0-3955 GCA_964250365.1 uncultured Ktedonobacteraceae bacterium
GAGCAAGACATGGCTGCGAAGCTTGGGTTGCACACTCCTGACGGTGCGTTGCTCACCGACGAGGGTCTGAGTGCATACCGCGATGCCTATTGCAATGCCATTCTGTCGTTCCATGCTGAGGGCAAAATGGCCCGAACGTGGCCTCTACGGTATCTGATTCGGCACACTGCGTATCACACGCTGGATCACGCGTGGGAAATGGAAGACAAAGACTTGACTCCCCTCGCGTGATACCATAAATGAATGTAGGTAGGGACCAATTCATTGCGTCCGAGGGGTGGGGTGCTGGGGCACTCGTCCCCAGAGCGAATCGTTGCCTACGCGTTCCCCCACCCCATCCCCATCTCGGACGCGATAAATCGGTCCCTACTAACTCAATATATTCGTTGAGTAGTACAGGTGATTGTACGAGCCAGAGACGCAAGAGTTTGAAGACTGTGTGAGCGTGTTATACATGGTTTGCCATGCCTGATCGGGGCTGAGCGATCCCTGATAGCCGTTCTGCGCCATTGTGCCGAGAATATCGACGGGGCGTCCAATGTTGTTACAGGCCCACAAACTCAATTGTGCCCATTCCGCAGCGTTCGCCGAGTAGTATATTTCGGGAATGGAAACCTCGTTGGGGGCACCAGAGGTGACGTACCACATCTGTTGCGCCGTCCAGCTATGTGTACTCCCATCGCCGTTTGCCCCGTCGGGATCGTCTCCATAATTGGCGAGCAGTGCCGTCGTTCCAGCGTGATAGCCATCAATGAACGCTTTAGCCTCGGCATAGGTTGAGTAATCAACCTCTATGTCGTCGGCGGCATAGACCGTGATGTGCGTGTTCGCGTGAATATAGCTGATTGATGCATTTATGATACTTGCCCACGCTTGCCCAGCCGCACTCAATTGCGAAGTAGAAAGCCCTTCGGAATTGTCGTTCGAGGTGCCCACAGCTATTTTGAGATTCGTACCTGTAAGAGAACAGCTATTCGCACCCCTTAGAAAGTCGGTAACGTTTGCCTGTATTGCTGCATCGGATGCGAACGCATTGGTGCTAGTGAGCAATGTGCCATAAGAACCGCCACTGTAGTACGGTTCGCCGTAGTCGAGAATAACCAGGCCAGTTGCTCCCTTTGCCGCTGTACACCCTTCGTTCTGCATGGTTGTGGAGTCGAGCGTTGTTTTGTACCATGACGTGGTAGATGGTGGCGGAGTGCCATTACTGTAGTTGTGAGGATTGGAACTAGCTGCGTGTGTAGCGGTAGTGACGAGGATGCCACTGAAGCCTACAATGCACAGGCATAACAAGACCACCCCAAAAAGCTTGATATGTCGTGAAGAAAGGTTCATCAAATATTCCTCCTTAAAATTAAAATAATTCCGTTTGTTCAACCATAACTTTGGCGAGAGAATGGTTGACAGGATGTATGGGGAATGAGAAAAGTATACCTAGCACCAATTCATTTGCAGTGTATGTACACTTTCCAGATTATTAGATAAGATTAAGGCTCTTCAATGAAAATTTCTTATCTGATAGTTACATAAGAATATATTTTTCTTACATCAGACAATGGCAGCATGACAGCAAAACATGACAGCAGCTCTGCCCCTGTCATGTGGACTTTAGCGCATAAATGTGTTCCAGCGTGGTACAATTCTCATATTCCAGCGTTTTCCGTTGTACGACCACAAAGATGTATCGCAGTCAGGGAGTAGACGCTATGACCACCTCAGAAAATCCTGTAAACCCACCGCAAGCAGCCGCATCACCACCACACTATCTCGATGCACACGCTCTTACACAGCCCAACAAAACCGCCCTCATTTGCGACGAACGCTCGCTCACTTACGCTGAGTTCAATCTTCGCGCTCGTCGTGTCGCCAATGCTTTGCGTAAACTTGGTGTGCAAGCGGGCGACCGTGTTGCGGTCATGGCCTACAACTCCATCGAATTGCTAGAGATTACGTCGGGACTCTCGAAGCTCTCCGCCATCGCGGTACTGCTCAACTATCGTTTACGCGAACATGAAGTGACCTACATTCTGAATGATAGTGGGGCGAAGGTAGTGTTAGTTGGGGCTGATCTGGTCGAGGTCGTCGAGCGAGCGCGTGCTGAGGTGACAGGGGACGTAGTGTATATTGCTATCAGCAACAATGCCGCTCCTACTGGTTGGCAACACTACGAAGCCCTACTTGCCGACGCTAGCGAAGAGGCACCTCCTATTGTCGAGAGCAATCTCGGCTCGACCATGAGCTATACCTCTGGCACAACAGGAAAGCCAAAAGGCGCGTATCGTCCACGCGGTGTACCTGCGGAGAATGTGGTGAGAATTTTGCAGGCATTTGAACTCACAACTGCCGACGTTCATCTGCTCGCTGGTCCCTACTATCACAGTGCCCCTAGCTTTTTCGTCTCCGCCCATCTCTTGCTCGGTGCCACAATTGTCATTCAGCCAAAGTATGATGCGGTGGAGGCTCTGCGCTTGATTGACCGTCATGCTATTACCACAACATTCATGGCTCCAACGCTTTTGCAACGATTATGCGATGTACCGGAAGAAGTTTTTTCGCGCTACAATACCAGTTCCTTCCATACAATTATTCTCGGTGGCGCACCCTGTCCTTATGTATTGAAGGAGCATGCTATTCAGCGTTTCGGGCAAAGCATATGGGAATTTTACGGCGCGACGGAGACCGCCTTTGTGACGATTTTGCGACCAGAGGATCAACTTCGCAAGCCCAGTTCATGTGGTACCGTCGGACCAGGACAGGAGATACGCCTGTTGGATGCAGCAGGCAACGAGGTTTCCGATGGTGTTGCGGGAGAGATGTGGGCGCGTAACGCATCACTTGCAGAGTACTTCAACAAACCAGAGGCGACGGCGAAAAGTACCCGCGACGGCTTCTTTTCCGTTGGTGATATCGCCTATCGTGATAGTGAAGGCTACTACTATATCTGTGATCGCAAGATCGACATGATTATATCGGGTGGCGTCAACATTTATCCCGCTGAAATCGAAGCCGTGCTAAGTGCCCATCCTGCCGTTGCCGATGTCGCCGTAATCGGTGTCCCCGACTCATTATGGGGTGAGTCGGTGAAAGCTGTGGTACAACTACGTCCAGGTGCAACCTGTACCCCTGAAGAACTGATCAATTTCTGCGAAGCGCGTCTCGCCGACTACAAAAGGCCGCGTACCGTCGATTTTGTTGCAGAACTGCCACGCAACCCTGCTGGCAAACTCCTCAAAGCCGCCATCCGCTCCCCCTACTGGCAAGGGGTACAGAGAAAGATTTAATACAATCACAAATCCAATAGCACATGGAAGACAGTACCGTCTTCCATGTGCTATTGGATTTGTGATTGTATTATGCCTGTTGCTCAGGTTTTTGTGATGCGATAATACGTTCGCGCATATTCAAGAACGTGGTTTCGTCAATTTCGCCGCTTGCATAGCGACGGTTCAGAATGTCCAGAGCCGACGGTGAATTGACTGGCTCATCTGGTCTGCGCTCCGTCGCGGGAGCCGTGCCGAGTGGATGCCCCGGAAACGGCATGTTGGGCGTGTAGGGAGCCATTGGCTGACCCCAGCGCATATTTCTATTTCTAAACAAACGTACTAAAGACAACACCAGCAGGACAATGAGTGCCAGCCACAGAAGCTGACTCAAACCTGACAAGAATACAAACGGAAATGCACCATGCATGTGTCCTAAAAACATAACTCTCCTCTTTCGTAGAAAAGTTTCTATTGAGCGTGCCATTCAGCACGTTGCCATTCCAAACATCTATTTGATGCGCTTCTGATAGGATTTCTATCTTCTGCGTCTATGCATAGAATAGCTCAAGTGTATGAAAAATTTTGCATAGGTTTGTAAAGACTGTGTAAGAAAAATGGGCTGTATCAAGGCAAGGAACTTGCCTTGATACAGCCCATTTTTCTTACACACAGAGTATGATTAGCTACATGTG
>CAXUGH010000420.1:0-3949 GCA_964250365.1 uncultured Ktedonobacteraceae bacterium
AAAAAACAACTTCTAATTATATTAAAAAAGGTTTACTCTTCATCTATTGACTATTCACACATTATATGGTATGCTAACTGATACTACTTCCCATCTGTCGTCCATGTACTTCTTGGTATGAGTCTTGTGCCAAATGACTCGCTCCAAGAGTCGTTGTTGACAACGTTCTATTTCTCATAGTTGAGAAATAGAGAACGGAGTTACATGCCGATGTACGCAAACACCTCTTCTACTGAGAATTTTGGGCAAAGAAACAAACATACTATCTATGCCCTACTTTCCCTGCTGTGTGCCGTTACTTGTATTTCGGTTGTCCTCTTGAATCCGCTAGCCGCTAGCCGTGCTCATGCTCAATCCGCGCAAAGCTGGTCGTCGCGCTCAATCTACTTCATCATGACGGACCGCTTTAGCGATGGCGATACCTCGAACGACAACTATGGAGGCTTCAACGCCAACACCTCGGACCCGCATGCATGGCATGGTGGAGACTTTCAAGGCATTATTAACCATCTGGACTACATCAAAAACATGGGCTTCACAGCAATCTGGATTACGCCCGTTGTGATGCAGCACGATGAGGACGCCTATCACGGCTACTGGGGCTACGACTTCTACTCAATTGATGGACATCTTGGTACTATGAGTATGCTCCAGACGCTGGTGCAACAGGCGCACAGCCGCAATATCTGGGTCATGCTCGACGTGGTGGCGAATCATACAGGTGCCTACAACTATACTGCGCCGACCTTCCCCAACTATAGCCAATATCACCATAACGGCAACATCGCCGACTACAACAATCAATGGGACGTGGAAAATCAGGATGTTGCTGGTCTCAACGATCTCAATCAGGATGATTCAACCACGCGCTCAACCCTCCTCAATAATATTAACTGGCTCGTCACTACAACAGGCGTCGATGGACTACGCGTCGATACAGTTAGACATGTACCCAAGACGTTCTGGTCTGATTACGCGAAAAGCGCAAATACCTTTACCATCGGCGAAGTTTTTAACGGCGATCCAGCCTATGATGGCGACTATACGCACTATCTTGACGCGGTGCTGGACTACCCAATGTACTACACCATTCACGATGTCTTCGGGCAAAATCAGTCGATGCACAACATTTCCAGTCGCTACGCCTCGGATAGCGACTACAGAGACCCATCGACCAACGGCGTTTTCATCGACAACCACGATGTTGACCGCTTCCTCTGCGACGACAGTGGCAATCCGTCGGCAACATGGGACAAGTGGCCTCAACTCGAACTCGCACTCGCCTTTACCTTCTCCAGTCGGGGCATACCAATTATGTACTACGGCACGGAGCAAGGCTTTACAGGCTGTGCCGACCCAGCTAACCGTGAGGACATGTTCAATTCGTTCAATACCAGCAGCACGCTCTACAACTACGTTGCCAAGCTGAACTACGTGCGTAACAGCAATCCGGCTTTGCAAAATGGCGTACAATACGAGAAGTGGGTTGACGATACCTTCTACGCCTACGAGCGCGAAAAAGCTGGCAGCAACGTGTTCGTCGCCCTGAACAACTGCTGGTGCAGCCGTACCGTCACAATTCCCAACCTGGACAATTTCACTAGTGGGCAGACACTCCATGATG
The DNA here is from genome assembly GCA_964250365.1 of uncultured Ktedonobacteraceae bacterium. GTDB lineage: Bacteria > Chloroflexota > Ktedonobacteria > Ktedonobacterales > Ktedonobacteraceae > JBBQVS01. The sequence continues at coordinate 1,625 of CAXUGH010000420.1, forward strand.
GCCTCACCGGAACAGCATACCAACTATCGGGCAACAGCATCACGCTCACGCTCAATAGCCATCAAGCAGTAGAATTGTTCTAGTAGATAAGAAATACAAACACGCATCAAGGGCTTTTGCTCTTGATGCGTGTTTGTATTTCTTATCTCATATTAAACGTCTCGAACAGAAATGCTAACACATCGCTCCGCTCGTCGATAACCTTTGTCGTCGGTTTGCCGAAACCATGACCCGCCTTGAGTTCGACGCGCAATAACGGCGCCTGCTCTCCGCTGTGTGCCCGTTGGATAGTCGCCGTAAACTTCTTGGCGTGAGCAGGTACGACGCGATCATCAGTGTCAGCCGTGAGGATAAGTGTAGGCGGATAATGCACGCCCTCTTTGACGTTGTGCAGCGGCGAGTAGGCGTAGAGAAACTGAAATTGCTCCGCGTTATGCTCGGCGTCGCCGTATTCGCCAATCCAGTAGCGACCCAGCGTGAACAGATGATAGCGCAACATGTCGATTACAGGTACTTCGCATACAACGGCACCATACAAATCGGGTCGCTGCACCAGACAGGTCGCCGTAAGCAGACCGCCATTGCTGCCACCGTTGATCGCAAGCTTTTTTGTATTGGTGTATTTGTTATTGACAAGCCACTCGCCAGCCGCGATAAAATCGTCGAAGACGTTCTGCTTTCTTTCCAGCATTCCGGCCTTGTGCCACTCCTCGCCATACTCGCCACCGCCGCGCAAATTCGCCACTGCGTAGATGCCCCCGCTTTCAACCCATAGCAGAGCAACCAATGAGAAAGCTGGCGTCAAGCTAATGTTGAAGCCACCATAGCCATAGAGCAATACAGGATTGTTTCCATCCTTGACGAGTCCCTTTTTGTGCGTCAGGAACATAGGAATGCGCGTGCCATCCTTCGAGGGATAAAACACCTGCTCCGTCTCGTAGTCACTCGGATGAAAGGCGATCTCTGGTGCAAAGAGTTGCGTCACCTGCTCGCTTGTAAAGTCGTAGCGGTAGACGCTGGTGGGAAACAGATACGAGGTGAAGCTGAAAAACAATTCGCTCTGATCGGCCTTGCCTGTAATCTCAATAATAGAGCCGAGCGTTGGCAGTGCAATCTCTCCTAAACGCTGACCATTTTTATCATAGCGTATCACTTGATGGTGTGCGTCATGCATGTACACCACCACAAATTGAGCGTTGGCAAGTAGCACAAAAGCGATAACATCGTTCTGTTGTGGCACCAGTTCGCGCCAATGCTCGCGCTCTGGTTGGCGCGTATCAATGGCGATGATACGGTATCGCGGTGCGTTCAGGTCCGTTTTGAAGTAGAAAACGGGACCATCGTTGCCAATAAAGGTATAATCGGCGTCGGCCTCATCGAGCAGACGTACAAACGGCGCATCACTTGCAATCTCACGATAATAGACGCGGTTCTGCTGATCGGTACCATGCCAGACATTCAACACAATATACACACCATCATCGGTGACAATGGGATCGAAGGCGAGTTCTTTGGCGTCGGGTCGCTCGAAGACAAGCTGGTCCGCGCTCTGCAGCGTGCCAAGCGTGTGAAAGTAGACTTTGTTGAAGTTGCTCGAATCCTGCTCTGGCACCATTCCTGGCTCTGGAAAGCGGCTATAGTAAAAGCCTTGATTATCGTGTCGCCAGGGCAGCGAGCTAAACTTCGACCAGCGAATAACCTCGTCGTAGTCGTTACTCTCATCGACGCGCCGTACCTTGACCTCTTGCCAATCACTCCCGCTCGTCGAGGTGCCATAAGCAAGCAACGTGCCATCCTCGCTGAACGACGTATTGATGAGGGCAACGGTACCATCGCTGCTGAACGTATTGGGGTCCATCACAAGCGTTGAGTCACTCCCAAGCGGCGTCTGGCGATACAAGACGGATTGATTTTGCAGACCTGTATTGCGCGAGAAATAGTAGCGGTCGCCGTGCTTGCTAGGTGCGCTCTGCTTGGGATAATCGAAGAGTTCGGTCAGGCGCGTCTTAATTTTTTCGCGCTTCGACAACGCATCGAGATAGGTGCGTGTCACTCTATTCTGCGCCTCCGACCACTCTTGCGTCTCCGCCGATGTCGCGTCTTCGAGCCAGCGATACGGGTCTGCCACCTGTGTTCCGTGATAATTCTCTACCGTCGCGTCACGACGCGTCTCTGGTATGTTCAAGGTGTGGGTCCTCCTATTGTCTTACGAAAAACGTATGGATGTTTCATCATGATTTGTCATTTTCCGCCTTTGGGGGGAAATGACCAATCATGATGAAACATCCATACATCAGTTACACTGCGACGTTCGGTGAACGTCCA
>CAXUGH010000421.1:0-3941 GCA_964250365.1 uncultured Ktedonobacteraceae bacterium
AATCAGACGCGTACACCATTCCCCACGTCCTCCACATGTATCGTTGGGACGAGAAGAAACGGTGTACGGACCTGATTTCATCACGCCCTGTGAGCGATTCAACATGTTGGCAGAAATTGAAGGATGTGCCCAATAGTATGCCCCACACATCACCTTTCTATTTTTCGTTACTGCCCATCACACAGCATGCACCGCAATCGGTCCCTTATATGCAATCCCCGTCACGCGGCGCACCCTGCACGTACCAGCGCGGCGTTTTTAAGGCTTACAGGTTTATCCTGTTCGATGTTCCAGGTGGTTATGTAGAGGACGCCGGAGAGTCGGGCGGCGGCGAGAGAGTTGAGGTGGTGCGCGGCGAGGTAGGCGCGAAATGCGATGTTGCCGGATGGTAGCGGTTGCGTGGTTTGGTTTTCAATGGGGTAGCGTTGCCATGAGTGTGCGTCGCGGTGAGTCATAATTTCCTCCTGTAATCTTGTTTGTTTTGCGTTACATAAACGTGTAGGGGAAAACCAGGGCGCCCGCAAGGGGAACGCCCCTCCCATACGACGAACCCGCTCCACGACGGTCATCGTCGTATGGGAGGGGCGTTCCCCTTGCGGGCGCCCTGGTTCCAACGGTCCATTTAATTAACATGCATGAGGTTCGACCCTACACACATACCCTTATTTCCTACATATTGTCCTACCTACACTAAGGTTATTGTAACATTTACACTAAGGTACTATTCGACCCGCTCCTGGCCTTGCCTCATAAGGTCTTTATAGGTATTTCCACCCTCAAAAATCTCCTCTTTTTACGTGAAAGTCCGTATGGCGATTACGCTTCTTTGCATTTATTACATTTCAGACACGCACTGCAGCCATATTAAATAGGGTGCAAGATGGGGACTAAATCCTGATGTGCTGACGCTCAAACGATGGCATACTATCCATGAAGCAAAAATATGACATGACATAGAGCATGTGAGGACACATGCAAGCAATTGTCCCCGTAAGGAGTGCATTCGATGAGTGCAGAAACGTTAGCTCGTCTACAATTTGGTTCCACTATTATCTATCACTACTTGTTTGTGCCGTTGACGCTGGGTCTGGTGCTGTTGGTGGCGATGATGGAGACGCTGTATGTGCGTAGTGGCAATCCTATATATAAGCGTATGACCCAGTTTTGGGGCAAGCTTTTTGTGATTAACTTTGCGCTGGGTGTGATTACTGGTATCGTGCAAGAATTTCAGTTTGGCATGAACTGGTCGAACTACTCGCGCTTCATTGGCGATGTCATCGGTTCATCGCTCGCGCTAGAGACATTGCTGGCGTTCTTCCTGGAATCGACTTTTTTGGGGGTGTGGCTGTTTGGTTGGGATCGTCTCTCGAAGAGGCTGCACCTTACGGCTATCTGGCTGGTTGTGCTTGGCTCGTACCTCTCGACCTTCTGGATACTGGTGGCGAACTCGTTTATGCAGCATCCCGTTGGCTATGCGCTGAATAATGGGCATGCCGAGATGACCAACTTTTGGGCATTGATTACAAATCCGACGCTGGCTTATCAGACGCCGCACGTTATTGCGGGTGCGATTGTGACGGGTGCCTTCTTCGTTGTTGGCATTAGTGCCTATCATCTGCTCAAGCGGACAAAAGATGTGGAGTTTTATCAGCGTTCGATGCGGATGTCGCTCGTCGTTGCGCTGCTCTCTAGCATCGTTTCGGTAGTTGTCGGGCACATTTATGGACAGTACGACATTGTAGCGCAGCCGATGAAGATGGCGGCTGCTGAGGCGATCTGGAATACACAACAGCCAGCGGCGTTAGCACTGATTGCTATTCCCGATCAGGTGTTGCATACCAATCTTTTCGCCATCACTGTTCCTTATATGTTGAGTTTTCTCTCGAATTGGAGCTTTACCAGTCGCGTCGATGGTATCAACCAGATACAGGCTGCATATGTGCATCTCTATGGTCCTGGCAACTATATACCTGATGTGACGGTGGCATTCTATAGTTTCCGCGTCATGCTCGGCATCGGTGGCTTGATGGTGTTGATCGCGGGTGCTGCACTGTTCCTCTTCCTCAGGAAGAGAGAGCTATTCAACAATCGTTGGGTGTTGCGCGGTCTTGTTGCGTCGATTGCGTTGCCATACATCGCAAATACGGCGGGTTGGTTGCTTGGTGAGATGGGACGACAACCTTGGGCGGTGTTTGGCTTGTTGAAGACGGTGAATGCGGTCTCGCCCTCGGTCACAGCTACTGAGGTGATTGCGACATTGAGTGCGTTCTTCGTGACGTATGGTGTTCTCGCTGTGATTGATGGCTACCTGCTCTGTAAGGCTGCGGCGAAGGGTTCATCGGTTGAGGAAGAGACGGTTGAGACGCAGGAAGAGCGGCAACTGGTCGCGGCGTTCTAGTCGGATGCCCTGGGTGTGGTAACAAAGGAAAGGCGAATAGCATGGACTTACATATACTCTGGTTTATCATCATTGGCGTATTGCTGACGGGCTTTTTCTTTCTGGAAGGCTTTGACTATGGCGTTGGTATGCTGCTGCCGTTTCTGGGCAAGAGCGACAACGAGCGACGCATGGTTATGAACGCGATTGGTCCCTTCTGGGATGCTAACGAGGTCTGGCTGATTGCTGCGGGGGGCTGTCTATTCGCAGCCTTCCCCGGCTGGTATGCCACGATGTTGAGTGGCTTCTACCCTGAGATGTTTCTGATATTGTTCGCGCTGATTATTCGCGGTGCGGCATTCGAGTTTCGCAGCCAGCATGATAGTTCGCGCTGGCGTGGTTTCTGGGATTGGATGATTTTTGTTGGGAGTTTGCTCCCTGGTTTCTTCTGGGGCGTTGTGATTGGCAACCTGATGCATGGTGTGCCGATCAACGCTCACGGAGATTATGCTGGTACGTTCCTGACGCCGTTCAACCCGTTCGCGCTGTTGGTTGGATTAGCATTTGACGTATTCTTTGTATTGCACGGAGCAATCTTTCTGAGCCTGCGTGAGACGGGTGTACTTGTGAAGCGTTCGCAGCGCGTGGTACCATTTTTGTGGGTTGTCAATCTCGGCATTCTCGCACTGATTGTTGTCACGGGCTTTGATGCAAGCAATGTGTTCAGGGAAGCGATACTGAATCCGCGCATAGTGCCCCTGGATTACGTGGTGCTGGCGTCATTAGTATTGTTGCTGTGGTGCAATGCGCGGAACCGTAGTGGCTGGGCGTTTGCGCTCTCGTTCGTTGTGATCGTCGGCTCGGCACTGATAGCGGTGTCGTGCCTCTTCCCGAACGTGATGATATCGAGCCTGAATCCGGCGTGGAACCTGACCATTTACAATGCTGCCACGAACTCGTATTCGCTGGTCGTCGTAAGCTGGATTGGTCTGACAATTCTCCCGTTTGTGATGCTCTATCAGGCATGGAATTACTGGGTGTTTCGGAAGAGAATTGAGCCGCATGCGGTGGGGCATTATTAGGTTTTGGAGGAACTTGGTCATGAGAAAAGTTATTGTACTCGAATTCGTCACTCTTGATGGTGTCATACAAGCCCCAGGCGGCCCAGAGGAGGATACCAGTGGTGGCTTCAAGTATGGCGGGTGGATAGCTCCATATTCCGACGATGTTATTGGAGCCGTCATGAAGAAGCAGATGAGTATGCCGTTTGATCTGTTGTTAGGGCGCACAACATTTGAAATTTGGGAACCTTCCTGGCCGCAAAATGCGGACGGATGGCCCGGCGTCATGTCGGCGACCAAGTACGTCGCCTCGAATACCATGACTTCTAGCAAATGGCAGCCCTCCGTGTTTTTAGGCGGAGACATTGCGGAAAAAGTCACCAAACTCAAGCAGCAGCAAGGACCGGACTTGCATGTATACGGAAGTGGAAATCTCGTTCAGACGCTCATGAAGCATGATTTGGTCGATGAGTTCTGGCTCAAGATATATCCGCTGACGTTGG
>CAXUGH010000422.1:0-3921 GCA_964250365.1 uncultured Ktedonobacteraceae bacterium
TCGATCCCCCCCCACTCCGGTCGGCCCCCCCGCCCCCCCCCGCCCCCCCCCCCTCAACAACATTTTCCTTCATACAAATCCCTTGTACATGACCTATCCGTATGGTACAATACAGTTCGGGCGAGGACAGGTGTCCCCGCCCGAACTTATTGAGGAAGCGACCAAGAAATGGATATTACCTGGCTAGGCCACTCCTGCTTTCAGTTGCGTGGCAAAAATGTGACGCTCGTCACCGACCCTTTTTCTCCTCAGCACGGCGAAACGGCAAAGCTGAGTAAGATCAACGCCTCCATTGTTACTGTCAGCCATAATCATGTTGGACATAACTATGTCGAAGGCGTTTCGGGTGTCGGCGGCAAAGCTCCACGCGTGGTACATGGCCCCGGCGAATACGAGATTAGCGATGTGCTTATCACTGGAGTCGCCTCCTACCACGATAACAAACATGGCGAAGAGCGCGGACGCAACACGATCTACGTCATTCATATTGATGATATTGCCGTGTGTCACCTCGGCGATCTAGGGCACACGCTGCAAGAAGAGCAACTCGAAGAGGTCGCGGACGCCGACGTGCTGCTGCTCCCCATCGACGGTGAGCATGGTCTCAACGTCTCGCAGGCCGCCGAGATTATCGCGCAGGTGGAACCGCGCATTGTCATTCCCATGCATTATAATCCTAATCCCCCTGAAGGGGCAGAGGCTCCCACCGCGTTCGACAAATTCTGCCGCGAGATGGGAGTCGATAAAAACAACGTTCAACCGAAATTTAGCGTTACTCGTAGTTCATTATCCGCCGCACAGCCTGAAGTACAAATAATCCTGCTCTCTCCCCGCTAGTTCTGAGAGCAGGATTATTTACGTATTCAAGAAAGTGTGGCATTTCTTTATGTATCGCACAGAATAGAGAGAAAGAATTTCCCTTTGTTCCAAGTGCAGGCACGACGGCAAGGCTTCCGAGTGCAGGAGGATTCTTTATCATGTCTAAATTTATCTTTGTTACAGGTGGTGTGGCCTCGTCGGTAGGGAAGGGTATCAGTGTCGCATCGCTAGGTCGTCTCCTCAAAAATCGCGGTGTCTCCGTCTCGCTCATGAAATTGGACCCCTATATCAACGTCGATCCGGGTACCATGTCGCCTTATCAGCATGGCGAAGTCTTCGTCACTGACGACGGAGCCGAGACGGATCTGGACCTTGGTCACTACGAACGCTTCACCGATGAACCGGCGTATCAAGCCAACAACGTCACAACGGGACAGGTCTACGCCTCCGTGATTGGCAAAGAGCGACGCGGCGAATATCTTGGTGGCACCATTCAGGTTATTCCTCATATCACTAACGAAATCAAGGATCGCATTTCTGCGGTGGCGCGACGCTCCGATGCCGATGTCGTAATTGTCGAGGTTGGTGGTACAGTCGGCGATATCGAGGGTGAGCCGTTCTTAGAGGCAATTCGCCAGATGCGGAAAGATGTCGGTAGACGTGATGTGTTGTATCTACACGTTACGCTGCTGCCCTATCTCGGCTCGACACGCGAACTCAAAACCAAACCGACGCAGCATAGCGTCAAAGAACTGTTGCGCGTCGGCATTCAGCCCGATGTCATCATGTGTCGCTCCGATTATCCCATGACCAACGATCTGCGCGAGAAAATCGCCCTGTTCTGCAATATCGAAACGGCAGCCGTCATTCCAATGCTCACCGCCGATACTATCTATGAAGTGCCGCTGATTCTGGAAGAGGCAGGACTGGGCGAGTTCATCGTCAACGAACTGCGCCTGCAACGCCATGAGCCGCAGATGCAGGAATGGACTGCGCTAGTCGAGAAGATCAAGAGTCCACGCCCCGAAGTGACCATCGGCCTCGTCGGGAAATACGTCGAACTGCACGATGCCTACATGTCGGTAGCGGAAGCTCTCAATCACGCGGGCTGGTTTCATGATGTCGATGTACGCATCAAGTGGATTAACTCTGAGGCTCTGGAACAGATGGGCGAGGGCTATACGGAGGTGCTTGAGGATGTCGCGGGCATTGTTGTACCCGGCGGCTTCGGTCATCGTGGTATCGAAGGTAAGATTAAGGCCGCGAACTTCGCACGGCGCAACAATATTCCTTATCTCGGTCTGTGTCTAGGTATGCAGGTCGCGGTAATCGAGTTCGCACGCAATGTACTCGGCCTCTCCAATGCCAATAGCACCGAGTTCGATCCGCAAACACCCAATCCCGTCATCGACCTGATGTTGACACAGCGCCAAGTGGCGGATAAAGGCGGTACCATGCGTCTCGGCAACTGGGTATGCTGCCTCACCTCTGGCACGAAAGCGGCGCAAGCTTATGGTGAGCCAATCGTCTTCGAGCGGCACCGCCACCGCTATGAGTTTAACAACGAGTACCGCAAGCGTATGGAGAGTCAAGGGTTGGTTGTGAGTGGCCGCTCTGCCGATAATAGTCTGGTCGAGGTGATCGAGCTAGCCAATCATCCGTGGTTCGTGGCCTCGCAGTTCCATCCAGAGTTCAAGAGCCGCCCGACGCATCCACATCCCCTCTTCCGCGATTTTGTTGGCGCAAGCGTTCGCCTCGCGCAACAAAGAGTAGGGAACGAGGGCTTTGACCATCAAACCAGTAGCGCGTTGCAAGTTTCAAGAGTTGAGATGCAATAGCTATGTTTTATCTGAGTGAGGTGCTGAACGCACCAGTCGAAAATACGCAGAATGAACGAGTTGGCAAGGTCGTTGATGTGCTGGTTCCAAGAACGGGAGCCAGCCACGACCTGCCCAGCATTCTACTTGTAGAGGGCGAAGAAGACCAGCCCTGGCGCATTCTCCTTGCCGAAATCGAACGTCGGGAGGAGCGTGAGCTTCTCCTGCGTACTCCTCTAGTAGAGCATACTCAGCAACCAGAACAGTCAGCGGAAGACGAGATATCGCTGGCACACGAGGTCATGGATAAACGCGTGATCGACGTTGAACACAAGAAGGCTGTACGCGTCAACGACATCGGCTTCGATGACGACTGGCGCATTCTCGGCGTTGACAATAGCAATGTCTCACTTGTGCGTCGTATCGCGCCGTGGCTCGTCGGCAGAGGGCGCAATGCCGTTCTCATTCCCTGGTCAGACATCGAATTGATTGGTCCACAGCAACCAGAGGAAGAGCAAACTCTTCCAGCTACATCAACTCCGCGCACCGGTAGTAGTGGGCAACTCGCGGAGATGTATCCCGCCGACATCGCGGAAATCGTGCATCAGCTTTCGCCGCGACAGGGGGCGCAGTTAATCGAGACGCTCGACAACGAGACCGCCGCCGACACGATGGAGGAACTGGACACCAACCTGCAACGCCACATCCTCGAAAACATTCAACCCGAACGTGCCGCCGACATTCTCGAAGCGATGGGACCCGACGAGGCCGCCGACCTGATCGCCCTGCTACCAAACGAACGCGCCGATGAGCTACTGCACCTCATGCAGCCTGAAGAGTCGGGCGACGTGCAAGAACTACTTGAGTACGAGCAAGACTCAGCTGGTGGCCTCATGACCACCGACTACATCGTGCTGAACCAGACACGTACCGTCGCCGAGGCCATGAACGCAATCCGCACAAACATCCAGGACAACGACGTGCGTACCGCCTACATCTACTGCGTCGAGGATGAGACGCAAGACGAATGCAACCTGCTCGGCTCCATCTCGCTATGGGACCTACTCATAGCCCAACCCGAACAAACGCTACAATCTCTCATGGAGACCGACGTAATCAGCGTCCAACCCGACACAGACCCACGCACCGTCGCCGAAACAATGGCAAAGTACAACCTACTCGCCCTACCAGTCGTCAACGAAAACGACATCCTACAAGGCATCGTCACCGTTGACGACGCCCTCGACGTACTGCTGCCAAATGAGCGGAGGCGCAAGGCGAATAG
>CAXUGH010000423.1:0-3913 GCA_964250365.1 uncultured Ktedonobacteraceae bacterium
TATAATTTTATAACATGTAGAATAATTAAAAAAACCCGCGGCCTCCGTTTTTTTTTTAAAAACTTCTCTCTTGTTATGTCACCGCTATAAGTAACGAACTCAAATTTGTGATATGATGAACCTATCAATACATATATCAGGAGGCTAGAATAATGAAAGCCGTTAAAACGCACGTTGGACGTTGCGATACCTGTGGTGAACCTGCAGCTTACGCTCAGTTGTTGCCAGGAGGTCGTAGCTTCCGTTTCTGTGAGCAACATGCCCCCTTGCTTGTCAAAAAGCAAGCGGACGCTGCCGAAAACGCAAACAAAAAAGAGAATTTGACTAAGTAAACAAGTAGAATTACGATGCTACAGGCAACCGTATATGGAAAGTAGTACCCTCGCCCTCGATGCCACTGCTCTCAATCCAGACACTGCCTCCCATAGCCTCGACTAAACGCTTCGAGATGTAGAGTCCCAGCCCTGACCCGCGCACAGCACTATTCACATCGCGGTCCAGACGCACAAAACGCTGAAAGAGCCGCGCTTGGTCTTGGGCTTCAATTCCCTTTCCTTTATCGGTAATACTCAGTATCGCTGAAAGCGAATCAGAATTATCAATCGCCGCCGCAAAGCGAATAGGTGTATGCTGCGGCGAATATTTCAACGCATTAACGCTAATATTCATAAGAATTTGACGCAATCGTGTAGGATCAGCAAGAACGAACATATCGGGCTGAATGTCGCGTACTATCTCACGATGCTCTTGTTGCACCTGCGGCTCGATAAGAGTAATGACGCTATTTATAGTTTCTTCCACATCGACACATTCTAACAGAAACGCACGAAGACCCGCCTCCACCTCTAACCGACTTGCATCCATCACGTTACCAAGCATCACGACGAGTTCCTCACTACTACGCCGCGCCTTTTGCAGAAAATTCCGCCGTTGCTCTGGCTCTAGTGTCACGTCATATTGCGATAGAAGCTCTATGTAGCCTTGTACAGCCGTGAGAGGAGTACGCAGTTCATGAGAGGCTGTAACCATGAATTGATCCTTCAATTTATCCAGTGCTTGCATTTTATCGTGTGCATCTCGCAATCGCTGATACAAGTATGCGTTGGTAAAGGCCACCGACGCTTGCTCAGCGAAGTCTTGCGCCATCGGTAGCGACTCTTTCCCAAAAGGCTGACGCTCACGGAGGCCATTCGATGTGGAACGTCCTAAGATAAGCATGCCTATCGGTTCACCGCCTGAGATAAGCGGAGCCAGGATAACGGTGTCGCTATGATATGACAGTAGCTTTTGATGCAGTAAAGAGATTGCATCGCCTTGCTGCTCAGAGAGGGTTGCAACAGTATGTACTCTCTCATTTTCGCGTTCCTTTGCAGCAGTTGCGCCGTTTAACCTTGTTGTCTTGTACAAGGATACAAGCATTGGTTGCAACTCATGAAAAGCCTGCGCCTCAATCTCATCTGGTAAAATTGGAGGCCACTCGGTATAAGGCTGTTGTAGAGTGGTCAAAGCACTATAGAAGGCAAGCGGTACCAGTTTGCCGTCCTCTCCTGGCACATATAGTAATGTATAGTCGGCCTGTAGAGCGTTCGTGCCTTCTACGCACAGCAATTGCTGGATTTCTGCTGGTGCAACAAGTGCCGAATTCAAGCGAGCCGCGATATTGACCATCGCTCTTGCAAACAACTTTTGCTCGTAGGTCTCTTCGTAAAGATATGCTTGCCTCACGCTCATCACCACTTGTTCGATATACTTGGAAAGCAACGCAATATCGTGAGGTTTCAATGAAGCTGACACGCTACGAGCAACGCCAAGACACCCAAGAATAGTGCTTTGGTAGCGCAACGGGAGGAAGTGCATGATAGGAAGGGCATGCTTCTTTTGCCACCCTAGTATCTCTGTTGGTATGTTCCCTGCATAACTCTCCCAGGAAATTTCGGTATTTTGCTTGTCTTCCAAAAGGAAAGAGAAAAACGAGCCGCCCGGCAAGCGCCAGTTTGTCGCGGGCGTTATCGTGGAAGATGTATTGACCAGCATATATGATTGCGAACCAATTTCGTCATATTGTTTTTCGCGCAAAACAAGCAGTGCCGCATCGAATCCCAATTCTTGTGTCACTAGAGAGACAATGTTTTCCAGCAGCGGCTCGATTGCGAGCGTGCTGGTAAGTTTCACGTTCAACTGACGCAGATGTTCAGCGTCATAGCGCTCACGTTCCTGTTCCAACAATAACTTTTCATTCTCTTCTGTTGCTCTAAGATAGCGTACAGCCACAAGAATACCAACTATGGCAGTGAGCATAACAAGATAATTGATGCGAGAGTCATGATAAAGAGTTTCGCCTACGAGAGTGAGCAACAGCAAAAGTGCCAGCGGTACGTAGAGAAGCAAGCTCTGTAATCGTCTCCACGCGCCATAAGTACCCTCAATTTCATTTCGCAATGCGGAGTGTGGAAAGTTCACCTGTGGCATTTGTTGTTGCTGCTCACGATACGCCTTCGCTACAATAGCTCTGTACTGGTAGACACCCGCCAACCCCATGAGTGTATAGCCGAGAAACCAGAAGAAGTCAATCCACGGCGTTCCCGACGAATAGCTATGCGTGAAAATATTGGTGTATACATAGGCAGAGTCCGCCCACACCTGAGCGGCTATACTCAGCATTAGAAGGAGAAATGAAGGATAGAGGACGCGTTCCGTGCGCCTCTGCACAATAAGAGCAATGGCAAGAATAAGCAAAATATCCCAACAAGGATAGGAGAGTCCAACGAGAAGCTGTCCTAAGTCCACGGTATCATCCATCTGCTTCACATTGGCAAAGTACGCCGGACCAATCACAAAGAACCAGCTTATACCAAAAAAACAGAGCGTTGGAATGAGTGCATCGAGTCCCATCCGCAAGCGAAAACGTAGTGTAGTAGGCATGAGCAGGAGGCCAACAAATATAAACGGATAGGACAGTGTAAAGCCTACATCCGAAAATGATGGAAACGGGCTTGCGTGAATAATTTCCAGATAGGTGTAGTAGATACCACCCAGACCATTAAAGAAAAGTCCGAGACCAACACATAACCATGCCAGTTGATATCTTTGGGCAAGTATCACTGGCCCTTTTCGCGCCAGATAGCTTACTCTAAAAGCTAAAAACGCTCCGAACAGTGAGGACACCACATACATTACATCGGCGAACACGACGTTGCTCTCATCGCCGCCGAAACGGAAGGTCATTTGCAGCAGACTAACCGCAACAAGGAGTATAGCCAGTACAGTCACAACCTTGACCGCGAAACGTAGTTTCCTAACGCGCTCTGCCGACAATTTATCAAAATTAGTGGTAGACATAAGTACAGTACACTCCCAGTTTTCCCCACAAATATAAATAACGCGATGAGTATACGCACAAAATAGAGATTAGTCAACAGAAATGTCATGCTCGTCGCTACCCGCATGACATTTCTGTTGACTGTGTTCAGCTTCAGTTAACAGGACGCAGTATCGCGCGTGCAGGTGCGCCATCTCTGCCGCGCACTTTGAGCGGCAGACAGATAAGTTCGTACTCTCCAGGCTCTATCTGTGAGAGATTCAAGCCTTCGATAATCCAGATACCGGCACTCAGCAAAGCATGATGCGTCTCTTGCCCATCTTTATAGAAGCCGCCTACGGAGAGATAATCGACACCTACAGTCTGCGCTTGCACACTTACAAGATAGTCCGCCGCCTCTTTGGAGACGTAGACAAAATCCTTGATGAAGGTATCGCTCTGCCAATTGTGTGCCGAGTTGCGCGTCTTGAACAAAACGCGCTCGTCCAATTGGATATTGTGCGGCTCCAAATTCAGCAAGCTTAATGGATTCGGGGTCGCTAATCTCAATCACGCGTGCCCTACCCATAGTTGCCGATAGGGGCATCTGGTCGA
>CAXUGH010000424.1:0-3909 GCA_964250365.1 uncultured Ktedonobacteraceae bacterium
TGAGAGCATGCTACATGTTTATCCTTTTTGAATATCTATCGACCTATTGTTTATAAAAAGAGAGGAATGTACAGGATACAGGAGAGCGGAACTTTTGGAATTTTCTGTCGTCTCTATAAGCAAGTGTACAAGAGAGACATGTAAACACAAGAAAGGAAACCATCGTGAATACCAAAAACATGCGTTTTCTCGCACAGCACCTCTCCCTGTCTCTGCTCATAGTGCTGCTAGGATGTGCATTAGCCGCGTGCGGTTTCAATTCAAGCACGACTGGCAGCGGTTCGGCAACAAGCCCCACACATGCACAGCCTAAAAATTGTGGCACAATCAAGCAAGCGGTAGGGAAAACTGTCGGAACTTCTACTACAGTACAACAAACGGGTGATTGTTTCTGGCAAGCGTTTCAACAGTGCCAACTAGCGTCAATGACATTCGCAGTAAGTGGCGTTGATACGTTGACAACTCATACATTCGTCACAAAGAAGACGGCAACATCCTGTGTTGTGACCGATACAATAAAACATCAGATCGTGCCTCGCCCGTCAAAAAATACGACAACAATAACATGTACAGGCGTCACGAAAGAGCAGAACGCGCTTCGTTTCACTTCCTGTGGAACTCAAGGTGATCTCGTCGTATCCCTCTCTCCAAAGCAATCAACATGGTAATACACAGGACACTATATTGAAAAGTAGTGGGAAAAAATATGTTATAATAGCAAGAATTATTAAAAAATTTTTAAAACAAATTAAATTATTTTAAAATTTTTTAAAATTTTTATCACTTTATTACAATATTTTTTGCACTACTTTTCATGTATGAAGTACGGGGATAGAGACTGTATCTATAGTCCTTACTAGCAAAAGGTATGGTAACAATTCGGTTGCAACCTGAATGGGACTCTCGCCTTCTTCTGCTTGGCGCAAAGTGATATCCGCCGTTATGTTCAAAGCAGAGAAAAGTTCTATCAAAGTTTCAATTGCGGAACTTATCTCTTCCATATGTTCTAATAGATTTTTCTGGTTTGCCTGTTGATGTTCACCCATTACCTCAATGGCATGTACAAGTTGTAGTTCCGCCTCCATTGTCCAATAGCTAGCCGCAAACTCTGGATTTTGCAAGCGTTTCTGGCGTCGTTGTTCGTATCTGTTCACAAATAATACCTCGCTACTTTATTGTATACGTTATATATCATTGAAACCATTACAATGGAGTATATCATGTCTCTTCACTATCAATTGGGCGACATCTTCGACTCGCACGCTCAAGTTATCACGAATCCTGTGAATTGCGAAGGCTTCATGGGCAGAGGTCTAGCCCTCGCCTTCAAACAAAAATATCCCGCTATGTTTACAGCATATAAACAAGATTGCAAAACGGGACGGCTTCGTATAGGAAAACCAACACTGTACAGAGAAAGCATGCCCTGGATTCTCAACTTTCCGACAAAAAATACATGGCGTGCCGATTCTAAGTTGGAATATATAGAGCAAGGGTTAGAATACTTTGTTGCAAACTACAAAAGAGCAGACATAGAAAGTATTGCTTTTCCCAAACTCGGCACTCTAAACGGCAGACTCTCATGGGTAGATGTTGGACCACTCATGGCAAAGCATCTTGGTCAACTCGATATTGATGTATCTATTTACATTGCTGAGGGCGACCACGAGTACTAGTGACAAAATAACCCATCCCCACCTCATACGTATCTATTACTAGAACATCAACATTTCAAGAAGGGGTAGGGACGAATATCTTGGCTCACTGTCTCAATCCGCGTGCTGGTGGGGGACATCCTAACCCCGATGGCGCGGTGTGTTGCCAACGCTGCGATTTTCTGGTACAGGGGGCGCACATCGGTATGTATGAGGTGGTTGCGTTTCTTGGCGCAGGTACCTATGGACACGTCTACAAGGTACGCGAACCCATGCCGCTAAGTCGTCTGCTTGCCCTCAAAGTCCTGCGCCTCGACCAGTTTAACGATAAGGCGCAGGCGAGCTTTATGCAAGAGGCGCGTCGCATTGCCACGATGCAACATCCCAACATCCTGCCCATCTATAACTTTGGGCGTCTGGAAAATGATCAACCGTACTTCGTGATGGAGTACGCGCCGCAGACAATCGTTGACATCTTCCGTGCCTCTGATGGCAACAAGCGACTTGCCTTCGCGGAAGAACTCGTACCATACATACAACAGACAGCGGACGCTCTGCAATATGTCCACGATATGAAGATGGTGCATCAGGATGTGAAGCCCGGCAACCTGCTAATTGGGCGCAACGGGCAGATATTGTTATCTGACTTCGGCACGACGCTCTATCTCGGCACGTATACGCATGCCTCGCTCGGTGAGGTGACGGGAACGGCGGCCTACATGCCGCTAGAGCAGTGGCAGGGCAATCCGCGCCGAGACTCCGACCAGTACGCCCTAGCTGTGTGTTGTTATGAGCTATTAGCGGGGCGCACTCCCTTCGTCTACTCACGTATCGAGGAGATGTGGAACGCGCAAATCAGTGAGCTACCGCAATCGCCACAGCGTTGGAATTCACGCATACCTGTAGAGGTTGCTGCCGTGCTGCTTCGCGCCCTCGCCAAAGATTATCACCGTCGCTACGCCAGCATCACCGAGTTCTCCGATAGTTACGCGGCGGCTGTTGAAACGGCTCTGGCACGCTACGTCTGTCACCACTGCGGGCAACAAAATCGCACCGGTGCCCAACGTTGTACCTTCTGTGGAGCTGAGCAGGATAACCGTCTCTGCCCCTATTGTGATGCAACACTCCGTTTTGGACAACGCTGCTGCTCGCGCTGTGGTAGCCTCACACTACCCAAGCTACAGATTGTACGTAGCCCTCTGATTGGCGTCGCGGTGCGACAGGGACGCTACACAATCAAACGTGTCCTCAAGCAGTCGGAAGATACACACGTAACAACAGCGGTTGCCTACGACGCGCGAGCAAATGAACGTCTGGTAATGTTGAAACGTTGGGAATGCGCCGACGCCCTACCAAGACGCGCGAAAGACGTTGCCCACTACGATCAGGCTACAGTAGCACTCGCCAAACTACGCCATCCCTTCGTGCCAGCCGTGCTTGACCGTTTCGCCGAAGGCAAACACTACTACATGGTATCAGCCTACGTCGATGGCGAAAGCATCGAAGAGCGACTTCAAAGGCTACTACGTCCCCTATTGGAACGCGATGCACTCGGCTATATGAATACTTTATTGAACACGTTGATTGCGATTGAGCAGCAAGGTGTGCATCACTACGATATCTCGCCCGCGAATATTATCATCGAGCAGACGCGAGGGCGTGCCATGCTCACAGGTTTTCAAGTGTTGCCACCGCCGCCCGATCCGAGTATTCGTATACCTGTGACGCGCAAACGCACAACACGCAAGCTAGCCATCTCGCCCTACCTACCCATTCAGGACAGGCCCTACGACTCTCGCACCAGCATTTACATGTTGGCGGCAACGATGCATCATGCCCTCACTCATATCGCGCCGCCGCATTATCCCGCCTACCCACCAGTACGCATGCTCAACCCCGATGTCTCGCTGGAACTCGAAGCCATCCTGAGCCGCGCCCTCTCGGAAGAACGTGCCTTGCGCTACCAGAGCTATGAAGCGATGCGTAAAGACGTGCAAAAACTGTTGTAAAAAACGAATGAGGATGACAACCGCATGCGGTTGTCATCCTCATTCGTTTTTTATCCTCTCTACCCTCTCTTATCAAGAGGTACGTATTCCGTCACTTTTTGCCCGACATATTCGGCGCGTGGGCGAATGAGACGGTTGTTGGCGTATTGCTCAAGAATGTGCGCCGTCCAGCCAGCCGTGCGACTACTGGCGAAGATGGGTGTGTCAAGGTCGATGGGGATACCAAGCTCGTAGTAGACTGAGGC
>CAXUGH010000425.1:0-3897 GCA_964250365.1 uncultured Ktedonobacteraceae bacterium
CAGAAAGGATGATGAGAGGTGGCGAAAGAGCAGTCACTGGATAATCTTTGGTTGGCACAGATACTATTTGATCTTGGAGGAGTCCAATTTGGAAATTTCACGGTGAGCGAGTCCGCTGTGAGTTCGCCAATTTTCATCAACCCCAAAGTTCTCATTAGTAATCCAACCGCACTCAGCGTTGCAGCAAAATTGATGCAACAGGAAATCAATCTGGCGCAATCGCTGCGCCGCGCACGTGTTCACCCCTTCAATATTGTCGCGGGCGTACCAGTAGGAGGTCTCATTCTGGCATCGGCCTACTCGTTGGAGACCTCAACACCCATGATCTACGCTCGTATCCGTCCAGAGGGGACGGGCAAGCGCGGTATCGAAGGCCGTTTTACAAAGGGTGATACGGCACTCATCATCGACGATCTCATCACCAGGGGAAGTAGCACAATCGAAACCGCAGCCTTACTAGAGGAAAACGGTCTCAAAGTGAAGGACGTTATCGTTCTCATCGACCGCGAACATGGAGCCGCCGAACGCCTCCGTCAGCATGGCTACAATCTAATGAGCATTCTCAAATTGGACGTGATGCTCACCCATTATGTCTCCAAAGGTCTTATCTCAGAAGAGACGTATCGCGCCTGCGCTGAGTATCTGCACAGCAAACAGGACGAGAATCACAATAACGCATAAAACACAACAAGAACAGACCGTGCAAGCTGTTGCTTGCACGGTCTGTTCTTGTTGTGTTTTAGTTTAACGTGGCAGTTCAGTTAGTGGGACATCCTTTTGCGGGATGTATCCACCGTTACCGTTCGCTGGTACCTGAGCAGCCTCTGGCTGGCGTTTCATCATATTCACCATCGGCTCAATCAGGTCCATTGGCAATGGGAAGATGATGGTCGAGTTCTTTTCGACGGCGATCTCTGTTAGAGTTTGTAGATAGCGTAGCTGCATTGCATTTGGCTGTTCCGCGATGACACCAGCGGCCTTCGCCAACTGTGCCGACGCCTGATACTCACCTTCAGCGTGAATGATCTTGGCGCGTTTCTCACGTTCCGCCTCTGCTTGCTTCGCCATTGCGCGTTGCATCGTGGAGGGTAGTTCAACATCCTTGATTTCGACGGCGGTCACCTTCACACCCCAACGCTCGGTATGCTCGTCGATAATCGTTTGCAACTCCTGATTGATCTTGGTGCGTTGTGACAGGATTTCGTCCAGTTCTGATTGGCCTAACACATTACGTAGCGTAGTTTGTCCAATTTGCGTACTCGCCTGGATAAAATTCATCACATTGACGACAGCCGCCGCAGGATCAACAACATAGAAGTACAATACGGCAGTTACCTTGATCGTCACGTTGTCCCGCGAAATCACCTCTTGTGGGGGCAGAGTGAGTGTCACGATACGCAGATCAACCTTGACCATACGCGAGATGAACGGTGGAACAAGGAAGACGCCAGGACCTTTTGCTCCGGTCAAACGTCCGAGAACAAAGATCACGCCACGCTCGTATTGCTGCACAATACGAATAGCTGAGAGTGCGAGAAAGAGTGCGATAATGACAATGACACTAATCACTGTCGCAACGATAGGGTCCATGAGTATTTCTCCTTCTTAGGAAAACAATGTTTACTGATGGGTTTGTATAGTCTGAACATCGTGTAAAACTGAACCAAGTGGCTGCACATGTAAATGTAGACCCTCTACAGACACTATTTGCAGCTTTGCCCCTGGCTCAGCGGACATATTTGGGTCGTCCAGAATCGCGGCCCAATCTTCGCCACCATAACTCACACGTCCCTCTGGCAATAGAGGCGTTCGTGCGGTAACGGTGACACCAATCATACCCTGCACACCTGTTGTAACATTCATTTTGTGGAGACGTAGCGCAATTCGCGCCAATAAAAAGCCAACGATACCGACGAGAGCAGCGACGCTGTAGACAACGAGCGGGTTGAGGTACGCTCCGCTGTGTGTGCCGCCACTATTGAAAAAGAGCAACGCTCCAATCACCAGCGAGACTATCGCCGCCACCGTGAGTACTCCATGTCCTGGCAATTTCACATCCAGAACGAGTAGCACCGCCGCCAGTAGCATCAATGCCAAGCCAGCCCAATTTGGTGATAAGGCTACTGCCAGAAAAAGGAAGAGCAGGAACGCGATGCCGCCTACAACTCCGGGCACTGTAGTCCCTGGATGGGCAAGCTCAAAGTAGATGCCAAGCATTGCGACAATAAAGAGCAGAAACACGATATTCGGATTGAGAAGCAATGCGCCAATATCCATGAATATATCTCCAAACTACTGCGATTGTAGCCTTGCATCCAGTTTATCTTGCAGTATTCGCAATAGCTATTCGCTATTCATAATATAGCATATTGCTATTATCTTTGTCAAGGTTTTGGGCTTGTAAATTTTTGTTGTAAGATGAAAGTGTGGTACAGCAATTTTTATATAATGATTTTTCGTAGGGACCAGATTTATCGCGTCCAAAGCCGATTTATCGGCTATAGAGTAACTCAGTAAATGAAGCATAGGCGATAAATCGCACAACGGACGCGATAAATCTGGTCCCTACGAATATATGGGCGAAGGGAACACTCATGGAACCAAAACCGGAACGCTTCGGCACCTACTACGCCGAAGCGTTCAAAGGCCGCCAAGTAGTCGATGCATACCGCTACCGGCCTCCCTATCCACCCGAAGTATTTACTATTCTCACGAATTTGATTTCCGATGAGCCACGAAACATTCTCGATGTTGGTGCTGGCTCAGGCGATATTGCGCGAAATCTAGTACAGCATGTCGAGCGCGTTGACGCCGTTGATTTCTCGCACAATATGATTGAAGAGGGCAAGACACTGCCGAATGGCGATGCACCCAATCTGCACTGGATTTACGGTAAAGTTGAAGATGCGCCACTCTCACCACCATATGCGCTGATAACGGCTGGCTCTAGCATTCACTGGCCTGACTGGTCGATAGCTTTTCCGCGTTTCTCTTCAATGCTCACACAGAACGGCTTTCTCGCGCTAATTTATCGCAACACGCTACCGATGCCCTGGCAAGATGAACTGAGAAAGCTGCGAATAGAGTTCGGCATGGGTAAGGGCTATGGCTCAGCGAATGCAGTCGTTGAGTTAGAGAAGCGCGGATTTTTTCTGCAGGTAGGCCAGAGAGAAACAGCACCTATTCCTTTTCAGCAGTCAATCAACGACTTTATCGAAGGACTTCATTCGAGAAGTGGGTTCGCAAAGGAACGCATGGGAGAGCAGCAGGTGGTTGAGTTCGATGCACGAGTACGCACATTTCTATCGCGCTATCATAGTGATGGTATGCTGCCATTTCAGGTTGTTGGCACAGTAACATGGGGCAAACCCTTAGAGGGGAATAGATCGTGAGCGATTTACTGGAAGCATCGCGCAGTTGGGTTAAAGAGCATTACGGACGCCACGCTACACATCTGCTCAAAGCTGAAGAGTGGCTACGGCGCATTGACTCCAACGCGACAGAGGCGATGTTAGTGGCAACGGTGACGCACGATATGGAGCGAGCGTTTCCAGGACCGGATAGTCCAAAGCAGAATCCCGAACTTGGTCCTGATGACCCAATCTATAATAGAGAACATTCGGAACGCTCGGCTCGCATTGTCGGCGAGTTTCTACGAACACAACATGCGCCTGAAGCCTTGATTACAGAGGTGGCAGACCTGATACGTGTGCATGAGATAGGTGGCTGGGAAGAGGCTGACTGGGTGCAAGCGGCGGACAGCCTCAGCTTCTTAGAGGTCAACATCGACTTCTTTCTGAACCGCATCGACGCGCCCAACGACAATTGGAACGCAAGGAGTGTGCGTGCGAAGTTCGACTGGATGTATGAACGTATCAAGCCTAAGGAGGCGCGGGA
>CAXUGH010000426.1:0-3887 GCA_964250365.1 uncultured Ktedonobacteraceae bacterium
AAGTTGTCGCGTTGGCGGAGTCGCTCTTGCCGTGAGTATGCAAAGAGGTCTTGCGATTTCAGCTCAAAGACGGCTAAGGCTCCCGTTTTACGATCAAAGAGCAATGCATCTACATCCGTTGTAAGTGTTCCTTTTGCACCTCTCAACTCGACGTGTCCAGCACTTTTCACAAAGCGTTTATCTGCAAAGAGACGATAAACGTCTTGCCGGAAAACCTCCTCTCGCACCTGTGAGGCTGTATGATACTCGTAAGAATATCTGCGCTTCAATTCACGAAGCAGAAAAAACAGCGGCTCGGTTAGCAAACCGGCGAAAGACAATAAGCGATGCTGCTCATCCAGTCGAATAAGTGGCGGTTCAGGAACATCCGCTGCCGAACAGTGATACGAGACGTTCTGGGCGTCGAGCGTATAGGCGTCCAATGCTGTTTGCGCTAACTTTTTCTCTATAGCAAGCATGGTAGCAATCATTTCGACTA
The DNA here is from genome assembly GCA_964250365.1 of uncultured Ktedonobacteraceae bacterium. Classification (GTDB taxonomy): domain Bacteria; phylum Chloroflexota; class Ktedonobacteria; order Ktedonobacterales; family Ktedonobacteraceae; genus JBBQVS01. The sequence goes on from CAXUGH010000426.1 coordinate 479, forward strand.
ATTCGGCATCGCTGTAAACACTATTTTCATGCAATCCAACATGCGGCAAATGCTCATTTGAAAGTAGCGCGGAACAGTCAATATACTTGAGAACGAGGCTTACCAGCACACTAAGTACATCTCGGTATACTTGAAACGTGCAACCCCCAATGATAACAGAGCCAGGATAGGTGTCGAAAGGAACCATTCTTTTGATAGAGAGTCTAGCAAGGCGCAGATAGTAGTCGTCTATTGCACGTGTGGTTGTACACAAACTGCTCACTTGCCCATTCCACCCTTTTGCTACTGAAATAAGCTGTTGCAAAATATGCGTCTTCTCGCTTTGCAGAGCATTCATCTCAGAGGCATATGTCTGTACAAGTAAATCCGTCCATACAGACAGGTCTTCGCGTTCACGCCATTCAGTAGGCATTCTCTTACCCACAACCCAGACATTGAAAGAAGCATCGTTGCCCTGTTGCATCCGTAAAAAACCTGTTTCGCAATACTCAAGTATACGCTCTACCTGAGTAAGCACACGACATGTTTGCAGTGTGGAAGTAGCCCATGTAGACACTCTTTCTTCGGCTATATGAAATCCTTGTTGAGAAGCAGGTACGGGGAAACACAGCGAAAGTGCCTTGTGCCAACCGGAAGAGGAAAGGAGTGTTGTAGGTACTTTTTGATGAGGTGTTTCGAGATAGTGCTGGTTATGCAAGTTTGTGAGAGCAAGTAAGGCACGTCGCCTATCAAGAGGAAAGGTATGTTGTAGATGAGTCTGTTGTGCTTGGAGCAGTTGCCGTAACTGCTCTTGTTTAGAAGATGTATTCATCTTCGCTCCTTCGTGTGTGCTAGGAAAAGAGAATAATGCAAATCGACCGATAACAAATTGCTTATCGGCGTACAAAAATGCTGATAGACCGTGATGTTCTCTAGCACACTGGCGAAGACATGAGTTTGGTTGACCTCCTGTAATGTTTATGGAAAATATAGCATAGAGATTGTGGCAAGCGCAAACGGTGATGGCTGTAGGAGCTATAATTCATCACGCCCTGTGAGCAATACACAACTGTTGGCAGGGATTGAGGAACGTATACAATAATAGGAAACAGGATTGGTCGGCGCGAGGGCGTAATGAATTATAGCCCCTACAGCCCAACATCCTCCCCACACAAAAACGCGTTGACCGCAGCATTGAACGCATATGGCTGATCGAACATGGTGATATGCGATGCGCGAGGCAGTAACAGAAGGCGAGAGTTGGGGAGCGCGGCACGGAGGAGCGGACCGAATGTGGGGGGGACAAGTGTGTCATGCTCACCCCATATCAGTAGTACGGAATGGGGGAAACAGTGTAGTTTATCGCCTCCATTGAGGGCGATAATCTCTCTAGTGGCTTGCAACAGAGTGAGGGGACCAGCGCGAAGGCTATCATAGGCAAGGATGGGTAGAAAGCTTCGTGCTACATAGCGACCGCCTATACAAAGAGGAAGAATGTAGTCACGCACGCGCTGAAATCGCGGCTTAAAGGCGGGAGCAACCAGCACCAGCCGCCCGACAACCTCTGGATGATGCGTTGCCAACTCCATACAGATGTAGCCGCCCATCGAATGACCTATAAAATGCGCTCGTGTTATCCCGACCGCTGTCAACCACGCGAACAGCCACTCGCTCGCCTGTTTCAATACAAAGCGTCCACGCTGTCGCTTCCTCGCACCAAACCCTGGCAGATCGACAAGGTACAGTTTATGATGTTGCGCGAGGCTCTGCACATTGCGCCGCCACCACAGCGTCGAACCCGACAAGCCATGTACCAGAACCACAGGCTCACCTTCCTCACCAATTGTCTGATAGTGGATGAGGTAGTTGCCAACTTTGACGCTGTGTAGGGATGGTTTTATCACTGAATCCTCTCGAAGAATATCTATACATCTCTCGTCATTGTAAAATAATTGGCATGACATCTTCAACAGTAACACGGCAAATGAGAAATATACATAGGTATAGATATTCAAGTGTTTTGAGAAGCGAGTATTGGAAATTACAAAATTGAAAACATACAATAGAGGACGTGGAGCATTCATGTCTCCATTGCATGTTGCAGATATTTGGAAGGATTACACAGCCATGAAAATACTTGTGCTGAACGCGGGTTCGAGCAGCCAGAAGAGCCGGTTGTACGAGATTGACGAGACGTTGCCAGCTACCGCCCCTAAGCCATTGTGGGCGGCGAATGCTGAGACGAAGGATAAGGGATCGGCACAGCTTGAGATTACGACCTCCGATGGAAAGAAGGTACAGCAGGAGGTATCGGCAGGCTCAAGGCCAGAGATAGTGGAGCAGATGCTCAAGACGATCTGGAGCGGCGAGACGAAAGTTCTCGATGGTCCCGAAGCTATCGACATGGTGGGACATCGCGTCGTACACGGTGGGCCTGATTACCGTGAGAGCGTCGTCATTACTCAAGCGGTGAAGGACGATATTTCTAAATACGCCTCGTATGCGCCTCTACACAATCCTGTGAATCTTGAGGGCATCGAGGGAGTCGAGCGCGTTCTGGGCGACAAGGTGCGGCAGGTTGCGGTTTTCGATACCGCCTTTCACAAGACGCTACCGATAGAAACGGTGGTCTATCCTGGTCCCTACGAATGGTATGAGCAGGGCATTCGTCGCTATGGCTTTCACGGCATCAGCCATCAATACTGTACACAACGGATTGGGCAAATTTTGCAGGAGGATGAGGCGCAACTACGTATCGTCAACTGTCATATGGGCAATGGCTGTTCGTTAGCGGCTATACGAAATGGCGAGAGTTTCGATACGACGATGGGCTTTACGCCGCTTGAGGGCGTGATGATGGGGAGCCGCTCCGGTACCATTGACCCTAGCATTTTGACTTACTTGCAGCGCGAGAAGGGCTATAGTGGCGACCAGTTCGACTCGATATTGAACAAGGAGTCGGGACTGCAAGGCATCTCCGGTATCTCTAATGATGTGCGCCAGTTACGTAAGGCTCTCGAAACAGGCAACATCCGCGCCAAACTTGCGCTCGACATGTACGCCTACCGTCTGCGTTACTTCATTGGTGCCATGATTGCTGTCCTCGGTGGTATCGACGTGCTGTCATTTACGGGCGGTGTCGGCGAGAACGACGACGTGCTACGCACTAACGTGTGCAACGGGCTGGAATTCCTTGAAATTCAACTTGATGAGGCGAAAAACAAACAATCGCCCGCCGATACACAGATTTCTACCGACGACTCGAATGTACGCGTCCTTGTCGTTCACACCGAGGAGGATTGGGAGATTGCGAAGGAGTGTTGGAAGGTGGCGAGAAAGTAATGAGTTCCTCTTCGTTAGTTGCTATCACACGAAATCCGTTGTACAGTTGTGATAGAAACAGTGGAGATATCTATAGAGTTGAGGGTAT
>CAXUGH010000427.1:0-3883 GCA_964250365.1 uncultured Ktedonobacteraceae bacterium
TAGCCACTATTGCGACACCAATCGACTTCCTGGGTGTCAACAACTACTCGCGCTCAGTGGTGCGAGGCAATCCAGCAAAACCTCAAGGCATTGAATTTGTAACGGTTCCAGGCGTCTATACTGAGATGAATTGGGAAGTCTACCCGCAGGCTCTCGGCGATTTATTGACGCGTTTACACAAAGAGTATGGCGTTACCTCGCTCCTGGTCACGGAGAATGGCGCAGCGTTTCCCGATACCGTCGATGCTCAGGGGCACGTAAATGATACACAGCGGATCGAGTACTTACGTGAGTATATCCGCTCGGTGGGACGCGTGCTAGCGCAGGGTGTGCCTGTGCAGGGCTATTTCGTCTGGTCTCTACTCGACAACTACGAGTGGGCAGAAGGTTATAGCAAACGTTTTGGTATCGTCTACGTGGACTACGCGACACAACAGCGCACCACTAAGGAGAGTGGGCACTGGTATGCTTCGTTGATCGCAGCGCATAAACAACAATAGCTATAATTCAATCCCCTCATCAAGCCTGAGAAGTTTGATGAGGGGCGAATTCTATTTCTTATAAAGCAAAACCTAAGAGTTATAAATACACTATTTTAATAGGTCACGTAACGCTTGACAAATATCCACTTATGCTCTATCCTCATGAGGAAAATAGGCGCACTCTAAAACTCTCCAGAAGAAATAGGTGGATAGTCGTGCAAGAAGAGACTTCTGCAAAAGCTGAAAAGCAAAAAGTGATTGCTATTGTCGAGGACGATGCCTTATTAGCTGGTATGTTTTCTGACATGCTGTCTATCTCCGGTCAATGGCAGTTACGTGTTTTCTCCGATGGTCAATCCGCACGCGACCAGATACCTGACCTCGGCCCACAGCTTATTATTCTCGATGTAGGACTTCCACATTTAGATGGTGCCTCTCTCTACAAAATGCTTCGTGGGCATAATCGTACTCGATATGTTCCGATCATTGTGGTTACAGGTAGCCATGATTGGGAACTGCACCGCATGGGTCTGCAATCGGGCTTTATTCTGCAGAAGCCTTTTAGTTCACAAGACCTCCTCGACCTGATTTCTGCTCTGCTACCAGACACAAACTCGTGAGAAATTCTGTAACTATTCGCCTCCCTTTGCTCGTTATGACAATAGAGGGATGTGTTGCAACATGCTACGGCAAGCTCTCCATCAAGTTGTTCCCGAATAGAGGTTTGTTATGATAGAATCTCCCGGCAATATACGTACATTTTATCAAGACCGTGCTGCTTACACACGTACTCGTCGCCTCGGCTGGCTTCTGTGCGGGCTATTTTTCCTGGGTGCCTTGCTCTCACTTGGATTGAGCATAAAGCTATGGGGAACGTACACACATGTCTTTACTTTTTATCTCAAATGGCAAGACGCCCTTCTCGCGCTCCTCTGGTTTGTCGCCTTTTTAACGCTTGGTGGATGTGTTCTCGTATTGCGTTTTCTTCACGCGGTACATACAGGCTATATTCAAGGCGTATTTTCATTTGTCGATACGACACTCATACGAGTTCGTGATCTCTCAGCGGAGAATCTCGCCAGCATTTTCTGGATGCTCAATGCCGCTTTCTGGTGCTTTGTGACGGTCCTCGTTGGGTTGGTGCCCATTATTCTGATTGGCTGGACTCACTGCATTACGCCTGTTCCTCTTGCGTTCGTTGCGACTGCTTTAGCTATTCTCTTGAGCCTTGCCGGTGTTGTCTTGAGTGCTGTCTTTGCAAGCTTCATTATCATCGGCTGCTTTGGAGCCGTTTCGTTCTGGCAAAAGCTAGGTCTGGCGCAAACGTACAAGTTGAATACGCAGACCGTGATACGCTGTGATACACATGTTATCACCGTCATCTATCCAGATATGCCAGAAGCTATGTTTGATTTGAATGTTCTCAATCAAGGTGAGAAACTCGCTCTGCTCGCCCTACTGCGCGAACGCTGGCTTGCCTCCAGTTATTCATGGTCCCTCATCATGAATGATGAACAGGAGAATGCGGAGACCACACAAGCTGCTCTCCATGAAGCCGTGATGCTCAGGTAGGGACCGATGGAATAAAACAGCTAGCTAATACGTTCTCTTGTATAGAGAAAAAAGAAATTTGTTGCCAAGAAAAATAGTGTCAAATGTATTGACATATGTATGGTAGTGGAGTATAATGAACTCTTGTCAGAGAAGCTTATATAAGTAACAGTGGTGTTACCGACGCATTACAAAACAGTTGTTTCAGTAGCTAGCAGTGTATCCCCCAAAATACTTGAGGCACTACCATAAAGCAAACGTCTCTATTCCTTTGGACTCCACCAAAGGTACCGCAATGAAAGTAGGAAAAGACTAAAACGCTACATTCTTCGTTATCTCTAGTATAGGAGCAGACGGGATGGAGTGTCTTTTGCTGTCTCTGTATAGATTGTACCTTATATAATTTTTTCTTTCTGTATAAGTCTGGTATTGTTTTTTGAGAGGGGATAGAAATGTGGGTAATGGCTCTGACAATTGGCAACATGGACATACATACGGAGGAATAGGAGTAACCGCCCATAAGCAGTTCGGGAGGTTACTCTTCTTGTCGTAAACCGTTTCTCAACACAGACTCATTTAATTCTTTATCTAATTTTTTCCTTTTTTCTGTTACTCGAAAGAGGGATACATCTTTGTGTATCTCTCGTTCCTCTATGGGACGTGGAGGGCGCGGCTTTGCCGCCCCTTACAGTGTGAGAGGAGATTCCCAGGTATGGCAGTCAGCACGAGAGCAGCAGCTCTTCCAGAACGTGTTTCGTTCGCTCGTATTCCAGACATTCGACAAATGCCAGGGCTGATTCAAATTCAGCTCGACTCTTTTGAATGGTTTAAGAAAGAAGGTTTACAGGAACTCTTTCAAGAAATATCCCCGATAGAAGATTTTACCGGTAAGAATCTTAGCCTGGAGTTTGTTGTTCCACAGGAACCCTTTGGCAAACCAAAGTATTCCGAGGATGAGTGCCGTGATCGTGATGCCACGTTTGCGGCTGCGCTCAATGTGAAGGCTCGCCTTATCAATAAGGAAACGGGCGAAATCATTGAGAAAGACATCTTCATGGGCGACTTCCCTTTGATGACAAAGGAAGGCACGTTCATTATCAATGGTGCCGAGCGTGTCGTCGTCAGCCAGTTGGTGCGTTCCCCCGGCGTCTACTACACGGTAGATGAGGATGCTACTACCGGCAGAAAGCTTTATGCGGCAAAGCTCATTCCAGGGCGTGGTGCATGGCTTGAGTTCGAGACGAGCAACAAGAATTTGCTTACCGTCAAGATTGACCGCAAACGCAAATTGCCCGTCACAACACTCCTACGTGCCATCGCAAGCCTTGGCAAAGATCAGTGGCACGCCGAAGACGTTGACCTTTCGACCGATCAGGGCTTACTGGATGCGTTTGCCGACGTCGATAACGATCCCAATATCCGCTACCTGCAAGCGACGCTTGACCGTGATCCTGTGAAGCGTGAGGAAGAGGCACTACTCGAACTCTACAAAAAGTTGCGTCCTGGCGATCCCGCTACCGTCGATAACGCGCGTTCATTGGTGAAGAATCTGTTCTTCAACCCACGCCGCTACGATCTTGGCAACGTTGGACGCTACAAGCTTAACCGCAAGCTTGACCTTTCTGTTCCACAAAATCAGCGCATTCTAACACTGGACGATCTGGTAAATATCATTCGTCGCTTGATTGCTCTGAACAATGGGCATGGCAAAAAGGACGACATCGACCACCTCGGCAACCGCCGTGTGCGTTGCGTGGGTGAGTTGATTCAGTCGCAGTTCCGTGTCGGTCTGTTGCGTATGGAGCGCGTCGTCAAGGAGCGCATGAGCATTCAGGAGCCTGGACAGGCTA
>CAXUGH010000428.1:0-3814 GCA_964250365.1 uncultured Ktedonobacteraceae bacterium
CTTGCGGGCGCCCTGGTTCCCATTGATTCGTTACGTGAACGCTTACGCAGTTATACCCTTCCCACCTTGTTTTCCTGAGACTGCTTAGAGGTTGTCTTTGTCTACACTATCAGGATGAAAGTGATCACTCTTAGTGCCGTGAATGGGCGCATCACCCTTCTGCTCAATACGAGCCTCTTCTCGTCTGACGGTGTCTTTTACCTGTTGTGTCTCCTGCACGTTTCGCTTGCCAATCCCAACCTCACCCGTGACTACTGTGTTTTTGGTCACGTTGACTCGCTCTTCACTCACGGGGACACGGATGGTCTCCCCTTCGCCAATAGGAGTGTTATCAACCTGTCCTCCTGTGACAGCGTGCTGCTCAATCACCACTTCCTCGTGGGTGACAGGGACATTGATGGTCTTCTGTTCGCTGACCACCTCTTTATGCAGGTTCACTTCGCCAGCCTGTGTACGCTCTTTGGTCACATTAAGACGCTCCTCACGTAGTTTGAGTGAGCGGGGCTGATGAAATTCGTCTTGCATACCGTCCCCGACGGCCTGAGTAGAGGATGGTCTCTGGGCAGTGGTCGTGTTGCGTGTGTAGCCTGCGGCTGTCTGGGTCGCGGACGTTTGATGTTCGTAATCGTATCCGCCATATTGATGCATAATGTCATGAGCTTTCTGCTCTTGTCCATCTGCTCGGACAGAGACAACCGTATGTCCCTGCTTGAATTCTTGCGCGTAGTAGTTTGCCTGCTCGCGTGGGACATCAAGACCCAGCAGGTCGTTTTTCAGATCGACCCCTTGCTGTCCCTGCGTTGCGACGCCCACCTGATCATAACCAAAACCAGCCTGTTTCAAGGCGGTAAGAGCTTGGCGAGCCTGAGCCTCTTGCTCGAACACACCGGCGATGATAGTTGCTTGGGTTGCCATGAAGATTTTCCCTGTTCTAAATGTGAGGAAGAATGTTCTTTGAACACACCTTCCTCGTGATAGCTATACAAATGTGAATGAGGAGTGCGACGGCTAGAGCGTGTTACCGCGTTCGTGGCACCTCTCGTGATTGTGGAAGCGTTTGCGCTCCATTATTCATGCTTTGCTGTGTTTGTACCTGTGCAGCAGCAGTGCTGGCGGCACTCTCAGTACGATTCAGGTACTTGCGTGCCGTGTCTTGTCCACCAAGCCCAAAGGCCAGACCAAAGGCAAGGGCAGCCGCACCCATGATAGCAGTAAACAGAATATTCAACAGCGCGGGAGCAATACCCAACTGCTCAAGCGCAACCAGGGCAACAAAGCCCAGAATGGCGTAGCGAGCGATATTCGCAAAGAGATTCGGATTGCCAATATTCGCGCTGCCTGTCGCTCCACGCACGATGTCAGCGACGATGGTTGCCGCAAACGTTCCCAGGAAGAGAATGAGAATAGCGACAAACACGTTGGGTAAGAAGCCAATTACCTGACCAAGTAGATTGCTCACGGCGGTCAAACCAAGCGCATCCACCGCTGGCACCAGGAAGATCAAGAAGACGAACCAGTAGACGAGTTTGCCAAGCACATTGGCGGCGTCTGTCTTGATCCCTGACTGGGACAAGAGACGTGACAAGCCAATGCGATCTCCAATGCGGTCGAAGCCGACCTTGCGGAGCAGGAAGGTTACTGCTTTAGAAAGTGCGCTGGCAATGAGCCAACCGACGAGTATAATCACCAGAAACCCAAGCAGTTTGGGCACAAAGGCAAAGAGCAGGGCTAAGGCCGCCGCAAACGACGAGATAACGGCTTCAACGATGTTCATAAGGAACTCCTTTTCGACTCGAATGCGGCAAGGCTGCATCCAATAATACATTGGGATAACGCTGAGAACATTTCTCAGTACTAAGAGCTACACGCGTTCTACAACAAAGAAGTTTCGTTTTTGTATAATCTTATCGCTTTATAATAAAAGGAATTCCAAGAATTAGAAAGAAAATTTCTATGGATTTCTTTGCACTTTATGAAACTTTCTTGTGTCATAAGACGTGTTCCTCTTGATGCTGAGAAAGAGCGCAACTAGCAATGGAAATGATGGCTCACCCTCTGCTGAAAAGCAAGGAGCGAAAGCAAGAATAGATACTATGAACATGAATTATAGAAATGCGTCACAGAGTACGGAAGCTGTACTCCCAGATAGTGCTCCCCTCCACCCCAAGCAGGACGACACAGATTTGGTGAAGGCGAGTCAGCACGGAGACCAAATTGCGTTTGCCCTTCTGGTACAACGTCATCAACGCCGCGTCTTTGCTATCAGTGTGCGTTTGCTCCAGAACCCCGAAGAAGCAAAGGAAGCAACTCAAGAGGCATTTTTAGCGGCATGGCAAGGTTTGCCCGCGTTTCGTGGCGATGCACTCTTTTCAAGCTGGCTCTACCGTATTGCCTACAATTGCTGTATGCATGTGCTTGAAAAGCGTAGGCGTGACCTCCTCTTACAAGAGGAAATACAGGCGGAGCAGATGCGCTTTACCATAGGGAGAGAGCAGCAGGCACTGGAGAACATCGAGCGACACGACCAGCAGGATATGCTGCAAAAAAAGCTGGAGCAACTGCCCGCCAAGTATAGTATGATTCTGCGTCTGCGCTACCTGCAAGACCGGACGTATGAAGAGATGTCCGCCATACTCGCCATGCCTATCGGCACCATCAAGACCCACCTCTTTCGCGCGAAGCGTTTGCTGAAGGAACACTTGAGAGCAATCAACTTTGAAGGCTCTCTATGAGAGCTGTATGACTACATAGCACTGTTTTTCTCTTATATTGTTGTAGTAGGAGTGATGCCACACATGGTCTCTTCCTGTAAAAAAAGGATATATATATGACTCTTCACAGTTCCATTGTTGCCGATGTGTTTCGATACGAAGCTCAGGCAAAGCATGCGCTTGAAGCACTCAGGCAGGCAGGTTTCGGCTATGACCAGATTGGCGTCGCCATGCAAGGGCACGAAGGTATCGACCTGCTGAGTGATTTGCAGAACCTGGGCGTTCCTCACGACCAAGCCAGCTATTATGCAGAAGAAGTCAAAGCTGGACACACGGTAGTCTCAGTTCGACCCGATGGTCGCGAGCAGGAGGCGCACGAAATCATGCGTCGAAGCGGAGCCTACACGGATGCCAACAGCGCAGCCTCTCAAACACCCGTTATAGACAAACAAAAAGCCGCGTGGGAGCAAGCAATGGCCTCTCATCAAGCATCCCTTGCAGAACAGATGGCCTCGCAAGATGACTTTCATCGTCCCCGTTCGCTCAAACCACGCGAGGACCATTCGCCCGTGACTATACAGCGTGAGCAGACAGAGGAAATTGCGCCAGTGATTGAGCAGAAGCCAAGTGCCGCCCCTCTTATTCAGCAAGATGGAGTGACTGAGCAAAAGTTAAGTGGCACTCCTGTCATACAGGACGATGAAGTCACTGAGCCATTCTCTCTTGTGGAAGAACAGAAGACAAGCGATGTACAAGCAGTGCAGAATGATACAGTACGTGAGCAATCCCCCCTCGTAGAAGAAGACCTTCATGAAACTGTATTCATCGACGACGAGGAGACAACGCAGCGTCGGAGGAAATCAGCACAAGACAGCGCGGAAGTGTTTCTGCTACAGGCACAACAAGAAAAGCTAGAAAACAGGCATCTTGTGAGAAATGGAGTGCTTCTAGGAGGATTGTTGCTCGGACTGGCTACAAGCGTGTTGGTTGCCCTACTACAAAGGGAGCAGATACGTCAGTTCGTCCTCTCAATCACCCGAAATAGGACGCTTTGAGAAAGACTTTGTAATGCATAGTCAATTTTCATGTGTCACTCGCCGCCT
>CAXUGH010000429.1:0-3809 GCA_964250365.1 uncultured Ktedonobacteraceae bacterium
GGTCACGCAAAACCCTCCCAACCAAACCCCCCCCCGGCCATTGCCTGTTGCGATTTTCTTTGTCCGTTTATCATCCAACGTTGACGGTGACGTTTGTCCCCGGCATATTGCCTGTGACGTTCACAGTCGTACTTCCTGTGTAGTGTACGCTGGCTGCTGTACCGCTAGCAGTGATGGTACTGCTTCCCAACGGGACGTTAGAGAACGAGTAGTTCCCGTTTGCATCAGCCGTTGTCGTCATTGTCACTCCCCCTGGACCACTGAGCGATACCGACGCTCCTGCTAGAGGAACCGAAGCGGGGCAAGCAGTGGTGGCACATGCATTCACGGTTCCGCTCACTGTAAAGCCCGTTACAGTAACGCTTACAGGAATAACCTGAGTGAGCGGTGTCCCTGAGCCATCGTTGACGGTAACAGTTATTTTGCCGTTATAAGGGTTAGGAGCCAAGTTAGCTGCATTAGCACTCACGTTCACCGAGGCACCGCCTCCATTGTCCGGCCCTGATGTAGCTGAGAGCGTGATCCACGGCGAGTCACTGCTCAGCGACCAGGAGGTAGGTCTCGTACAAGTACCCGTTTCACTGATCGAGAGCGATTGTGCCGCCGACACCTGCCCTTGTGGGGCATTGAAGGTAAAGCCACCAGCGGGTGACGCTGCAAGCTGACACGGCGGTTGCACCGTGAGCGTAATCGAGAAGACCTGTGGACTTCCCTGTGCGACGACACCGGCCTTGTCCGCAGTTGTGATTGTCACATGCGCGGAATACGGACCAGCGGCTAACCCGGAGCCAGCGGGATCCGGACTAATATTGAGCGACGTAGAGAGACTTCCCTGACCAAATTGCCCACCAGTCGCCGACAATTTCAACCAGGAAGCATCTGTACTAGCAGTCCACCCAAGAGGCCACGCACAGTTGCCCGACGCCGTGAGTGTTACTGACTGAGCGACGGGATCACTACCCGCAACCGAGTTAAAGGCAAGCGCACTTGATGAAGGTTGTACCAATGAACAGGCTGGATTCACCTGTAACTGTACTGATACTGTTTGTGGACTGCCACCTGCAGCTATCTGACCCGTCTTTGCATCATAACCTTGTATTGTTACTATCCCATTATAGATGTTAGGAGTCAATCCACTGGCAATCGTGAGAATTGTCACTGTTGCAGTCTGGCCTGGGGCAATCGTTCCACCAGTTGGTGCCGCCCCTAACCAAGTCGTCGCGAGTAAAGCTACGGAGGTTTTCCATTGCATAGCACTCTGACCAGTGTTTGAAATTACTACCGTCTGCGAAGAGGGTGTTGTCTGCCCCTGCACCGCATTAAAGTTCATGACGAGCGGGGCCGCCGTCATAATCGGCGATCCGGGTGGTGGTGGTGGTTGTATGGTTAGCACAACTGAAATAGCTTGTGTGCTACCAGTAGAACCCTGCCCTGAGACAACAGTGATCGTCGCTGGATAGACAGTAGGAGACAGATTTGCTGTATTCACCCCAACAGTGATAACCGAGTTCGTGCCTGTTTGTGCCGAGCCACTGGCTGGTGTGACCGTTAGCCAGGGCTGATTTGATGAGGCTGTCCAGGGAACAGCAGAACCACAGGTTGGTGCCGCCGTGACACTTAGCGATTGATTCCCAACATTGCTACCAGCAACGGCATTAAACGTCATGCCTCCCGTACCCAGTGTCAAACTACAATGCGGCTGCACCGTGAGCGAGACGCTGACATCTTGTGTGCGGTTAATAGTATTGTTATCTGGCGAGGTGAACACGAGTGGGTCGGTATACGCCCCTGGTAGAAAACCTTGACTATTCACCGTTATGTTCACGGTCTGCGAACCATTGGGTGGAATAGTACCCGACGTAGAGGATGTATTTACCCAGTTCCTCACCGTGTTGCCCAGGCTCACAGCGTTCACACTCATGCTATCTGGGCTGAAGGACGCATCTTGCGGTATCTGTGCTACCGAAGACTGATTGTTTGTCAGCGACCATGAGAGTGATTTTCGCCCTGGATTGCTCACCGTCAATTGCTGATTGCTTGTACTAGCGACTCCATCAACCGAGGTAAACGAGAGTACAACAGGAGTGACCACCATCACTGCTCCAGCATCCGGTGGAAGTGGCGTCACCTCCATTGTCACCTTCACCACTATTGGTGTCCCCACGTTAGAGGAGAAGGTAAGCTTGCCCGTATAAGGCTGAGGTTTCATCATACCGCGTTCAACGCCAATTGATATCTTCTGAATGTCACTGAACGTGCCGTGATTTGGCGTGAGCAACAGCCACGAACTATCACTACTGGCAGACCACGTGATGGCACCACTAGCACCCTCATCATTGCTAAGCGTTAAAGGACGAATGGTATTCGAGCCTTGATAGCCTGGGCCAACGTCGATAGAAGAATCTTTGATTATTAAATGCGAAGGTTTTGATGGACCGGCGTTGATGATTTGTAGCGTCGCATTGGCAGTATAATGAGTGGTCATATCCTCGGCCTCTATATTGTGGAAGCCAGGTCCCCAGTTCGTTGAAATCACGGCATGGGCGGTGATCGAACCACTACTACCGACGCGTACAATCGGAAAGCCTGAGTCCAGGATGATTGGCACACCTACATCATGCGTGATATAGACACCTGTGGATGGACTGAAATGCGTAAGATGAAAGAATACTCTTTGTCCGATATTTACTTTGTTATCTTTGCTACCCTCAACGGTAAGTGTCAATGTAGGTGGTCCACTTACTGGCACATTGGTACGACGTGGGTGCAGAAAGGCAACGGAGACTAATGCGGTGTCGATAGTAAGCGCGAGAATGGCAAGAATGGCAAGGCTTACGAATGCTACTCTCAAACGTGTATTGCGCGAACTGTTACGAGTACGTATACCCTTGATACCTTGCGCTCTGGCTCTACGCACATCTTCGTTTTCGATGCGCGTAACCTCACTCACGCTAGGAAAACGGCGTTCCAGGAGAGGATCGGGATAGTTTTCCCAGTTACTATTTTCGATTTCGCCTGAATCATACATTCCAGGCCAATAGTTGGGCATATCACTTGCTGAAGCTTCAACAGGTTGAAATTGTGCGTTTGACGCCATCGCCCGCGGTAGAGGAGTACTATGCCGCATGATGTCGCTCGAAATATCACGATATGGCGAGAGACGCGACGCATGTGGTTGACGCTTATCGTTCTGCTCTGCCGCTGAGATGCGCCGCGCCGCATCATTTAGGCGTTGAATGGCATGCTCTACTATATTCACGTACATGCCACGAGTTGCAGAAAGCGGACTACGCGGAATCTCTGGTGCGGTAGGAATTTCGTCTATCGCATCATCGGGAGGAAGAGGCGTATTTTTGTCGCGTCGCATACTCTCTGAATCGTACTCCATCGGTGGAGCTTGCACGACTGCATGAGACGCCGTTGAAGCATCAGCAATATCTCTATATCCGCTGGGAGCCTTTGTCGCCTGTTCCAGTTGATAGAGTTGCCTCTGACATCCAGCACAAAACATAGCAGTTGCTGGCTTGCCGCAGGAAAGACACCGGCTCATATCTTGCTTTTGCTGGTCATCCAAACCTTCTATCCGCATATGCTCATCCTCGCATTACACATTTTGAGAGTAGATGGCACAAGAGCAAGCAATAAATAAAAAAGATATATTTGCTCTTCTATGCCGCTCATTCTCTTTTAATAATTATATAGGCACTATTTGTCAATACATCTATTTTATAGAACGCGCCAAAGTATACATTTGTCACTCAAGCAAGCGATACAGTAGGAAAAAAGAGTCATTCATCCTATTCAAACAG
>CAXUGH010000430.1:0-3798 GCA_964250365.1 uncultured Ktedonobacteraceae bacterium
CCTCAATGTCGATCTTCGCGCCGCTCTCCTCTTGAATCTTGCGAATCATCTTACCACCTGGTCCGATGACTGCGCCGATCTTATCAGGATTGATCTTGATACTCTGGATACGTGGCGCGTATTCCGACAAGTCCTCACGCGGTGCGTCGATGGCATCGAGCATCTTCTCCATGATGAACATACGGCCTTCGCGTGCCTGCTCAAGAGCCGTCGCCATGATCTCGTAGGTGATGCCCTTGACCTTGATATCCATTTGCAGTGCCGTCACGCCATCGGCGGTACCGGCGACCTTGAAGTCCATATCGCCGAGGGCATCTTCGATACCCTGGATGTCGGTCATCACCGCCCATTTTCCTGCGCGTTCGCCCTCGCCTGTAATCAAGCCCATCGCCACGCCTGCTACCGGTGCCTGAATCGGCACACCGGCGTCCATCAGTGCGAGCGTTGTGCCACAGACCGAACCCATCGAGGATGAGCCATTCGACGAGAGGATATCCGAAACTGCACGAATGGTGTAAGGAAACTCACTCTGTGGGGGAATGACTGCCGCAATAGCACGCTCCGCTAACGCTCCGTGTCCAATCTCACGACGCCCTGGGCCGCGCATTGGCTTACTCTCACCAGTTGAGTATGGTGGGAAGTTATAGTGATGCATAAAGCGCTTGTTGCCACCGAATCCGAGGCCGTCCAGTATCTGCTCTTCCCCTGGAGAACCAAGCGTGACAACGCTGAGTACCTGTGTTTGACCGCGCGTGAAGATCGCCGAACCGTGAGTACGTGGCAACACGCCAACCTCACACGTAATGGGGCGAATCTCCTTCATGCCGCGTCCATCAGGGCGAATGCTATTGTCCAGAATGTTGTTACGGACATACGCCTTGAGTTCCTTTTCGTAGAAGGTAATGATGTCCTTCAAGCGATCAGGATACTGCGTACCAAGTTCTGCGATTAACTGGTCCTGTACCGCGTTCAGTGCCGTTGAGCGCGAAGCTTTGTCGCCGCTGTGTAGGGCTGCATCAAAATGTGGTAGCACAAAGGCAGCAACCTTTGCACGCAAGTCTTCGTCGGTTGGGGGAGTGACGAATGGGCGCTTCTGCACATTCACTGCCTGAACCAGTTTCTCTTGTAGCTTAACAATTTCTTGAATTGACTCTTGCCCGAAGCGTACCGCCTCAAGCATCACATCCTCTGGTAGCTCTTTGGCTCCAGCCTCGACCATCATCACGGCATCCGAAGTACCCGCGATAGCAAGATCAAGTCTGCTGCTCGCCATCTGCGACTCCACTGGATTGATAACCAGGCGGTCATCGAGATAGCCGACGCGCACAGCCCCCACAGGGCCAGAGAAAGGAATATCGGATACACTCAGTGCCGCCGAAGCACCAACGATACCGAGAATATCAGGATCGTTCTCTTCATCGACGGAGAGGACAGTGATCACAACCTGTACATCGTTGCGATACCCTTTGGGGAAGAGAGGACGGAGAGGGCGATCTGTGAGGCGAGCCGCGAGGATAGCGTGTTCGCTTGCTCTACCTTCGCGCTTGATAAAACCACCAGGAATTTTTCCGGCGGCATACATGCGCTCTTCAACATCTACCGTTAGGGGGAAAAAATCTATGCCTTCACGAGGCTCATTACTTCCAACGACCGTTGCCAGGATGACGGTTTCACCATAGCGCACTAGCACTGCGCCACTGGCTTGCTCTGCCACGCGACCGGTCTCAATGCTCATGACCCGACCACCTATGACAGCTTCTTGACGATGAATCATATTTCCTCCGACTATTTATCACCTCAAACATATTTGCCCTTACCCGCTATGTTCTCTGCTCTTCTCCTCAAGCATTCGGGGGGCATAGTATTTCTGTTAGCACAAGTGCCGCGTATCTATTTACACTCTCTTGTTCCATTTTGCCAGACATAGTATAGCTCTGGCCTGTCAACGCGGCTATATTCGTTCGTTCAACATTCTCTCAATTACTCTGTGAGGATTTTGTCTACCTGGTGTTAGTGTTGGTCTCTCGTCTCTCTTCGTCATACAACAATAGTAGTGGGGATACACAGAGTTGCGGTTCGGCGCGGCGCAAGCCATACATAGCCTATGGTGTTTCATGCGCCGACCGCATCTATTTATTTAGTGGCGCAAACCAAGTTTAGCAATCAATGCGCGATAGCGATCTGGGCTTTTCTTACCAAGATACGAAAGCAAACGTCGGCGCTGTCCCACCATCATCAGTAGGCCGCGACGGGAGTGAAGATCATGCTTATGCACCTTGAGGTGCTCTGTCATCTGGTTAATGCGCCGTGTGAGGATCGACACCTGAACCTCTGGCGAACCTGTATCGGTCTCGTGTACACGAGAATTTTCAATAACTTCTGTTTTTTCTTCTAATGTCAATGCCACGCTCTTAAATCACCTCCTAATTACTAGGGTAGGGAAAGACAACTTACTAACTGCTGCATTATAGCATGAACACCCTACAGACGCAATTCATCTGTAGGTATGAGTAACAAAAACAGAGAGGGCGGGCTAGCCCGCCCTCTCTGTTTTTGTTACTTGACGGTAACTTTCGCGCCAGCCTCTTCCATCTTCTTGGCGATGGAGTCGGCCTCTTCTCTTGAGACGCCTTCCTTGATGGCCTTTGGAGCCTCGTCAACAACGGCCTTTGCCTCTTTCAGGCCAAGTCCGGTCAACTCACGTACAACCTTGATGACGTTGATCTTGTTGGGGCCAACCTCCGTCAAGACGGCATCGAATTCGGTCTGCTCTTCAACAGGAGCGGCGGCTTCGGTTGGAGCGGCTGCACCAGCGGCGGCGGGAGCGGCGGCAACGGCTGCCGCTGCGCTTACGCCCCACTTCTCTTGTAGGGTCTTGCTCAATTGAACGAGTTCGAGAACGTTCAACTTCTCGATATCAGAGATAATGGTTTCTACGGACATTTTCTTTCTCCTCTATGAATACTTACTCGGCGGCTGCGCCACCGTTTAACTGATCGGCATGTGCCTGTAGGACATAAACAAGATCGCGCAGTGGCGCGGTCACTAAGCCGTATGTTGTTGCCAGCGGTCCCTGAATAATTCCGAAGACATCAGCCTTCGATTGCTGTTTGCCGCCAGGGAGCTTGCCCAGATTCTCGACTTGCTCTGCTGTGAGCGAACGCCCGCCAAGAATACCAGACTTGAGTACAACAACCCTTGATGTGCGAATATAGTCAGAAACGACCTTTGCCGCGTTCACTTCGTCATCAAAGCTCCACGCAACTGCCGTCTGACCATTGAAGATGCTGCTGTCTACTCCGGTCATGTTGTTGCGTTCCGCAGCGATACGTAGAAACGTATTCTTCGCAATCTGAAACTCAAGTTTTGCGGCACGCATTCTGGCACGCAGTTCATTCATATCCTTGACGTTCAAGCCCTGCGTCTGCACGAGAATTGCCAGCGTCGCACGACCGAGCTTATCAGTTAACTCTTCGATCTTCTGTTGCTTCTCTTGTGTTGGCACGTCTATCCTCCTTCCCGCAAATGTATACAAAAAAACCTTCGGCTCTTTCTAAACCGAAGGGAGGCAAGTATTCCTATGTTATCAAAATAGACGCCATTCTCATCTCATACTGAGGGAGTTGGCACACTCTATCTGTATCAATAGTTTCCCAACCTCGGCAAGCCGACTTCTGTCGTTTCAATGCCTGTACGCATACTTGCTGTCTTCGGTCAATTATGACTTTCGCTATTATACAGGTTTACATCTGTAATAGCAAGCATTTGGAAAAGATAGAGAACAATTGGCCTGAGTCC
>CAXUGH010000431.1:0-3796 GCA_964250365.1 uncultured Ktedonobacteraceae bacterium
TCTAAATAACAAATCGTTGCTCTACCGTTTAGAAGATGGATGTATGCCGTGCAGGATTCAGGTATGCCAGGTACTCGTTCTATCCTGGCGTGTAAGATACCATTTTTCCGATACATCTCCAGCAATTTTAAGCTAGCTGAGAGGCCGATGCTAAAGTCAATATTCTCATGGTTCAATGTATTACCCCTGTCAATAGAGAGAGCATCAATAGTTATCAGTGCATCAACTGATACTTAGCTTGGACGTTCAAACAAAGGGTAGCAAGAGATAAATATAACCTTACCGAGATAAACTAATCAACGAAGCGATGGAACGAGTCTAAAAGAGAGCCAGCTAAGAAGGTGGTGAAAGTCTTCCAAGCTTTGTTTTAGTATACTGGAAAAATAATAAAATATCAATACAGGAAATAAAATCGCATGAAATTTGATATTCTATCATTGACTTCTCGCCAAAGATCTAGTAGAAGTACAGAGATGATACAATGCAGAAGGGCGTCATGAAAGGCAGAAGGGCGTCATGAAAGAAAGAGGATACGAGGCAACTGATAGATATGTAGAGTGAGGGGAAGCAATAAAAGGGAACGACTCGCCTTGCTCGATAGTCAAACGCTTCATAACGTACATCAACATCAACATAGGGATGAATATACTGAGCAATTATTTATTCAATACGGTCCTGTTTTCACGCTGCGCCACAGTCGCATAGATACTTTTGTAAGAGCGCGCGACAACTCCCTTCTGGATACTCACGTTCGTTCGGTTTGAGGGCATGTTCGCAACGCGCTCCGTAGGCAAGTCCATATATCATCGCGGCATCTAACGTCTTGCGTTCATCGGGCGTAAACAGCTTACCACGAGCTACTTCATAGTCCGCGATAAATGCCTGTGACTCTTCGCGCGAAGGCAACCGTTCGATGTTGAAGAACTCCGTGTAGGTGAAGTATGATGCAGCATGCCCTACAATAGTTGGCTCCTTTTCAAGTGCCAGACTGTCCCAATCGTAAATGATGCGTACACGTCCATCAGGTAAATAGCGAAAATGCTTGACGCCCCAATCCGTATGACCAATCACCAGTTGTCCTGCGCCCTGCAATTTGATTTCCTGATTCCGACGTGCAATCGCGTCTATCCATTCCGCCCCCTTTGCGGTTGCCTCGAAGTCAAACAGTTTGCTATGTGGGGTAGGCCATATGGTTCCAGGTGGAAGACGGAGGTCAAGGGCAGAGGGTTGTAAACCAGGAATTGTCTCAGGAGTCCAGGTTAGTTTCAAGAGCCATGCCATCATCTCAGCCATCGAACGGCGGATAGCAGGATCATGTGCATCGCGGTATTCGCCTTCATCAACCAGTTCTTCCACCGTCGCCGTGCCATTTGCAATCGGTCTTGGCGTGAGCAATGGCTTTGTACAAGGATAACTCTTGGCTATAAGATAACGTTGCACCTGTATCACAGCATTCAAAAAATCGAGCGAACGCGAGAGTTGATGAATTTTTAGCACGACGCGACGACCGTCACTCAACTTCACACCACATACGGCACCAATACTGGACTCGAAGAAGAGAAATGTTGCAACGGGCGATGCCAGTTCGCGCCGACAAAATTCGTCAAGAATAGTCGCAATTTGATCGGGATCGGTTGTATTGAAGACGATATTTTCGACGAAGAGAACGCTCCACTTGGATATCCACTCGGCGATTACAGCACTCGATGCGACCATTAGCAATTTCCTTCGCTCATGCTAAATTTTCTAAAATGAGTAACAATTCTGATAGATTGCTGATAACAGCAGTAGGGATAATTGTATCAGGTTTAGGCCAAGGATAGTCGGTCTTGCGCCATATACCACGCATGCCGACGTTCATGGCACCACCAACATCGTCAATTATTCTATCTCCGACCATCGTACATTCTTGTGGAGCTACCTGCAAACGTTGCGCCACATGCAAAAATACAGAGGGGTGCGGTTTCGAGTGACGTAAATCGGATGTATAGGTAATCTCGTCAAGCAATGGCGCAAGCCCGTGTGCGGCAATCTCGGCGTTGTGCCACGAGGCCGCCCACCACGTATTCGAGAGTAGCCCGATGCGATAGCCTCGTTTGCGTAGTTCGGTGAGCGTTTCGACGGCATCAGGAAACACAAATGCCCACCCATTGATTGCCTGTCCATAGCCATCCATAGCGGCAAGAACCTCTTTCTCGCTCACCTCCATCCCCAATTTATTAAAACCATTGCGTATCAATACTGAAGGTTGAGTGCTACCCTGTACCGTATCGACGAGCCGCCAATGATCCTGTTCTGCATCGCGCATCGCCTGCACATACTTCTCTTGCGTAGGCCAATCAGTACGCGGCAAAGTAGAGATAAGATAGGAGTAAGAGAGTCCCCAGCGGCGAGGAAGGTCTTCAATATAATCAGGCCAATCAATCAGCGTTCCACCAAGGTCGAAGATAACGGCACGTAGTGACGACATACTGCATTCTACCCTTTTCTCTTATTGGAATTCCTACATTTTTATTCGGTCAATGAGGATACTATTTTACAACATACAAAGACGTTTGTAGTTGTTACTCTTGACGTACCCTACCTCTGTAATCTAAAGTAAATGCATACTTTCTTTTCTCTCGTCAAAGCCGACGAGCAATCTCCATTTTCCGTACTCTGAATGCTATGATAGCCTCATTCTTCCTCAAAGTAGAGTTACAGTTCTCAAGAATAAAGGGGTAATGCTATGAGCTTTGATTTGAGGAACAGAAATTTTCTGAAGCTAGACGACTTTACTACGCAAGAAATTCGATATCTCCTGCAACTCTCGGCTGAATTGAAGGCCGCAAAAAAAGCAGGAACAGAGATACAGCATCTCAAAGGTAAACAGATTGCTCTTATCTTCGAGAAGGACTCGACGCGCACTCGTTGCGCCTTTGAGGTGGCGGCAACCGATCAAGGGGCACATGTTACGTATCTTGGACCAAGCGGCTCACACATCGGTTATAAAGAGTCGATGA
The DNA here is from genome assembly GCA_964250365.1 of uncultured Ktedonobacteraceae bacterium. Classification (GTDB taxonomy): domain Bacteria; phylum Chloroflexota; class Ktedonobacteria; order Ktedonobacterales; family Ktedonobacteraceae; genus JBBQVS01. The sequence goes on from CAXUGH010000431.1 coordinate 3,003, forward strand.
AGGATACAGCGCGTGTCCTGGGGCGCATGTATGACGGCATCGAGTATCGTGGTGCTCTACAAACAAAAGCTGAAGAACTGAGTCGCTTCGCAGGCGTTCCGGTCTGGAATGGTATGACGAACGAGGCTCACCCAACACAGATACTAGCCGACTTGCTCACGATGCAGGAGTCTGCACAGAAACCGTTAAAGGATATTGCTTTTTGTTTTCTGGGTAACGTCAGTTATAATGTCGCCGACTCGCTGCTCATTGCTGCTGTGAAGCTAGGCATGGACATTCGCTTAGCGGGTCCGAAACAGACGTGGCCTTCTAAACATCGCCTTCACGAAATTAATAGTATAGTCAAAGCGACAGGGGCGCATACACTGCTCACTGAGAATGCCGAAGATGCTGTGCGTGGCTGCGACTTTCTTTATACAGATGTATGGGTATCAATGGGCGAGGATGCAAAACTGTGGGGAGAGCGTATTCAGCAGATGCTTCCCTATCAAGTGAACAGCCAGCTTATGGCGTTGACTCATAATCCTGACACGAAATTCCTCCACTGTCTACCAGCACTCCATAATACAGAGACAAAACTGGGTCAAGAAATATTCGAGCAATATGGCCTGGAAGCATTGGAAGTGACCAACGAGGTGTTTGAGTCACCTGCGTCGCTTGTCTTCGACCAAGCAGAAAACCGTCTACATACAGCGAAAGCTGTAATGGTTGCGACGCTAGCGTAAGCAAATAGTGAGGAAATCAAATTGAGGACGGGCGACCACGAGAGGCGTGCCCTACTATACGCTCATAGT
>CAXUGH010000432.1:0-3764 GCA_964250365.1 uncultured Ktedonobacteraceae bacterium
ATTCCACAGGTGACATCGCTCGTAGAGGTGGATGCAACTGCGCTAGTGGCTCTCAGGAAGTCTCTTCTCGCCGAGGCTGAGGCGCAAAACGTCAAGCTCTCGTACCTGCCTTTCATCATCAAGGCTCTCGTGCATGCCTTGCGTCTCTATCCCTATGTCAACACTACCATCGACAGCGACGAAATTGTTCTCAAACACACCTATTCCATCGGTATTGCCACCGCGACTCCCGATGGCTTGCTTGTTCCAGTTTTGCGCTCTGCCGACAAACTCACGTTGCTTGAAATTGCGCGTGAGGTGAATCGTCTGGCTGAGGCTGGACGCGAACGCAAGCTGCAGCTACAGGAATTGCGTGGTAGCAGCTTCACGATCAGCAACTATGGGAGCGTTGGCGGCTTCTTCACCACGCCAATCATCAACCCCGGTGAGGCTGGCATTCTCGGCCTTGGTAAAATCGTCAAACGTCCGTGGATCGTCGAGGATCGCGTCGAGGTACGACCTGTGCTACCGCTCTCCTTCACCGCCGACCATCGCCTCATTGATGGCGAGTTGGCGATGCGCTTCCTGAATACACTGGTTGCGACACTTGAGAATCCGAACTTGCTGCTGCTGCACATGCGCTAAATAAACCTGAGTGAAAAGGAACTACTCTCAATGCAATTGCACATCACTCCTATGACAGAAGAGGATGCTCATCGAATAGCTTCCTGGCACTACGATGCCCCATGTCGATTACATAGTTGGCTGTAACAAATGGTCACGAGAAAAAAGAGTCTCCCAATCCTCGGCGAATAGCATATGTCTTATGGCATTCTCACCCATTCCAGGCCATATTTTCGGATCAAAAGGATACCAGTCGCGCAAGAGGCGTATGCGAAAGCCCTCGAAATCCGGTACCTTCTCATATGCCTGAAAAAGCGGTTGCCACCAGTACATTGTTTCAGGCAATACCTGTGCGAGACTCACACACAAACTTACCATATCAGAAAGACAATCGCCAGCAGAGGCAACTTCCATATCCAGAAAGGCCGAGACACGCCACTGGCTTTGCTCTTGCACGACCATAATCTGGTCAATGCCACAGTCACCTTGCGTAAAGCGTGGGATGGCATACTCTGGCGAAAGAAGTTCATGCGCCTCCTGTGCCTTCTGCTCAAGTTGAGCAAATAGCGATGAAGAAAGTACGTTCCGTTGTGCTTCAACCCATGTTTGTAGAGCTTGCTCAAATGCCGAAAGCGTCCAAATGGTATGTTGCCAGGAATGCTCGTCAGGGGGAGCGGGCGGACCTTCATCTCCCATAATATAGCCAGCGTAAGTAAATGTAAGAGAGTGCATACGACGCAAGTAGACTCCCACCTCGGAGAGCATCTGGAAAGTCTCCTGCTGCGAAACTTGCGAGAGAACGCTGTCCATAATTCTTCCAGGTACTTCGCGCGTCAACAAGAATGCATGCCTAACAGGATTCTCGCGGTTCATTCCCGTTAGTACAACCTCTGGCGTTGCAAGGCCGTGACGAGCTAACATGTTTCAGGCACTTATCTCATGGAGAACAGAATAGCCTGTTTCACCTTCATTTGGCGGATACCAGTCTTTTGTATGCAAATTGAGGTAGAACGTTTGCCCCTGGCAGGTGATGCGATACGTATGGTTGTGATGACGAACCTGCGTGACCTCGACGGGACTATATAGATTGAGTAAACCCATCAACTCTTGAGTCTGCTGCAATGAGAGTGTAAAACCGTCCAACTCGTTTTCCTCCTTCAAAAGCTTTCACATGTTACTCACCCTTTTCCAACACTCCTTCTCGCAGTTCCCACCGTTCCCCCACAAAGCGTTCGCTAAACCAGCGATCATGCGAAATGGCTATCACTGGTCCGGGAAACGCTAGTATTGCTGCTTCAAACGCCTCCAAAACATCGAAGCTGATGTAGTTTGTTGGCTCGTCGAGTAGGAGTACGGTGGGACGCTCCGCCATTAAACGCGCAATCTCTAGTTTTCGGCGTTGCCCAACGCTCAACTGTTCCACTTTTTTGTGCATGTCTTCGAGACGGAATAGACCGTAGCCGAGCAAGCGACCAATAAATTCTCCCTCGTACCCCACCTGCCCATAGCGATACGTCTCGATTACCGTTTTGTTCGGGTCAAGTGCCTCTGGCTCTTGCGCGAGATAGCCAATGCGAACGCTTGCTATAGTGTGTATCGTCCCTTCATCTGGCTTTTCCAGACCCGCAATGAGCTTGAGGAGCGTTGTTTTGCCTGCACCGTTGGGTCCCGTGAGGAGTAGGCGCGTCTTTGCTCCAATTGTCATGTCTATGTTCTTGAGAACGCACCGCTCGCCAAAGCATTTTGTGACATGCGAGAGCCGTATCGCCTCCTGAGCTTGCATCTCATCACTATTGAAGTACGACGTGACCTGCAATAGCTCTGGCGGCTTTGGAATTGGATCGTCCTCGATGCGTTTGAGTTGCTCTTCTGCCGCATGAACGTTCCGCGAAACTGCTTGCTGCTTGTTTTGATCAAAGAAGTAGGCTGCGTACTTATCGTTATCGCGTGATGCACGATAGCTATGCCCAACGTTACGAGCGGTATCTTTGATACGTTTGCGTAACTCCTGAATCTCCTCTTGTTGCCGCTCGTAGTCCTCCTCCCACTTTATCCGTTCCGCTTTGCGTTGCTCAACATACGCATCGTAGTTTCCCTCATACCTTTTCAAGCGATGCTCGTACTCGTCTATTTCAAAAATAGACGTAACTGCGTGATTGAGAAATTGTCTATCATGCGAAACGATAAGAGTGGCTCCACTATAATTGCTGAGGTACGTCTCTAACCATGTAAGGCTCGTGCTATCCAGATGATTCGTCGGCTCATCGAGCAGCAACAAATCGGGTGAGCGAAGCAGCAAGGTCGCCAGTCTCACACGCTCTTGCTCGCCGCCCGAAAGCGTATTCATCTCTTGATTTCGTGGCAGATAGGTGAGTTGCAAGCCCTCCATAATTGTATCTATCTTATAGTCAAGGTCGTAGCCGCCTGCATCTTGAAAGCGAGTGGAAACTGTGTTGTACTCTTCGAGTAGTGCCGCGAGGGTTTCGTCCTGCGCCGTTGTCATTGCTTGCTCAAGGACATGCATGCGCTCCTCTAGCTGTCTGAGGTTCCCAACCGACTCTAAAATCAAATCTTGTATCGTGCGTCCATAAAAATCTGGTGTTGTCTGCGCCAGATAGCTAACCTCAACTGAGGGTGCATACCTAATCGTGCCTCCGTCGGCCTCTTCCTGCCCTGTGAGAATGCGGAGTAATGTAGATTTGCCAACGCCATTAGAGCCAACGACTCCCACGCGGTCTGTGTCATTGATGATGCATGACACACTATTGAGAACGGTAATCGCGCCGTAAAATTTTGAAAGATTGCGTACTGCTAATAACATAGACACCTCGCTTCTGCCGTCTGGAAACAGTCTTTGTGTAGGGAAAAAAAGAGGGGAAAGGGCAGACAAGCAAGCGTTTCTATGTGTTGTTTCAATGCGAAGAAAGCAGCACGGAGTAGTTCTTTAGCGAAGAAAAAAGGAGTGCTACTTGCATAGAGAACACACAATAGACGGAAAGAGGTTACTCTTTTGTTGTCTGCCGAGTGTGTTCGTGAAGCTACAAGTGCGTACTCTCCTGATGAATAGTTTTGCTATAACAGTATGATATTACTACACTACTACATCTAAGTCAACCTGCTTTTAACGGATGGTCTAAACAAAACTGTGCAGGAATGGCACA
>CAXUGH010000433.1:0-3709 GCA_964250365.1 uncultured Ktedonobacteraceae bacterium
GGGGTTGTTGTGGGGGGTGGGGGGCAAATCATAGACAAAACTATGGACAAATGGTGACAAGTCACAATTTGACCATCGTTTCTACTCTCATTTCGTCCTGCTTGACTAACTCAATCAATGACGGAACTGGAATGCGTTGTAACAATTTCTTCGTAGTGTGACAATTCTTTATCCTTCAATCCGCTAATTTCGTCAACTTAAACTTTGACGGAAGTTCTTGTAGACTCATCTGCGAACAATTCACGAAATTTAGGTTTATGAGTAGATACCCCCTCTCTTCCGCAATTTTACGTTTCCTTGTGCAAGTTTCTTTGAAATCACACTCGGAATGTTCTTAATTAGTGTGAATTTCTCTCAAAACATGCTAAATTTACGCTCAAGAAAAAACTTGCACATCGCGTTAGTTAATCTGAGTTACAAACGCTTGCAGAACCTAGCGTATAAAACTGGTTGTCATATATAGTACCATAGACACAAGCAGAGCCGGTTCCAATAATAGTGGATGATGAAAGGTAGGTAGCTCCAAGTCCATCATTATGATCACTAGAGATGTAGCAAACACCCTTGCAAATCTCTATCGAGTCATAACCAGTACCATCATCAGCATATCGTTCAAGAAGCCCTTGCCAATAGGTACAAGGAGGAATATAAAAGTAAAGCCAGAGTTCTCCAATTGGAACTCCACTTTGGCTATTGTAGATTCTAGTGTGCGATATGACTCTTGCACAACTCAAAGGCAACTTCGGAGATTGAGGAATAGCTTGCGATTGTAGGCGATGAACATTCGATGCAACTTGAATCTTTGATGAAGCGTGAACTTGTGACGAAGTCAAAGCACTAAAAGATAAGACACCAACGAGCAATGCTAGAACAAAAACCACCTTTGTAAGTTTCATTAGACAACTCCTTTTCGCCTAATACTTTGGAAAGTGCCCCACATGCATTAGCACAAGTGGTACAAATCACTTTCTTGCTATACAAGGTACCATGCTTTGTGCTCTAATAACATATCATAGGAGTATCATGATAGTATTGTATAAGTGACATTTTGTTACATGTGTAACAGACGTGTACATTTTTGCGCTAAGTAGAGGTTTTTATAGAGAAAATGTAAAAATTTACATTGTAAGGAGAAATTAATTCTTATGAATGAAAAAGCTCAAAGCTCAACTCATAATAACAAACTTAAAAATCAACGCCTTCTTCGTAATTGGACACAAGAGCAGGTAGCGGAGAAGATAGGTACTACGAGAGTTAACGTAAATCGGTGGGAACGTGGAAGTATAATGCCCAGTCTCTACTTTCGTCAAAAATTATGTGACCTTTTTGAAACTGATGATGGTGCGTTAGGTTTGCCTTCATTATTAGAAGATACAAGTCAAGATAGAAAATCTTCACAAAACTTCTTTCCACCTATCTGGATCGTTCCCTTCCGACGTAACCCTTTTTTTACTGGACGCGAGGAACTGCTATTCCAGATTCATACACTTTTGCAAAAAAAAACATCGCTAACTTCTTCTGTAGCAATCAGTGGGTTGGGTGGTATCGGTAAGACACAAGTTGCTCTTGAATACGCATATCGCTATAGAGACGACTATCAGGTCGTCTTGTGGGCAAGAGCAGAGTCGCAAGATACGCTTATCTCTGATTTCGTGAATTTTGCTCATCTTTTGCAGTTACCTGAGAAGGATGAGCAAGACCAGCACAAAGCTGTAGAGGCAGTCAAAAATTGGCTGAATACCCATGCTAATTGGTTCCTCATTTTGGACAATCTCGAAGATTTCGTAATGGTACGCGATTTTCTTCCTTTACAAAGTGGAGGAGATATTTTGGTAACGACGCGTGCCCAAGCGACAGGAATAATTACCCAATCTATTACTTTGGAGCAGATGGACATCAATGAGGGAGCCTTATTTTTGCTACGTCGAGCCAAGCTGCTCAAGCATACTGCACTTCTTGAAGAAGCTTCTGAGACACTTTACGCAAAGGCCAGAAACATTTCATATGTACTGGGCAACCTTCCTCTGGCTTTAGATCAAGCAGGAGCATATATTGACGATAGCGGATGTAGTTTGTCGGATTACCTTGCTCACTACCAGAAACAACAGGCACGATTGTTACATCGGTGAGGAAGCCTCAGCGAAGATCATCATGAATCAGTAGGTATTACTTTCTCTCTTTGCTTCGAGCAGATAGAACAAGTCAACCCTGCTGCGATAGAACTGCTCCGACTATGTGCTTTTCTGTCTGCCGACGCTATTCCCGAAGAGTTAATCATTAAGGGTAGTTCTAAACTCAGTCCTATCCTGCAGCAAGTTGTTACTGATCCAGTTGCGTTAGACGATGCACTTGCCGCTTTACGTACACTGTCACTTCTGCATCGTGACGCTGAAACTCATGTCCTTACTATACACCGACTTGTGCAAGTTATTCTTAAAGAGAAGATGAACGAAGATATGCAGCACCAACGGGCTATACAGGTTGTACAGATGATCAACTATATGCTTCCAGACGAGATAGACGTTTCTACATGGCTTCCTTATCAACAATACCTTGCTCACATCGAAGTATGTACTCAACTTATTGATCAATGGCAGATCGTATCCCAAGAAGCAGGGTACCTGCTCCATAAAGCCGGAGTTTATTTGCGGGAGCGTGCGCTATACGATCAAGCGGAAATACTACTTTATCAGGCACTAAACCTGTGGACGAAACTGTTAGGTCCGAAACATCCTAATGTAGCAGCTAGCCTTAACGACCTAGCCTCTCTTTATCTTGACAAAGGCAAGTACGATGAAGCTGAGTTGTTTTATCGGCAAGCCTTAACAATCCGAGAACAGCAATTAGGAACTCAACATCCCGACGTAGCGGTAAGTCTCAATAACTTAGGATTACTTTGTTGGAAGCAGGGTAGGTATAGTGATGCAGAAGCACTTTATCTGCGAGTTCTGCCAATTTGGGAACAATGTCAGCATCCTGATTTGGCTATCGGCGTTAATAACTTGGCAATACTCTACCGTGATCAAGGCAGATATGGTGAGGCTGAAACACTTCACTTGCGCGCCCTATCAATTTGGGAGCGAGAGGCAGGGCCTGAACATATTTTAACAGCTTCTAGTCTCAATAACTTAGCGGCACTCTACCGTGATCAAGGCAGATATGAGGAAGCTGAGCCTCTCTACTTACGTGCTATATCGATCCGAGAGCAACAATTAGGGCGAGAACATCCAGATACAGCCAACAATCTTAATGGTTTGGCATTGCTCTATCTTGCCCAAAAGAGATATAGCAACGCTGAACTACTCTTTCAACAAGCATTGAACATCCGTGAGAAGATATTTGGAAGCGAGCATCCAGATACCGCTCATAGTCTTAACGGCTTAGCGACACTTTACCGAGATCAGGGGTTGTATGACAAAGCAGAAGCACTTTTCAAACAAGTGTTGAACATCCGTGAAAAGGTATTAGGGCCAGAACACCTCGACGTCGCTATAACATTAGAAAATTACACTGAATTGTTATGGAAAACAAATCGAAACGACGAAGCTCTTTTAATGAAAGAGCGAGCCAAGAGGATACGCAATAGATATAAATAGAGCTTTTCTGTATTCCCTGGCTTTTCATCTCTGTTTATTAGTTCATTGACTTCCTCACTTAACATTCTCCCCTCCTATCCCCTCGGAATATTTAACACTCCCTTAACTTATCC
>CAXUGH010000434.1:0-3706 GCA_964250365.1 uncultured Ktedonobacteraceae bacterium
CCAACTGCTGTCGTTGTTACTTGTTGCATTTGGCTTGTTCGCAGAAACTCATTGTTTTCCTGTCCATCGGGTGATAGACAGAAAGTTCATTGACAGAAACTATAGAAACACATCTTTGTTTACACTCAAATGTGCTTGCTTACTTACCTGTGTTCTGTTCTGCTTTCCACTCTTCAATTGTCAAGGTGCATTGGTTCGCTTTCAGTCATTTCGAGTAGTTTACTCGTTCTTTGACTGTAGCAGTAGTATCGCATAGCGTTCGTGGTTTGTCAAGCATTTTGTTCTTGACTCTTTCCTTGTCCCCCAAAAGTAATTGTTCATATTCTGAAAACAACGGACATCAAAGAAACACGAAGCTCTCTAGCGCATAGAGCTAGAAAGAACCGCGTTGCGGTCTGTTTGCTCTCGGAGAAAGGACTTCCGGGGAGGAGCCACTTTAACGTGGCGATTGCCTACAAGACAGGCGCACACATTCATTTATACATGACCGTGTGATTGTCTTTTTCAGCGGCTCGGATAATATACTCCATTCTTAAAAGTATGTCAAGCGTTTTTTTAAGCAATTTTTGAGAGTATACATTTTCATGGAACACATCCCGTCCAAGAGGGGATGTGTTCCATGAAAATGTATACGTTACCTTTGCAATAGGCAAGCGATGAGGCCAGTCCAGCCTGTTTGATGATTGGCTCCAATACCTGCACCGTTGTCGCCATGAAAATACTCATAGAAGAGCAGGAGGTCACGCCAGTACGGGTCTTGCTGGAACTTTTCGACGCCGCCATGTACGGCTCTCCGTCCCTGCTCATCGCGTAGAAAGATGTCAGCGAGCCGGTGCGAAATTTCTGTCGCAATCTCTTGTAGCGTTGCCTGTTTGCCGGAACCTGTGGGAAATTCCACCGTGAAGCTGTCGCCATAAAATTCGTAAAATGCTTGTAGCGATTGAATAATCAGGAAGTTCAGAGGAAACCAGATAGGTCCGCGCCAGTTCGAGTTACCACCAAAAAGTGCTGTTGTAGACTCGGCTGGCTCGTAATCGACACTGTAAGTAGTTCCACCTAACTCTAGTGTATAGGGATGATTTTTGTGGTAGCGAGAAAGGGAACGTAAACCATACGGCGAAAGAAATTCAGCCTCATCAAGCATAATTGACAGGATACGAGATAACTTCTGCCGATTCACGATTGCCAACAGCATATTTTCTCCGTGCCCCTGCTCCTGTGTTGTTTCGACGTGGTTGCCCGTCTGCTCCCAGTTATTGATGAACCATTCCATGCGACGCTTAAAGCTTGGCAAGCGGTCTATCAAGTTGGAGTCGAGAATAGAGATGGCGAACAGCGGTATCAGGCCAACCATTGAGCGGACTTGCAGTGGAATATGTGTCCCATCGCTGCGATGCAGTACGTCATAGTAAAATCCGTCCTCTTCGTCCCACAATTCGAGGCCATCGGGACCCATGTCGTTCATCGCACGAGCGATGTAGATGAAATGCTCGAAGAACTTGCTAGCGATGTCGCTATAATCGGAGTTCTCTTGCGCCAGTTCGAGGGCGATAGTGAGCATGTTCAGGCAATACATGCCCATCCAACTTGTACCATCGGACTGTTCGAGAAAGTTGCCATCGGGTAGTTGCAGGTTGCGGTCAAAAACACCGATGTTGTCCAGGCCGAGAAAGCCGCCTTGAAAAACGTTCTGCCCCTCGTAGTCCTTGCGATTAACCCACCACGTAAAGTTGAGCAGGAGTTTTTGAAAGATACGCTCTAAAAACTCACGATCACCCGTCCCTGTGTGCTCTTTCTCAAGCTTGTACACTTGGTAGGCTGCCCATGCGTGGACAGGGGGATTCACGTCGCCAAAAGCCCATTCGTAGGCGGGAATCTGTCCATTGGGATGCATATACCATTCGCGCAGAAGCAAGATCAATTGCTCTTTTGCGTAGTCAGGATCAATCTGGGCGAACGCAACGCAGTGAAACGCGAGGTCCCACGCCGCGTACCAGGGATATTCCCATTTATCAGGCATTGAGAGAATATCTTCATTGAAGAGATTTGTCCATTCGTGGTTGCGACCATGCAGACGCGAAGGTGGTGGTGGTGGTTCAGCAGGGTCGCCACTTAGCCATGTCTTGACATCGTAATAGTAAAACTGCTTCGTCCACAGCATACCTGCGAACGCTTGACGCTGAACGCGAAGCCCATCCTCAGTTGAATTTTTGGGTAGTATCTCCGCATAAAAGTCGTCGGCCTCTTGAATACGTAAATTGAACATATCAGAGAATGCCTGATCGAATGGTAGTATCGCATCGGGACTCTCGTTGCTAAAGCGTAAAAGCACCGTTTGCGTTTCGCCTGCTGCCAGAGTGAGATGGTAGTGTACGGCAACCTTTGTGCCCGTTTCGGCAGGGTTAACGGCGTCGTGTTTGCCGTGTACGATATAGTCGTGAATACTATCTTTAACATAGGGACTTGCGTTCGGGATGTTGTAGAGCCGCTCGGTGTTGGTTTCGTTTTCAGTAAATAGAAGCGTGGCTGCACCGTCGGCGTAGAGCCAGCGAGTGCCATAATGTTCATTTACAACTTTGACTATGGCAACATCTGGAAAAGACGTGTACGAATAATGACTCAACGACGGACGCGGCGTATTTGCTTGCCATGACCAGACGTTGCGAAACCAGAGCGTCGGCAGGAGGTCAAGCGTTGCCGTATCTGGGCCGCGATTGACAACGCTGATACGCATTTGTATATCTTCGGGGCCAGCTTTTGCATATTCGACAAAGACATCAAAGTAGTGGTTGTCATCAAAAACGCCTGTATCAATCAGCTCGTATTCTGGGTCTTCTCGACTACGACGGGCATTCTCTTTCACCAGTTGCTCATAAGGATAGGCCGCTTGCGGATATTTATAGAGATATTTCATATAGGTGTGTGTCGGCGTGTTATCGAGATAGTAGTAGCATTCCTTTACGTCCTCGCCATGATTGCCCTGCGGTCCGCTCAAGCCGAACAAACGCTCTTTCAAAATAGTATCGTGTCCATTCCAAAGCGAGATTGCCAGACAAATCTGTTGATGGCGATCACACATTCCCGCCAACCCATCTTCACCCCAGCGATATGCTTTTGAGCGTGCCTGATCGTGAGGAAGATAGTTCCAGGCATTTCCATCGGGACTATAATCCTCTCGTACCGTTCCCCAAGCGCGTTCGCTGATATAGGGTCCCCAACGTTTCCAGTAAATACTTCGCTCTTGCGACTGTTTGAGCCGCTCACGTTCTGGTGTCATACGATTTTCCTCTATCCAAAAATATTCTTATGATTGCGCCAATCATATCCCTTCCAACAGAAGAGTGCAATATGCTGATGACGTATACGAGCGTGATAAAATAGGAGCGTGTATAGCTACACAACGTTTCCAATAACAAGGAGAAGTTTCAATGGATGATACAGAGATAATGCACCGAATCCAGAGTTTGGTAGATGAAGAGCATCATTTAACACAGCGCGGCGAGGAAGACGGTGGTCTGAGTAGCGATGAGCAAGAACGCATAAAGACGCTCGAAGTGAGCCTCGATCAGTGCTGGGATTTACTACGTCAAAGACGGGCGCGTCGCTCGGCTGGCCTCGATCCCGACGAGGCAAAGGCACGAAGCGAGTCGATAGTCGAACACTTCCAACAATAATGCAAGCACAGGGAAGAGACAACGGGCTGGAC
>CAXUGH010000435.1:0-3674 GCA_964250365.1 uncultured Ktedonobacteraceae bacterium
CCACCACGCAACTGCTCGCTAATCCCGGCTTTGAAAGTGGTTCATCGCCCTGGACAGAGTCTTCCTCTGGTGGCTACGAGCTTGTTGATAGCAGCAATCCTCATTCTGGCAGCTATAGCGCGTGGCTTGGTGGCTACAGCTCTGCTAACGACCAGATTTACCAGACTGTGGCACTGCCAAGCACAACCAGTAAGGTAGTACTCACCTACTGGCTCTACATCAGCACGAACAAGACGGGCAGTACCAGCTCCGACAATTTCGTAGCGCGTATTCGTAGCAGCACTGGTGCAACGATCTCGACGGTGCAGACAAAGTCTAACGCGAACGCCAGCGGCTGGACGCAGTACACCTTCGATGTCACCTCGGCTCTCAGCAACTATAAAGGGAAGTCGATTGAGGTCTACTTCCAGGGCACGACCAACACCAGTTCATCAACAACGAACTTCTACGTTGATGATACAGCGTTGAACGTCACCGCCTAGCGTTTCTTTACAGTAAAGAAGGAGGATGTTCGTGGCTTGCCACGAACATCCTCCTTCTTTATTATTGGGCTGAGAATGTTTGCAATGTGCCCAGAAACAAGGTTATATCCTGTTTGGCGTTGGAGAATGGCGAGGACAGGTAGAATTGATACGTGTGTTGTGCGATATGTGCAACTACAGCACGATTGACTTGTTGGCAGTCTGCTGAGACGCGATCATAGAGCGTTGCCTGGATGTTGCCTACCGCGATAGTGCCGCTTTCAGCCTTCCAACTACTATCATGAGCAGGGTCAAAAGGGGGATCGCTAATATTCAGTGTCACTTGAAATCGCTCTGCTTGGCTCGAAGCTGCGTTAAAGGGCACCGTGACTCCTGGAGGAAAAACTGCTGCAATGTCGGAGCCTGGGTCGCCTTCATCATCTTTTCCAGCGTTCCACCCCAGAGGAACCGCGAATTGAAAGTGATAGGTTGCATCCTGATACGTTTTCCAACCAGTAGTCGCAGCAGGTGCAATCGTACCAACTGATGGGCAAGTTGTAGCGTCAGGCGTCACGCGTGCAGTCGCCGTGAGCGCAGGCGAACCAGGACCTTTCGGTCCACTATCCAGTTTCGGCGTAGGCGTGGGATTGGTCGTAGTATTTCCACCCGTTGTGCATCCTGCGGTAAACAAGAGCAACGAAAAAGCAAGTATAAGAATATGGAGCTTGAGAGGTGTACACATGAAGAAGTCTCTTTTCGTATCGAAAAAGGAGCAATAGGTGCCACCCACAGGTGTTAACGTAACGTGAAAACGGAGTCGTCTGCCAAACCAGGGCGCCCGCAAGGGGACGCCCCTCCCATACACGAAACGTCTCTACGGGCACCTCGTGTATGGGAGGGGCGCGCGCTCGGAGTGGGCGCGGCGGGCGCGCCCCCCCCCCGCGCCCGCCCTGGCCCCTTGTATCCCCTTTGATTATCGTTGACATTAAGGATTCGTAGTGATCGGCAATTCCTGTTGAACATGCGCGTGAAGGTCGCTGCCGATAAAGTAGTTCTGAGCATCGGACCCAACAACGTACCACATGGGATTCATGGCTGAATTTCCCCCACCAGCCCATGCATGAATGGGAGAGGTACGATTGGTATAACTTGCATCAATGGGAAAAAAGATAAGCTCTGGTTGTCTCCCCACCAGCAAATCCATATGAAGCTGAGTGTGTACTACGCTCTGTGCCTGTAGCGAGCTAACATAGGGAAACGCGAGTTGCGAATGTGGGTCCAACGCGGTGATGACACCGAAAGAGGAAAAGCGGATATGTGTATGGGTGCTATCGTACACGAAATCAAAGATACCACAGCGCAATCCTGCTGCATTTTTTACAGTTACCACAAGGTGGTCATTATCGTAATAGTCCTGGCCTGTGTGCGCTTGATACGCGTGAACAAGCGTAGGAGTATCAAGTACGGTATACCCATACTGATTTCGCATCGATGCAAAGTTGCTATTAGCGGCGATGGCAGAAGCGGTGTTGTTGGCGGTAATCAATGTCCATTCTGGACTTGCAGGTGAGCATGCTGCTTGCCCATTGCCGTTCCCACACCATCCTTTGGGGTGATTCAGCGAACCATTGCCTACTGCTACACCATCAGTCGGTTTGCCGCCCGATGCATTTGCGCTACTGGTCCACGAGATAATGAGTACCAATGCAATGACAAGCAGAAGCGCACTGCCTAATATGGGTGATAAGGGTAGAGTCTGCTGTTGCTTTTTATTTCTGCGTGACGACATGAATATATTCTCCTCAGAGCAAGAGGTCGCAAGACTTCTTGCTCTATATCTCTGGTGCATTCACCAAAGACCAAAGGGTTGTAGGGACCCGATGATGCTGTTTAAAAATTAAAGATGGGAATGAAATGTAGGGGAGACCCTTGCGGTCTCCCTGCCCCTCTCTTCACTCGACGTGTCGAAAATCGTTACCACATTAAAAATTTAAAGAGCATTATCGCGTCCGTTAATTATGCGGTGCTAAATGACCATCCTGCCCAATGGCGTAGTCGTGTGATGTCGAGGCATCGTTAATTCTGTCTTGCTCGATGGTAACGTAGTACGTGTTCCAGTGATGAGCGTAGCCGCCAGGAAAGGGTGGCACATAGTAGTGATTGGACGTATCAGGGTCAGGGTCACTGCCTGTGTTGTTGCCATTGTCATATGGTTGCCCCCACATTTTGTTGGTATGCGTCCAATCGTAGAGCGACCATACTTGATTCTGCGTCTGATTGTAATAGTGGTTGCCGTCACGAGCGGCATTGGCACTGTTCAGCCAGGGGTCCCATGTGTCGATAGATTGTATGGTTGTACTGCCACGCGAAGGATCACTACTGGCAAAGACGCCATCAACAACGAAGGAATGATAGCCGCCATCGATTGTGACGCTAATGGGGTCATTGTGTGAGACTGTGTTGGTGCCGAAATCCGAGCTAAAGTCCATGACTGCGGTAACGGCATTCGTTCTATAAATCCAGTTGTGAAACCAGTACGGTTGAGAGCTGGTACTTGCTGGCGTATCGTACCATGCACCGTATGCGATGGCGCGAGGATCGGTGCCAAAATCGCGGCTTATGTTCGCCCGTACACCTCCACCACCAGCCCCCCAGGGACTCGTATTACCGTTGAGCCTGTTAAATATCGCCTGTTGCGAGTTGTCCCATTTAGGGCTGCCACCGTTGTAGTAGAGCCAATCGTATCTTTGAATTGCTCGTATATTGGCTATACCGCACCACGTATCTTGCTGTTCCCACCAATCACTCGTCGCTGTTTTCATCCATGCTTTATTGGAGCCATAGAACGTGCTAGCTGCTGCACAGGGCGACTTACAATTCGAGCTTGCAAGGTCTGAAGATGCGGCATGTACCGTACTTTGACTACATACCAGTAATAGGGCCAACGCGAGAACTGTACCCATGAAAATAGCTAATAGTTTTTGCAGTGTTATTGTCATATTTTCCTACAAATAATGATATGCAAACAATAAGTAAAGATATTCTCTACAGTGAAAAGTATACGGACGACGCTAGTGTTTGTCAAGTCCCCTAAAAGTCCGTACAACATGTATCAATGTGTTTCAATTTAATTTTATATGTTTCTTTGCGTATTATTACGTTTTATTTAGAAAACAATGCTTATCTTCTTTAAGTAATTCCGAAAACGCGAAT
>CAXUGH010000436.1:0-3670 GCA_964250365.1 uncultured Ktedonobacteraceae bacterium
ATGATTTCCAGGCCATCGGCGTCAAACTCTTGACTATACTTCAAAATGGCCTCGTGGCTAAGAGGATCAGAACTGCGGGTAAAGGCTCCAGTTGAGCAAAGTATTTGCATTTTAGTTTTCTTTTAATAATGATGAAAAAAGGATATGCTCTACTACTATCACATAATAAAAGTGTATTTAGCTCTGTATATACAAGGTAAAAAGAAATCATCTATGTGTGAGGGATACAATACCAGAGCGTACAATATCCTCGTATATTTGTCAAAAATTGTGATGTGTAAATACAATTTATGATAAAATAATTACAGAATAAATTTGCAAAAATGTGATAAAATAAGTTAATATCAAAATTGTAGGATAAAAACAATGGATATAACGCATAATGTGTTGCTGAAATCAAGCACCTTTCATCTCATTCGATTCGTGAACAAAATTTACAAGGTTATATCTGTTTCTAACCTGTAAGTACGCGAACTGTTGCGGAAAGTATGCCCTGAATTGGAGAAGAGTAATTGAGGGCTAGATGAAAACTAGAAAGGGATGTCACATGGTATTCAAGTGTAGAAATGGTCAGAAGTGGAACAAACAAGATGAAGGAAGTGGAAATCCGTCTTCTTCCCAATTGTTCAGATGTTTTACCATCCTGTTGCTCACCCTTGTTTTTGTGTCTGGCTGTGATTCTCCTTCAACACCTAAAGAGAACAATGTACAAAATAGTAGCACGCCACTTCCTACCATTGTAGCTCGGAATTCTGGAAACCAACAGCCTTTTTGCAATGGTACTGTGAACCAAACTGCTTGGTCTGGGCTGGATAATGTTTTTCAAGTGCTGCATGAGGTTCCTGCTCCTGTTCCACCTGGATTTATTGCTGGCTACTCTGTAGGTGATTTTGCTGCGCCTTGCAGCATGCCAAAGGTAGGGGTAGTGAGAATGGAAGCATTTATTGCGACCCGGACTGCTTTTGATTACTTTTATGGTAATGACCGAGATTTCAGTCCCTTATTTAATCCAGAAGATACAAAAGTTTCTATCATTTTAGATTTTACAAAAGGAGAAGCACAGGTAACTGTTGATCCTACTTGCCACCAACAGTATTTCATTGGTACAGAATATCACCGCCCGAACTGCGCTCGTGCTTATACACTTACTGGGACTAAAGCTGATAACGTTAATTGGTTCCGTTGGAAAGTTGATCCTCCATTGCCTGGTTTTCCCTCAGAAACTGAATTTCTTACTATCCAGTATGCTTTCAAGCTCCCGATAGGGAGAGCAGATCTAAAATTCGCACTTGCCGGTATCCCTGCTATTAATGGCGTGATACACTTTGCTTTCGAGCCTAGCACAGGTGATGTATGTCTGAAAGGCACAATCGACGACTTCCCAGCAGTGGGTGTGCATCAAGTTCACTATCGTGCTGATGGGCAGTTAGATCCGACAACAGCGATAACACTTGCTCGTCATCAGGAAGCAAGAGTGGGAGGACCGGTGTGGCTCGTAAGTATTTTTCCTCAAGCTCATATCAGCAACCAGTGTGGTCAGAGTTTGACAGGTTCCTCGCCTACGCCCTCTCTCGAAGGGGTAGACTGGACAAAAGTGATCACTGAAAAGGAACTTGGCTGTCAACCTCCAGCGTATCCAAGTGACCCGCATGGGGTGCAAGTTGATGTGGAAAAGTTTGCTGATGTAACTGGTGATGGAAACCCAGAGGCATTTGTAGCTGTCGCTTGTGTTGGAGCTACTGAGAGTTGGCCTGATCGTCTTGAAGTGTTTGATGGAGCGTCGGACCCTGCTCATCCTCAGCGTATTGCAACTTTGCTCGATTATCAAGATGGCACGGATGGTCCACAAGGGCTTGGACTTCGGATTCAATCGATCCAAATTTCCGGGGAACAAGTCACTGTTGTATCGAAGGGTTGGCTTCCTGGTCAGTGTTTTGCTTGTGGAGATCGACGAGTGACTGATACA
The DNA here is from genome assembly GCA_964250365.1 of uncultured Ktedonobacteraceae bacterium. Lineage (GTDB taxonomy): Bacteria > Chloroflexota > Ktedonobacteria > Ktedonobacterales > Ktedonobacteraceae > JBBQVS01. Next base: position 1,967 of record CAXUGH010000436.1, read on the forward strand.
TTTACCTGGAATGGAAGCAGCTTTACTCGTGGTCCGCGTTCAGTCACGCAGATGACGTGAATAAATATCTTCCTTTCATTGAAAAGGTGAAGGACGTTGCTCGGATAAATTTCCAAAGAAGCATAACGAGGACGAGTACTATTTTGGATTGCTTAAAGAAGAGTGGTTGAAATCAGATTCTTAATTCGTTGAAGTACTCTTCTCGCGTTTTAAGAGGGGGATAAACGCTTGTGAAACGAGTACTTCAACACCCTTCGAGACTTCTGTAGTCCGGGTAAGGCAATTGCGAGAGAGGAGTTTGACACTAGAAAAACAAACCGCTTGCTCGCTTCTACCTGAGAGCAGTATAACAGTTTTGTTAGCTGGGGTGTGTCCCTCAAAAGGGGTAATCTTGAGGAGAAAAAGGAGAAAGTCGAGCAGGGGGGTAAAGGGCATGGATAGGATCATTGTGTGACTCAGCCAGGGCCACAGCGAGATTGCAAGCTCGACTTCCTATATCTAGTGTACTCCTCGCTACAACAAGCGAAGGGTGTATCAGGGAATATCAAAAAGTGTCATTATGCATGCATAATGACACTTTTTGATATGAAATTGTCTAGTAGATTCTTCTGTTGCCGATGCGTGGCGAGAGGGCGAATGCGATGAGCATGCCAGCGATCAGACCGCCGATGTGCGCGAAGAGGGCAATATCGGGGTTGGATAGGCCAAACACTAGGTTGAGACCAATCCAGAAGAGCCAGTTACCGATAGCTCCGCGTCCGTAAGCACCGAGGCTACGCCGATTGACGATGTAGAAAACACCCAACGCTCCGAATACGCCAAAGATCGCGCCTGATGCTCCTATCGCGGAACCCCCTGGTGATGTGAAAAAGTAGAGTATACCACCAGCAATACCTGAGAGCAGGTAAATGGCGAGGTAACGTAACTTACCATAATAGACCTCAATCGCACGTCCCACAAAGAAGAGCGAGAGCATATTGAAGCCGATATGCAGGAAGTTGGCGTGTAAAAACATCGCCGTGAAGAGACGCCAGTATTCGCCCTGTGCAACTAGTGGGTTAATCTGTGCCCCTGCATCAACTATCGAAGGATATAAGAGACTAAAGGCGAATACCACAACGTTAACGGCAATGATAATGTATGTCACCAGACTTTGATACTGGCTCAAGGCGAAACGCGTGCGTATCATCTGTCGCTGCATACCGTTTGGGCGTGACCATGTGGGTACCTCGTTACGCTGTTGAGGTGCTTCTTGTGTTCTCTCTGTCTCAGGTGTTGTTTCCGTTGTACCGCTATATCCTCCTGTGTAGGGTGTGGGCGTTGGATAGGGCAGCGGCTCCGCTGCTGGAAAGACGCCATCGAAGCGACCACCGTAGGAGAGACGAGCCGAGCGTGCCCGTGCAAGATTCGCGTCGTAGTCCTGATTGTTGAGACGCAACAGGTACGAGCGCAGAGCGTGAGCATAGGCAATACCAGGGTTTTGCGCGATGGCGGTATCGACCTTTTGTAATGCACGGTCATACTGATGTGCGAGTACGTCGAGTAGTGCCTGTGCAATAATGCTTTCGACGCCGCCCTCTGGCTGTAGTTCTTGCACGCGTTGCGCCGCCATTGTCACGAAATTGTAGTTGCCTAGCGCGAGATTGGCCTCGGCGAGTCCCAGGTGAATAGCGGGATTGTTTGGTTCGAGCTGTGCGGCGTTTG